>CAZHPC010000001.1:0-6699 GCA_964534685.1 uncultured Opitutaceae bacterium
CGCCATCATTGGTTATCTGCTGATCGGCACCGACAACACCGCTCGCAAGCAGATCGAAGAAGAGCGGAAGAAGCTCGATCAGCGTTTGCGCGACCAGCAGTTCTACACGCGCTCCCTTATCGAATCCAACATCGACGCGCTGATGAGCAGCGATCCGCTCGGTATCATCACCGACGTCAACAAGCAGATGGAGGCGCTTACCGGCTGTACGCGTGATGAGTTGATCGGCGCACCGTTCAAGAACTGCTTCACCGATGCGGAGCTGGCCGATGCAGCTATCAAGCTGGTGCTAAGCGAAAAGAAGGTCATCAACTACGAACTCACCGCGCGCGCCAGAGACGGCAAGGAAACTGTGGTGTCCTACAACGCCACCACCTTCTACGACCGAGATAGAAAGCTGCAAGGCGTGTTCGCCGCCGCGCGCGACATTACGGAGCGAAAGCACTTCGAGTACGCGCTCCAGAAATCGAACATCGAGCTGGAGAGCGCCAAGTCCGTGGCGGAAAAAGCCAACCGCGCCAAATCGGAATTCCTCTCCAGCATGAGCCATGAGCTGCGCAGCCCGCTCAATGCTATCCTCGGCTTCGCTCAACTGATGGAGTCAGCCGCCCCGTTGCCGACGGCCCCCCAGGCGGCGCGCATTGCCCAGATTCTCCAAGCGGGATGGCACCTGCTGAAGCTGATCAATGAAATCCTCGATCTCGCGGTGATTGAGTCCGGACAAGTGTCGCTGTCAATGGAACATGTGTCGCTGGCCGAGGTTATGTCCGAATGCCAGTCCATGATGGAGCCGCAGGCGCAACAGCGCGGCATCCACATGACTTTTCCCAAGTTCGACAATCCGACCTTTGTCAGAGCCGATAGGAGGCGCTTGAAACAGATTGTCATCAACCTGCTTTCTAACGCGATCAAATACAACCAAGAGGAGGGAAAGGTGGTCGTGGACTGCACCGTGAGCGGCCCAGAACGCATTCGCATCAGCTTCACGGACACCGGCAAGGGACTGCCGCCAGACAAGTTGGCGCAGCTATTCCAACCGTTCAATCGACTCGGCCAAGAGGCTGGCGTTGTGGCCGGCACGGGCATCGGCCTTATCGTGACAAAGCGGTTGACCGAAATGATGGGGGGCGTCCTCGGCGTGGAGAGCACGCCCGGCATAGGAAGCGTGTTCTGGTGCGAACTGACCTCGGCTGCGGCGCCCCAACCTAAGGTCCAAAGCGACGAAGTCGAAGTCTTTGTCCGACCACAATTGCCGGCCGGCGCGTCGCTGCGCACCCTGCTCTATGTCGAGGACAACCCAGCGAACATGGAGCTGGTCGAGCAACTCATCGCGCGGTGCCCGGACATACGGATGATGACTGCGGTGAACGGAATTCTCGGCATCAAGCTCGCCCGCGCTACTCAGCCGACGGTAATCCTAATGGACATCAACCTTCCTGGCATCAGCGGGATCAAAGCCCTGGAAATCCTGCGCGAAGACCCGGTCACGGCACACATTCCCGTCGTTGCCCTGAGCGCCAACGCCATGCCTCGCGACATCGCGAATGGCTTGGAAGCGGGATTCTTCCGCTATCTCACAAAGCCAATTAAGGTCAAAGACTTCATGGACACGCTGAACGCTGCGCTGGAATTCACGGAAAAAACGGATCGCCAGAGCAAATAACGCAGAACAAGTGTCATGATTAATTCATTCGACATATTCAAAGCCCGCATCCTGATCGTTGACGATCAGGAGACCAACGTCTCCCTGTTGGAGCAAATTTTGAGCAATGCTGGCTACGTTTCCATAGCCTCCACGACGAATCCGCAGGAGGTCTGCGAGCTTTACCGCATTAACCGTTACAGCTTGATCCTGCTCGATCTTAAGATGCCCGGCATGGACGGATACCAAGTGATGGAGGGCCTGAAGGTAATCGAAACCGACGGCTATCTTCCTGTTCTCGTGCTAACTGCCCAACCGGGACAAATTTTGCTCGCGCTGAAAGCAGGGGCGAGGGATCTCGTCAGCAAACCGTTCGATATCGCAGAGGTATTGGTCCGCGCTCACAACATGATCGAAGTCCGCCTGCTGCACATGGAAGTCAAGAGACTCTTCAATCAACTCGTCGTGGACGATGCCCTCCTGCGAGAGGAAATTAGCGAGCGCAAACGGATCGAGGAAGCGTTGCACCGCACGCAAGCGCAGTTGTCCGTCCACGCCGGACAACTCGAAGAACAGGTGGCTGAGCGCACATCGGAATTGGCTGCGATGAACACGCAGTTGAAAGCCTCCGTCTCTTTTATCCGAAAGGCCAACGAGGAGCATCAAGCACTCTTTTTTGAGTCCAATATCATGCGGGACAAACTCAGCCAACAGACCCGTCAGATCATTTTGGCCCAAGAGGAACTGCGAAAGGAGATCAGCCGTGAACTACATGACGAGGTCGTGCAAATGCTGATCGGCATTAACGTCGAGTTGTCGGCCCTGAGGGGAAAAGCCACCATGGACGCGCAGACCATGAAGAAGATTATCCACACGCAGCGGCTGGTGGAAAAATCGGTGATCGAGGTCCACCGATTCGCTCGCGAACTTCGGCCGACGGTGCTGGACGACCTTGGTCTGATCCCGGCCCTCCACGCGTATTGTAAGAGCCTGGCGGAGCGGAAGAAAATCAAAATTCAAATGACGGCCTTCGGCGGAGTCGAGGCATTGGGCGATGACGAGCGAACCGTGCTGTTCCGCGTGGCACAGGAAGCGCTCACCAACGTTACTCGCCATGCGCGTGCCACTCAGGTCAAGATGAGCATCAGTAAGATTTTGGGTGCTATCCGGATGGAGATTGGCGACAACGGGAGGTCCTTTCTCGTCGAGAAAGCCGTTTTGGCCCAAAATCACAAACGTCTGGGCCTGGTTGGCATGAAAGAACGGGTCGAAATGGTCGGCGGACAGTTGACCATCGAATCCGCTCGCGGAAAAGGCACGACCGTGCGCGTCGAAATTCCTTTTAACCCGGAAAAGGCAAAAAAATAAACCCGGTCACTTTGAAAAACGTCTCCGCGCGATTGCGCACCCTGCTGTATATCGAGGACAACCCCGCAAATATGATGCTGGTCGAGCAACTCATCGCGCAGCGCTCTGACATGAAGCTATTGACTGCGGTTAACGGGACTCTCGGCATCAAGCTTGCGCGAGCCTCTAAGCCGGACGTCATTCTGATGGACATCAATCTGCCTGAAATCAGCGGTGTCGACGCTCTGACAATTCTGCGCGAAGACCCGGCCACGGCGCACATCCCCATCGTTGCCCTCAGCGCAAATGCAATGTTACGAGACATTCAGTTTGGCATTGAAGTCGGATTTTTCAGGTACCTCACCAAGCCGATCAAGGTCAAAGAATTCATGGAAACGCTGAACGTGGCACTGGAATGTTCCGAAAGAACGGATGGGGCCCGCCCGGGTCAGATCGGTAGAATAGGCAGGAGCCTTTAGGCGACAAGGCCTTCAAAAGGCTCTCCCGGCCTTGCATCAAACCCGACAGCCGGGTTTCCGGGTGCCTCACGGCAGCATCCGTCCGAGATATTTCTTATCATGGAATACTACAGTTACGACTATGATGCCGACTTGGGGAAGCTGCCTCATTGCCAAGCCCATCCAGAGATGTTGCCCGTTACAGTGATCGATGTCAGAGCTTTTCTAAAGTTCTGATCCTTCTCTGCATTTCCGAGAGCTGGTGCTCGAAGCGGGCAATTTCTCTTTTGTTTGCAGTTACGTCGTACGCTAACGCGCAGCTGGAAACGCTGTTGCTGATTTGGGTAATCTTGTGTTCGAGGTCTCTGAGTTTTTGGTCGATTTGTTGGTCGGTCATAATGGTAGCGAAGGGCGGCAAGGAATTTCGCGGGCTGTCGTTTAAATCAAACGTAGCCGGTGAAATCTTACAAGTTGCGGACGTTGGGTTGGGCCGAATCTTCCGTGAAGTTTCAAGGTTCACATCTTGGCCAGTCCCAACAACGGAAGAAGGAACTGGGACGAATCCGACAGACCCACGAGAGGGAATCCAAGGAGCACCATTAAGGGTTTGCCGCTAACTTCTGGCAGTGCTGCTAGCCAGTTCGTAGCCGATCTTACCCTCGATTATTTCTCGAAGTGCCGTGTCCTCCGCCGAAAGCTTTTCAAGCGATTCGACCAGTGGGCGATATCCGCGCCTTAGCTGTTTCACACGGCGAGAGACTACGTTTACCAGTATGTTCGGATCACTGATCGTCTTTAGAGCTTCCTTTAGGTAGTCGTCTCTCATGGGACGCGTATTCTCGGAAGAATTACGCCGAATCACGACCCATATCGGGGCGCACTTTCATAAATGCGTTCGACCGCCTCGCAGAGGATACGGTTAGGATGATTTTTGTCCCGCCGATTTCAGCAGCCGCTAATTGACCCGATGAGGCAGACGACGTTGAAATCCATTGAAGATAGGAGTGAATGGTTTTCAACCATGGTTTCCCAAAGGAGCAGGAGAGTGTCGAAAGCCGCATCAAAGGTTGCTTGGTCTAAGCGTGCTGTGGTCCTCGACAAGCTTAAGGAATGTACCGACTGACGGTGATCGGATAATCTGAAGCATGTTTGGCTTAAACTTCGAGAGAGCCGATTCCCATCCCACCGTGCGAAGAGTTAGCCAGATTTCCCTAGCTTTGACGGCCGCGACCTCCCTATTGGGACTTCCAAGGTTAAACCATTCTCGGCGACCCCTATATTGGACGTATACCTCCCAATCTTTGGTTCGGCCTGTCGATTCCCACTCCGACCGTGGGAGCTTCTGCTTTCGCAGGGCGTCCTTCCAGTATTCCAAATGACTTTTGCTCATATTAAGTTTCTCACGTTTCTCACGTTCATCTCACACGTTTTTAGTGCTGACGTGTGCGGATCTAACAGAGCAAGATACTTCGTAAATCGTTTATGTGGAATTTATTACATATCTTAATTCGATACTCTTTAGAATAAATGGAAACTATTTGGATCACTGGAGTAAGAGACTCATAATCCTTTGGTTCAGGGTTCGAATCCCTGTGGGCCCACCACCCACCCTTCATCGCCAGGCATCTTGCTGAGTTACAGAGGATTTGTCCGGGAATGGCCACCTTCCACGTCAGATCATTGTGGCCAACATCCATATCAATTCCTGCAGCATCTCATTTCTGTTTGCTTACGACGGCCATGCGAAACCGGTCGTTTTCATTACCCATCGCATCAAGACGTAAGCATCCGGCGGAATGCTTAATCTTCAACCGATGCTAGTGGATCTGCTTAGGTCGACAACGGGACGCGGTCCCTCAAGGTTGCGGCTTGGCCCCGGGCCCCAGCTTGGAGCCCTCGGGGGCCATTGGCGGCAACTTGGAATTCGCTGCGTCGGGATGCGTGGTCCCCTCGAAGCCCCGCGGCAATGCCTCCACAAAGCCGTGATGCAGCCCGTTTACGATGGTCCTCATCGTCTTGACATCTATGCCCTGCGCATCGCCCGAGAAGGGAATACGGGTAGCCAGCTGCTTGGTGTCATTGTTCTTAAAAAGCTTGATCACCGCAACAACGGCATCCTTCCAAATGCGCTCGCCAAAATTCTTTTTTTCGTCGTCACGGTTCTTGAAGTCGACGTGGTCCAGAAACGGCTTCAGATACCCCTCGTAATGGCCCTTCTGCATGGCCATCTGTCCGAATACGTCGAACTGCCCCTGTGACACGTCGATGCCGACATAGGCCCTAAGCAATTCGTTTAGGGCGGGCAAAGAGACTTTTTTCAGCTCAACGGTGAGCTCGAAATGCGGCTGGTCTGCAAGGGGCTCCAGCTTCGCGTTAAGGCGAAGTTGGCCGTTTCCGATCGACCGGCCCGAGATATCGATCGTCGCGGGAAAAACCTCCCCGCTCCCCGACGGGCGGTTGCGCAGGCCCGTGGCGACGGCCACAAGGTCATGAACCCCGATGTCAACGCGTGGTTCGCGGGTCGTGTCGATAAAGCGGATGACGCCACCCACTATCTCGAGATGGGTGATATCGATCGGAAAAAGATCGTCGATGACTTCCTGCCACCGGCGATCGGCCGTCAGCTGGCTTGTCTCATCGGTAGGGCCGCGGAGAAATATAAGCCGTCCGTCGGTTATATAGATGTCGCTGACAAATTTCTTTCCGAGCAATTCCCTCCACGCGATGGAAAAGTCGATCTTCTTGGCGGCGAAGAACGGTTCGCGGACCTTTCCGTTGCTCTTGACGATCTCGATGTCGTCAATCCGATATGCTCCGCGCCACAGCTGAAGGTTGATGTCGCCCACGTGGCCCGCATAGCCGGGAATCTGGCTCAGGCGGCGATTGACTGCGCGGTGAATATATCCGGGCGCCAGCATTCGCGCGACCACGGCGATCGCCAAGAGGACCAGCAGGATGCACACGACCGTCCTCGGCCATCGGACAACGCGTTCCAAATGGAGCTTTTCGCCGGGTCTAGACGATGAGTCCACAACATTTTATAGTATATCACCTGCACCTGTTGTTCCCCGCAGACCGCAGAAAGCCGGCTTGATTCGACACAATCGACGCAGGGCGGTGATCCTGCAGCGATTCCCATCCAGAGGCCATGCACAGAATCCGGCGAGCCCAAGTAAGGTCATTTCCGCCGGCTGCGGGCACCTCCCTTCCTGATATGCCGCGTGACGGATCCCTTTGAACCCACGAGGCATC
>CAZHPC010000001.1:6799-91618 GCA_964534685.1 uncultured Opitutaceae bacterium
GCACCTCCCTTCCTGATATGCCGCGTGACGGATCCCTTTGAACCCACGAGGCATCAACGGACGCGGGGAAGTCTCGACCGCCCTGGTGCTGCCGTCCGCGGGGATTCGCCTGGTTCTAAGCGCAAGGAGCGGCAACATGGGAGGCATGCAGCTGCAGGCAGGGAGGCTGGCCTCGGCTTTGCCGCACACGGACTGAGGGCCCTTCATCCTTTGCTTTGGTTCAGGGTTCGGCTCCCTGCTGCCGAATTTAGCAAGGAATGCATAGCGGCCCGGTGCGCCGGTTGTTACGATGGCCGCGTCATGCACGTGATGGTTCAACGGGGGCCGCGTTTACCCGGACACCAAGGACGGGACACCACCCCAATGAACGCCCGATATGGACTCCCTGCGCAAGCTGGGCTCTATTCGGTCGCAGCCGCTCTGCTGTGCGGCGCCGCCTTCCTGCTCTCCGGCTGCGTGTCGACGCGATATTTGGAGGCGAGGAAAGGCACACCGCCGCCCGAGATCATCAACGTGCCTTTTCAGCCCAGTCAGCTTGAGGCATCGCTCAACGCCGTCGTCACCTACAACGGCCCCGGCTCGTGGAAGCGGGATGCCTTTTGGGACGAATATGTCGTCACCGTCCGCAACACGGGCGACCAGCAGATCACGGTGACCCGCGGCGACCTGGCCGATTTGGTTGGCACGGTCCAACACGCCGGTGACAAACCCTGGGCGCTGGAAAAGGAGAGCAAAACCCTCGAGGAGAAGTACCGCGGGGCCGGCGTGGCATTCGTGCGTTACACGACCCCGGGCCTGATCATCGTCGGGACCGGGGCGGCTGTCTTGGCCGCCAACGCAATGACCGCCGCCGGGGCCGTCGCGGCTACAGCTACACTCGTCGTGCTTCCCGTATACTACGTCGGGGTGGTGACGATCAACCACTACAACAAGGCCGCAATGGAAAAGGAGTTCGAGCGGCGCCGAATCGTGCTGCCTCTGACCCTTGCGCCGGGCAAGACATGGACCGGCAGCCTCTTTTTCCCCATGGTGCCGAGCCCCCGCTTTCTCAGCATCAAATGGTCCTCGGCTGGGAAGGAAGGAGAAAGCGCGCTTCCACTGGACTTCCTGCACTCGCTCCACATCAAGGCCCCGCCCCCAGGCGACGCAGGCAAGTAATTCCGGCGTCCGCGCCCAGGGGGCGCCCGGCCTAGTAGGGCATCGCTGCCGCCGTTCAACTCGCCCCTTGACGTCAAGAGAGGCGTTGCTCCGACGCCTCGCGGCGCGAGGTTGACACTCGAATTCCGTTCGCCTGCCTGCTAAGGACATACTCAGCCGCCAAACGCCCGTCGGCAGTTACGCGGCGACCACGGCTGCAAGCATCGACGACGGCGCCTGAAAACCCAAGCGGCCAACCCATGCCACCATCGCCAGCCAAGCCCGGACCCCTGACGCTTTGGGAGAAATGCTCCTACGGCTTCGGCAACATGGCGTCCTGCCTCTACTGGCAGACGTTCATGGTGTATCTGACGATCTTCTACACCGACGTTTTCGGCATAGGCGCGGCCGCGGCAGGCACGATGATCGGGCTAAGCCGGAGTATGGACGCGTTTCTCGACCCTGTCATGGGGATGCTCGCCGACCGCACGAGCTCGCGCTGGGGCAAGTTCCGCCCCTTCCTTCTCTTGTTCTGCGCGCCGCTGGCGGTCATGGGCGTGCTCACGTTCACCGTGCCAAGCCTTGGCGCCTCGGGAAAGCTCGTCTGGGCCTATGCCACGTACAACGCACTGATGCTGCTCTATACCGCGGTCAACATACCCTACACGGCGATGCTCGGCGTTATCACGCCCAATCCGAGCGAACGGACAGAACTCTCGTCGATACAGTTCGTAGGGGCCTTTGCCGGGGGCGTCATCGTCTCTGCAACGCTTCTTCCGATGTCAAAAGTCGGCGGCTGGCTTGGCGCCAGGACCGTGGAGCGTGGATGGCAGCTGGCCTTCGCCCTATATGGCGTTGCCGCGGTCGTCTTCTTCCTGACCACGTTTCTAAACGTCCGCGAACGCGTCAGTCCGCCGAAGGCACAGAGGACGTCGGTGCTGCGTGACCTTGGGGACCTAGTGACCAACGGGCCTTGGTTGATAGTACTCGGGACGACGATCACCTTTATCGTCTCCGGGGCGCTCAGGGCCAGCGTGACGGTCCACTATTTCAAGTACTACGTCGGCCCTCAGACACTGACCCTTCCCTCGTTCCTTCCAGGGTACGCCGCCGGCACGCAGACGTGGAGTTGGGAGAGCCTGGTCTCGGCGTTCACCACCAGCAGCCAGATCGCGTCCCTGGTCGGCGTCATGATGATCCCCTTCATCGCCAGGATCATGGGCCGAAAGCCGGCGGTCGTCGCCCTGCTTGCGATCACAATGGCATCGACCGCCTCGTTCTATTTCCTCGGGCCCGACCAACTCTCGCTGATCTACGGAATGAATCTGCTGACCTCCATCACCAGCGGCCCCCTGACCGCCCTGCTTTGGGCCATGTATGCCGACACGGCGGACTACGCGGAATGGAGGAGAGGCCGCCGCGCCACCGGCCTGATCTTTTCCGCATCCATCTTCTCGCAAAAACAGGGTTGGGCGATCGGGGCCTGGGTGGCCCTGGCCCTCATGCAAAGCGTGGGCTTCGTGGCCAATGCCAGCCAGACCCCAGCTTCGCTGCGCGGTCTGCTGCTGCTTATGAGCCTGATCCCCGCATCAATCGGAGTCGCTTCGATGGTCCTTGTGCTCTCCTATCCGCTCAACGAGGCGAGGATGGCAAAGATAGCTTCCGACCTGAAGGAGCGCCGGGCCGCCGACGAGGCGGCGGCGTGAGCCGGCGATCCACCCTTTGATATAGGCGCCAAATGTCCCCCCACCCTGCATCCGCCCACCGAAAACAGGCGTAGAAGTGATTGCAACCCGACCAATGGATACCCCCCCCGTCAGAACCTGCCTCGCGGCAGGTACCCTGCTCTTTTCCCTGTTTGTCGCCACAAGCGCCCCCGGGCGAGCACAAGTCGCTTCGGCTTCCGCCAGCGCCCCGCGTGAGCTTACCGTTGTGATTGTCGAATCGCTCGTGCGCGGTCCGGGTAGGATCACCGACTTCGAGCGGATGAAGATGGTGTTCACTGACGTGTTTGAGCAGCGAAAATGGCCGGTAAGGATCAGTGTCGAGCGTTTCGCCGCCAACAACCCGCCGCACGATATCGAGCTGCGGGTGTTCTACCAGGGCATCTACGAGGAGACACCGGGAGACCTCACCTTCCATGCCTGGATGACGCTCGACGATCATGGAGTAAAACGGGACTTCGGCATCATCCGGTACCGCTACTATCCGCGCCCAACACAGCAGGAGGACGACGTGCTCGAGCGCGTTGTCCGCGGGGCGGCGGACATCGTCGCCTCAAAGATCGAGTCGGCCCTCTTTCCAAAGGCGGACGGCAAGAAGCGCTGACCCCCGATCGCACCTCATCCGGCCGTGGCGCCCAACCCTGAGAACGAAGCGGTCATTGAGGAGGCCTGCCTCCTCGCGCAGGCCGGCGTGGGTGACCGCGAAGCGTTCCGGCTCCTCTACGCCCGCTACAGCGCGCCCCTGTTCTCGCTGGCCATACGCCTGGTGGGCGACGTGGGCGACGCCGAGGAGATGCTGCAGGACACCTTTGTGAAGATCTGGCGAAACGCCGCTTCCTACGACTCGCGAAGGTCGCGACCGTTCACCTGGGCCGTGACAATCCTGCGCCGCACCTGCATCGACCATTTGCGCAAGCGCCGGCGCCGCCCGTTTGCGACACCACGGAGCGCGGAGGCCGAGGCGCCCGCGGACCTCTCCACCGGCGAGACAGTCCGGCAAGAGACCGAGGCCCGCGAGGACTCCGAGCGCGTAATCGGGGCACTCGCGGACGTTCCCACGATCCGGCGCCGCGCCCTCGAGCTCGCGCTGTTCTCGGAGATGACCCAGTCCGAGATCGCGCAGCGCCTCGAGCAGCCCGTCGGCACCGTCAAGTCCTGGATCCGGCGCGGACTGCTGGAACTGCGTACAACCCTCAACGATTCCGCATCATGAACTCCCAAACAGAAGAACTCGCGTGCCTCTATGTGCTTGACCGGCTGGACGCACGCGAGCGCGCCGCCTTCGAGGCCCGGCTTGCGCACGATCCCGGGCTCGCGGCGCTTGTAAGCGGGCTCGAGACCGCGCTCGCCCGCCGCATACGGAGCCTGCCGCAACACGAGCCGCCCCCGGGGCTTCTCGCGCAAATCGAAGCCCGGATCGACCGACTTTCCGCCGGCGACGCACGTTTACCTGCCCGAACCGTTCCGATGTGGGTCACGATCGCACGCTGGGGGCTCGCCGCGGTTATCGCGGCGAGCCTCGGAACGATCGCTCTCCTGAATCTTCGCAGGGCCACCATCGCGGCCAGCCGTCCGTTCGTGATCCTTGTCGGGCTCGACTCGAGCCGGAGCACCCTTGCCGAGCTGCCGATGCAGCAGCCCGCGCAGAATGCCGACGCCCGGTTCATCCAGCTCGCGTCGCTCGCACAGCAATTCTGGGAGAAGCCCGATGACTTGCCGGTCAAGATGGCCTCCGCCGGCAAGAGCGGGCGCGGCTACGCGCTCTTCGACCCGGGCAGCAACCAAGGCTTCATCGCCATCCGCCAGCTACCCGTGATCGAGCGGGGCATGCGCTGCCACCTCTGGATTCTCGATAGAGTATCGGGCAAGGTCCGAGAGGCCGGTATCCTACCGGTTACGGACCCCGCCCGCGGGCTCTACTTCTTCTCCGTCTCTCCGGCGGCAGGTGTGAAGCCCGACAGCCTGGACTTCTTTGTGACCGCCGAGGACGCCTCCTCGCCCGATTCGAGCCAGCCTCGGGGTAAGGTGGTCCTGGGTGACAGGAGAATCTGAATAGGTCGCTGTTGCTAGGAGCGCGGCAGAGCGGCGGCCGCGCTACCTGATAAGAATTGCTTGAGGGTGCAGGGTCGATCGCTGCGCCTCATTCGCCCGTGCGGCGCCGCTCATTGAGTCCACTGGGAATTGGGGTGCCCTTGGTCTCCGACCGCCCGGCGGCCGTTGCCCCGCTTGCTCGCCGGTTGTTAACGTACTCGGCCGCCCGCTCAAATGCCTTCGCAAGGCGCTCCCTGTCGAAAGGCTTGAGCACGTAGTCGACCGCCCGAACGTCGAATGCGTCCACCGCATATTTCTGATACGCCGTCACGAACACGACGGCAGGACGTTCGGAGGGCTCCAGGCCCGCGACCGCCTGCAGCCCGTCGCAGCCTGGCATCTGCATGTCGAGAAAGGCGACATCAGGCCTGTCTCGGCGCATGGCCTCCATGGCCTCGGTCCCCGTGCCGTATCTCCCAATGATGTCGATGTCCTTCGGCAGCAGTGTCAGCAGGCGCGACAGGGCCAGCGGCTCATCATCCGCAACCAGGACGCGCAGCCTTGCACTGTTGGGGGCTTGCGGGGGCTCCGAATGGACCACGTTCGCAACGCGGGAGAGGCCAATGTCTTCGGGCCGGTCAACTGCCGCCCCAAGATCGGTGCAAGAGACATCCCTTAGCTGCCTTCGCACCCGGACTGCCAGTGCAAGCCCATCCAGGACGGGAATTGTCGCCTCCCAGGCAAGGCATCCGTCCGTGATGCTCTGTCCGTAGACAAGAGGCCGCTTTGAGGGGATCTGCGCCCCGCCAACCAGGTTGCTTTCCAGCATCACTCCCGAAATAGCGCGCTCGCCCGCCCGGAGCTGGGCCGCCACGGCGGACGCCACCGCAGGCTGTCTTGCGGGGTCCTTTCCGCTGTTCGCGTGGCTGCAGTCCACCATGAGGTGCGGAGGAAGCCCGTGTTTCCTCAGGATTGCGGCAGCGGCGCGCACGTCCGGCGACGAGAAGTTGGGTCCGCTGGTGCCACCCCGCAGGATGACGTGTGTTTCGCTGTTTCCGGTCGACACCTTGACCGTCTGAATCCCATCCCGCGCGAGCATGGGGAACCGGTGGGCGGAGCGCGCCGCGCGGACCGCGTCCACAGCCACGAGAAAGTCGCCATCCGTTCGATTCTTGAACCCGACCGGCATCGCCAGCCCGGAGGCAAGCTCCCTGTGGATCTGGCTCTCGACGGTCCTGGCTCCGATCACCCCCCATGAAATCAGGTCTGCGTAGAACTGGCCGAGGATACTGTCCAGGAACTCGGTCCCCGCCGCAAGACCTAGGCGGTTGATTTCGACCAGCAGCTTCCTCGCGCGGCGCAATCCCTCGTTGATTTCGTAGGATCCGTCGAGCCGGGGATCATTGACGAAGCCCTTCCAGCCGACCACGGTCCGCGGCTTCTCAAAATAGACCCGCATGACGACCAGAAGGTCGTCCACGTGTGTTGCCGCCACGCGGGCCAGGCGCCCGGCATAGTCTAGGGCCGCCGCCGGGTCGTGGATCGAACACGGTCCTACGACAACCACAAGCCTGTCGTCACGCCCGGCAAAGATCGCCGCGATCTCGCGGCGGGTCTTCGCAACAAGATTCGCCCCTTTGTCGTCCAAGGGATAGCTCTCCTCAAGTTCCGCTGGCGCGGGCAGCTTCTTCGCCGCGCGGGCCTCTGCCTCCAGCTCTGGAACCTGAATCTCGGCGGGCCCAGGCTGACCATTCAGAAAGAAAGCGAATTTCATCGTGAGGCTACTGCGCTTCGCGGCTCATATCACGGCCACCGCCTCCATCTCCACGAGCAGGTCGTGCCGGCACACGTCGGCAAGGACGCTCACTTTCGGGAGCGCCGGAACCCCCAGCAGTTTTGTCACCCGCTCCCAAGCCTCCCAGGCCTCGCGATTCTTGCAGAACAGGGTTGCCGAAGCGATGTTTTGAAGGCCGCCGCCCTGCTCCTCAAGGATAGCCGCGATGCTCATGAGCGTATCGAGGCTCTGGCCTTCCGCATCGCCAATGTGGGTGCTCGCACCGGCCGTGTTTATGCTCGCCGTGCCCGAGATGAACACGGTCCGACGTCCTTCGATTTCGAGCGTCATTCCCCGCGAAAACGACGACCCGTAATTGAACGACGAGTCCTGCCTGGGGCTGCGGGAGATCGGTATCGCCCGCGCGGCGGCCGAATCGTCGGCGTCAAGCGCCAGCACGTCCAAGATGCACTCCTCCTCCGCGCTCTGGCCCATGATGCCGGTGCTGGCCGGGAACACCGGACCTCCCTCAAGGCCCAGCCCGGCCTGGCGGTATATGGTGGTGCGGACGCTGTTCAGCTCTTTGTACCAATCAAGCAGGCGCGCAACGTAGATCCAAGTCCGCAGGATGTTCGTGAACTTCATGCCATGGGCCTTCAGCCCGAGCCCCATGTTCGTGAACATCTGGGTAGCCTGGACGACGCGGTCCGCACCGGGCTGGCCGCTTATGCCCGGAAGATTGAGCATCCTGAAGCCACGGCCGGTCCAAAGCCGCCCGCGTCCCGTGACCGGGTTTTCGACCGTCTTGACGCACGCCTCGCCATCTCGCGGGGAGATTCCCCAGATCTGCAGGCCCACAAAGTCGCAGCCCTGCAATGGAGTGCCCTGGATCCACGTCACCGGCATCGTCCTGTCGAGCCCGCGCTGGCGGTAGATCGTGTCCCGGCGTTTGAGAGCGGCGGCCCGCACTCCTGATAGGCCGTAGACCTTCTCCTGAAACGGCTGGATTCTCTTGAGGATGAGCGCCGAAGCGACTTGGGAGAAAAGCTCATCCGCGGCTGCGACGGTCGGCATGGCTCTCTCGACTGTGGCCGTTATAAAATACTCCGTGAACGAGTCGCGTTCCGACTGCCTGATCTCGAGCCGGCACGAGCCGGATGTTTCAATGATATTGGTCTTCATTTGATGTGGGCCCTTCTTGTGCGCCTGCGGCCGCGCCGACTCGTGGAGTAAATTCAATAAGAACATTTAATGTACGTATGCGTTGGCTCCGTATATTGGATATTTCCTATTCGGGGTATTTGGGTGAATTGCGCCCGAACACTCGGTGGCAATCGCACCAGACAGCGTGACTTCGCGTATACCTCACCCTGTCAGCTGTATAGAGCTTAGGGCCGAAGTGGCGTATTCGCGTGGCCAAAAGCAAGATCTCGGGGGCGAGTTTTGTGCCTGCTCGCGCTCATAAACAGAGGCATTCAGGGCCCGCGAAACCCCCCTTGGGGTGTGCAAAAGACAGGCTTTAAGCGCCCATCGATCGATACTTCGAGTTAAGTGTTCTATGATAAGATACTCTAATGATATGACACGATATGCCTTATCTATTCAGACCGACGGCGGATCACCCGCATGCATCTTCCATCCTAGTGTTCATGGAGAGGCAACGGCGCTGATGCCAAATGCGGTTCGATATGAATGTGATCAGTGGGAACAACTGCTGACTTGACTTCTGACAGTGATGAGAACGATACTCAATATCATATCATGAGCCTGCGAAGCATATTATGTATATCTATGATATATATTTGTTTACCTCAATCCAGAGATTTGCTTGCTGCACCAAACGCCAAGGAATATTCGTTCGAGATACACTTCTCGGAGCACCATTTCACGCCCCAAAAGCTGGTCGTTCCCTCCGAGCAACCCTTGCTTCTGACCGTCGTGAATTCGAGCCGCGAACGGATCGAGTTCGAGAGTTTTAAGCTCAATCGCGAGAAAGTCGTCGGGCCCGAGGAGACGATCACGCTACACCTGCCCCCGCTCCACGCGGGCAGCTATGACTTCTTTGACGACTTCCACCAAGATGTGGCCGAAGGGGTCATTCTGGCGAAGTGATGGCGGGAGAATCGGGGCGATGAACCATCCGCTCCAGCCGAGAATGCTCGGCAATGTCCTCGCGCTTAGCGCCCTGATTGCCCTCCCCTGCGTCGCCCAGGTCGATCCCTGGGAATTCGAGGTTTACCCCTATTCCACGACTCCCAGGGGAATGGCCGAGTTTGAAACCGACAATTCCCTCGTGACGAGCGGCCATTCCGTTGGCGGCGAGGGCACTGCCGTCGGCACTCTCAGAAGCCAGGGCATGTGGAACAACGCCTATGAATTCTCCTACGGCCTCACCGACAGGATCGAGGGCGCAATCTACCTCAACATGGCCGCTCCCGACGGCGGCGGTCTCCGGTGGGCCGGTGACAATATCCGACTTCGCGGCAGATTGTTTGATCAAGAAACGCTGCCCGTCGACATCGGCTGGTACGCCGAGCTCGAGTGGCACAAGACGCCGCAGTTTGACGACGCGATGCGGGAACTGGAGATTCGGCCGATCCTGGAGAAGGACGTCGGCCCGTTCTCGATCATGGTGAACCCCAAGTTTGAGAAGGTCCTGGCAGGAGTCGGCCACAACCAGGGACTCGAGTTCGGCTACGACGCCGGCATCCACTACCGCTGGACGCGAACGCTGTCGCCCGGGCTTGAGTTCTATGGAGGGGCGGGCCTGCTTGATCAGCTCGAGCCGTCCGGGGAACAGCAGCATTATGTCTTTCCCGTCGTATGGGGCGAGCTGCCGCACGGCCTCGAGTATAATTTCGGCGCGGGCTACGGCCTCACGCACGGTTCGGACCACGTGATCGTGAAGTTCAACCTGGAGCTGGAACGGTTTGTCGGCGCGCTGTTCAAGGCCTCATCCGCCAGCGGCTGGTTCTTTTAGGTATCGAATGGCTGAGTTCGAAGTGAAACCCAGCAACCTGCGCTCGTCAGGCCCGTCTCCCGAGCCGGTTTGCATTGTCGCTATTCCCGCGCTCATTCCTGGCATGATCGCATCGCTTTTGACTCATGACGAGCGCCCGGGCACGGACGAAGCCCTGATAGACGCCTATTCAAGCGCCGTATCCGGAGCGGTGTCCGCAGCGCACCCGGCAGTCGTCCACATCGAGGTCCGCGGCAGCAGCGTCCCGGGCGGAGCCGGTTCAGGCTTCTTCATCTCACCCGATGGCTACCTGCTGACCAACAGCCACGTTGTCCACGGGGCGTCGGAGATGCGCGTCTTCCTGGGCGACGGTCGGCGGCTCGCCGCCGATCTCATCGGGGACGATCCGGACTCCGACCTCGCCGTCCTTCGGGTGAGCACCGACGACGTTGCCCACCTCACGCTCGCCGACAGCAACGCGGTGCGCCTTGGGCAGATCGCAATCGCCATAGGCTCGCCCATGGGGTTCCAGCAGACCGTCACCGCCGGCATTGTGAGCGGCTTGGGCCGTTCGCTGCGCGGGGCCTCAGGCCGCCTCATTGACAACGTCATCCAGACGGATGCGGCGCTCAATCCCGGCAACTCCGGCGGGCCGCTCGTGAACACGCGCGCCGAGGTCATGGGCGTCAACACCGCCATCATCCGGCCGGCGCAGGGCATCTGCTTCGCAATCGCGAGCAACACCGCCCGCTGGGTCGCCGCCTGGCTCATCAAGGAGGGCCGGATCCGCCGCAGCTTCATCGGCGTTGCCGGCCAGAATGTGCCGCTCCTGCGCAAGCTGATCCATCATCACCGCCTGCAACAGGAGACCGGGGTACTGGTGACGGCCTTCGAGCCTGACAGCCCGGCCGCCCGCGCGGGTTTGCTGGAGGGGGACATTCTGCTGGCCCTCGACGACGCGCCGACGCCCGCGGTCGATGCGCTGCACAAGCTGCTCACCGGCGACCGAATCGGCGAGCGGGCCATCCTCACGCTCCTTCGCGGGGTCGAGCTGCGCCGGCACGCGATCATCCCTCTTGAGATGCCGAGCCGGGCCTGACCTTTCGGCGGGCGCGCCAGATCAGCCGTGCCGCATCAGGAGAAGGAACAGGCCCACCAGGGAGAGGAGCACGCCGACGCCGATGAGGATTCCCGCCAAAATCGGCGTGCCGTGCAGGCTGAGCCGAAACCGCGGCGCCCGGAGATGCCCACTGAGCCCCGTAACGTGCACGTGCTCCGGAGCGTCAAGGTCGGACCGAAAGGCGTCGACCGTCGGGTAGCGCTCCTCGGGCGCGCGCCGCAGCGCGCGGAGCACGATCTCTTCCGCTTGGGGCGTCAGGGATGGGTTGATCGACCGCGGCGCCACCGGATCACCGGTCACGCGCAGCTGCGCCGCCGCCCACGGGTCCTCGCTATGAAACGGGAGGACGCCCGTCAGCATCTGGTACAAAATCACGCCGAGGCTGTAGACGTCGGTGCGCTCGTCGTTCTGCTTGTTGCGAACCTGCTCCGGCGCCATGTATTCAGGCGTCCCGAAAAGCGGTGTCAGGCCAGAGAGAAGGCCCTGCCCCGAGTCGGCCTCCGCAGCGAGGCCGAAGTCCAGGAGGCAGAGCCTCTGGTCGCGGCATATCATGATGTTCGCGGGCTTGACGTCGCGGTGGGTTATCCTGCGCGCGTGCATCTGGGCGAGGGCCTGGCAGACCACGCTTGCGATCCTGAGCGCGTCCTTCTCCGGCAGCGGCCGCCTCCGGTGGATGACGTACGCAAGCGTGCATCCGTCCAGAAACTCCGTCACAAAGTACGGGCGGCTCTTCGCGGAATCATCCACCGGAATGTACCGGAGCAGCATCGAGCCGCAGAGGGTCGAGCAGATGCGCTCCTCGCGCTGGAAGCGGCCGAATGAGGCGGGGTCGTTCTGCACCTTGTGGAGCGGGATCTTTACGGCGACGCTCCCGCCTCTGAGCCGGTCTTCGGCCCGGTATATGGTGGCCATGGCGCTGCGTCCTATGGCTTCCCCGATGACAAACCGTCCGTCCAGCACATATCCCTGTGAAAGTTCCTCCTCGAGCGGGGGACCGATTGCCTCCCGCTCGGTCAAATTCATGCATGACTCAACTCCCGCAAGGGGATGCGGCTCCATGGTCATTGCCTGCCTTGAATCGGCCGCGCGCGCAAGCGCCGGGTCAAATGTCGTGGTGTCGGTCATGCCGCTGCATTCTAGGTGGGATTGGGCGGCCGGGTTAATTAAAATGAATCCGGAAGGTGTTAAGAAAACATTAAGCGCCGCGGTCGCGCTCCGTGAAACCTTGGGATTCCCCTTCAGGCTCAGGTGTGCTTCGCTCGGCGATCTTGAAATGAGAACCCGCCGCCTAGCGCCCCTTGTGGCAATGGCCGTGCTTGTCGCCGTGGCGGGCTGCTCCAAGGCGCCGGTAGGCTCAGCCGACAGCGGAAAGCCGCATCGCCACCATCATCATCCGCCGCACGACGGCACACCGGTCGTCCTTGGCGACGAGAGCTATCACATCGAACTCGTCCTCAATCAATCGGCAGGCAGCCTCCAGGCCTACGTGCTCGACGGGGAGATGGAAAACTTTGTCAGGTCCGCAGCGCCAAGGATAGAGATCACGGCAACGGTCGAGGGAGCGCCCTATACCCTGGTCCTGGAGCCGGTGCCCAATCCGGAAACGGGCGAGACCGTGGGGGACACCTCACTCTTCGAGGCACAGGCCGATTGGCTGAGGACAGCAAGGGAGTTCGACGGCGTGCTCAAGAGCATCGCAATCCGAGGCACCACCTTCGCCGATGTGAAGTTCAACTTCCCCAGGGGCAACGACACCGATGGTTGACACGCGCGTCTAGGGAGCCGACAGCGCCTCGACTATCGCGCGCACATTGTGCCGGAACATCGCCTCGTAGGTCTCAGCCCCGCTGCCCACCGGACCCAGGCCGTCCGCGTAAAGCGTCGCCCCGAGGCGGACACCCGTCTCGCGGACGAGGTTCTCGACCAGCCTCGGGTTCGCGCTGTCCTCGGCGAAGACAGCCGGGATATTCTCGCGCCTTACGAGGTCAACAAGATTTGCAAGGTGCCTCGCATCCGCCTCGCTGTCGGTTGAAAGGCCGCTGATCGCATGAACCTCGAAGCCGTAGTCCCGCGCAAGGTAGCCAAAGGCATCATGGGAGGTGACCAGGTGGCGCCGGCCTGGCGGAAGCTTGTCGATCTCACCGGCCGCCCATGCCTTCAGGCTCTGGATCCGCGCCTGGAAGGCTCGTGCATTCGACGAAAAGCCAACTGCACAGGCCGGGCGCGCTCGTGTGAATTCCGCCCGCACAATGTCCGTGGCAAGCATCATGTCGTTCAGGCTGTGCCACCAGTGGGGGTCCTTTTCGCCGTCACCAGGCGCCCCAGGCATTGAGATCGGCGAAGGAAGGGCGTCACCGACCGCGAGCACGCGGGCGTTCGAGCCAGAACCCGCGACAAGCCGGTCCAGGTAGGTCTCGAGGCTGAGCCCGGAGGCCAGCACCACATCAGCGTCGGCGACAGCCCGGATGTCAGCCGGCGACGGATTGAACGTGTGCGGATCGACACCGGGCCGGACGAGGCCCACGACCACGACATGGTCGCCGCCGACTTCCCGGGCGATCTCGGACAGCACCGTGCTTAGCGTCACCACGCGCAGCGGTCGCTCTCGAGCGTCCTGGGCCGAACAGGCGACCGCACCAAGGCCCAGCATGGCAAGCGCGAGGAACGCCTTCATCCGGCTGGAGGACGCACGGAGCCCAGCCGGAGGGCCCTGAACGCGCCGTACCTCGGACTGAACAGAACCGACACGAGGAACACCGCACCGAGGCAGAGCACGATGGCCGCCCCGCTCGCCAGCCCCGCGTGAAAGCTCACGAGGATTCCGACCACCGAGCCCGCGATCGCAAAGGCTATTGAGAGCAGCAGCATCGAGATGAACCGGTCGCACCACAGGTACGCACTCACAGCCGGCAGGAGGAACAGCCCGAGGGCCAGCACGATGCCCATCGTCTGCATGGCCGCCACGAGGTTGAGCACCGTAAGGGTGAGGAAGCCCAGGTGAACGAGCCCGCCGCGCCCCCCTGTGGCCCGGTGGAAGACCGGGTCGAAGGTTTCCAGCAGGATGCTCCGGTAGAAGATGGCGAAAAGGGAGACTGTCCCGGCGCTGACGGCGCCGGCGAGGCGGAGGTCCGAGGCGCCTACGCCCAGGACGTTTCCAAAAAGGAAGTCCGCCAGGTTGATGCGGGTGGGAAGCTTGCTGATCAGGGCCACGCCCAACCCGAAAAAGACAATGAAGAGCGACCCGAATGCCGCGTCCTCCTTGACCCTTGTAAGACGGCTCAGGAGCGCGCTCCCGAGCGCCGTCAGGAGACCCGCCACGAGGCCCCCGAAGAACAGAGCCGACGTGCTTGTCCCAAACAGGAGCCACGCGACCGCAACGCCTGGAAGAAGTGAATGGGAAAGGGCGTCGCCCATGAGGGCCAGCCTGCGGAGCACGAGAACGCAACCGAGCAGGCCGCCGCTGACGCCCAGCAGCATGGCCGACAGAAGCCCGCGCCGCATGAACTCGTAGGAAAAAGGCGCGATCAGCAGGTCGTGGAGGCTCATGGGTGCGTCTCCTCCCCCGCCGTGGCCCGGGCCGACCCGCGATGAACGCAGTGCCCGTGGCGGTAGGCGCGGTCGATGTTGGCCGGCGAGAGCACGTCGGCAATCTGCCCCGCCGCGACGAGCGACGTATCCAGTAGGACCCCGCGCGTGAAGCAGGAGCGCGCTATGGAGAGGTCATGGACCGCCGCCAGCACCGTACGGCCCTGCGCCTCCCAGTTGCGCAGAATGTGGGTCAGCTCCTCGTTCCCGAAGAGGTCCAGGCCCGCAAACGGCTCGTCCAGGAGGAAGATGTCCCCTCCCTGGGCCAAGGCGCGCGCCAGGAACACACGCTGCTGCTGGCCGCCGGAAAGCCTCCGGATCTGGCGTTCGGCGAGCTCGGAAATGCCGAGCTCCTCCAGCGCGCCGTCCACGATCGCTCGGTCGGCCACCCCGATTCTCTGGAAAAGGCCAAGGGACGGGTAGCGGCCCTGCTCCACCACGCCGCGGACCGTGATCGGGAAATCCCAGTCGACGGCGTGGCGCTGCGGCACGTACGCAAGCCTGGGGCGCGCGTGCTGAGGATGGGCGTCGCCGATGCGGACCTCCCCAGCCGCCAGCGCCTGCCACCCGAGCACCGCGCGAAGCAGCGTGCTCTTGCCGGCTCCGTTGGCGCCGAGGATGGCGGTCGAGCTGCCGCAGGGTATCTCGAACGAAATGTCGTGCAGGGCGGTCAGGCGCCCATAGCGCACGGTGACGCCGCGAAACCGAAGGATGTTTTCATCTGAAGCCACCGTAAGGGTAGAGCCTACCAGAGCCGTCAATACTTTGAAGCAAATCCGCCGGACGACTCATCAGGCGGCCGGCCCTCTATTTCGGCGCGATCCTCTCGATGGATTTCGGAACGTTTGGGCACGAGTCGACCCACGCGCCGCGGGGCCTCGCCCATTCAGCTGCGTTCGCTATCACGCGCTGAACGTTCTCATCGTGGTAGGTGGGATAGGCCTCATGTCCCGGGCGGAAGTAGAAGATGCTCCCGTTGCCGCGCCTCCAGCAGCACCCGCTGCGGAAGACCTCGCCCCCCTCGAACCACGAGATGAAGACCTGCTCCTCGGGAGCCGGGATGCCGAACGGCTCGCCGTACATCTCCTCTTTGGGAAGCTCGATGCAACGGTCGATTCCCCTGGCTATCGGGTGGCCCGGGTTGCAGACCCAGAGCCTCTCGCGCTCGTCCGCCTCACGCCACGTGAGCGAGCAGCTGGTACCCATGAGCCGCCTGAAGATCTTCGAGTAGTGGCCGGAATGCAGGACGATGAGGCCCATGCCCTCGAGCACGCGCCCATGGACGCGGTCCACCACGTCGTCGCTCACCATTTCGTGGGCCAGGTGCCCCCACCACGTGAGAACGTCGGTGTTCCTGAGCCTCTCCGCCGTGAGCCCATGTTCGCGCTCTTGCAGCGTCGCGGTCGTGACGACCGCGGCCGGCAAAAACTTGATGAGCCCGGCCGCGATGGCCGCGTGCATGCCGTAGGGATAAACCTTTTTGACCTTGGCACTCGTGTGCTCGTGGACATTTTCGCTCCATACCGTTATCCGCAGGGTGCTCATGATGGGTTCTAAGTGATTCCCTTCTATCCCAACCCTGCCCCAAGACGCAACCCCATGCACATCCTTCGCAAGCATATTGGACTGTGGTTCCTTGCTCCCGTTCTGGGAGCGATCGTCGCCGCCGGTGCGGCTCGCGCCGCAGCCCCTGAGCCGGCGGTGCCTGTCACGCTTGCGTCCCTCTTCGGCGACCACGCCGTGCTCCAGCGGGACAAGCCGGTGCCCGTTTGGGGCCGCGCCGGCGCTGCGGATCCGATCGCCGTCACCTTTCACGGGCAGACCGCGCGCACGGTGGCGGGGCCCGACGGGCGCTGGAGGGTGTGCATCGGGCCGTTCGCGGCCAGCGCCGAGCCGGCCGACCTCGTCGTGGCGGGCGGCAGCACGATCACTCTTCACGACGTCGTCATTGGAGAGGTCTGGCTTTGCTCGGGCCAGTCCAACATGGAATTCATGGTCGACGACGGGACCGCCTACCGTGTGGGCACTCCGGAAGCCGAGGTGGCGGCCGCGAACTATCCCCTCATTCGCCAGCTGAAGGTCGAGCGCACCGTGTCCACCACTCAGGCTGAAACAGTGAAGACCGGGGGATGGCAGCTGGCCTCGCCCAAGACCGTCGGCGGTTTCACCGCGGTCGGCTATTTCTTCGCCCGCGACATACACCGGGCGCTCGGCGTTCCGGTGGGAATAGTCGACTGCCCGTGGGGAGGCACGCCGATAGAGTCCTGGATGAGCGACGCGGCGAGGAATTCGACGTCGCTGGCGGCGGTGCTCGATGCGCGATGGAAGAAGGAAATGAGCGAATGGCCGCCCGAGCGGGTCGCCAAGTATCCCGCGGACATGGCGGCCTGGGAGAAGGCCGAGAGGGAAGCCAGGGTTAATCACACAACAAACCCCCTTACCTGGCCGCAGCCGCCCGCGACAACCGACTCGCCCATCCTGCCCGCGGGGCTCTTCAATGCCATGATTGCGCCACTACAGCCCGGGGCTCTGCGCGGCATTCTCTGGTACCAGGGTGAGTCCAATGTGGGGCGCGCCGAGGAATACCCCGAGCTTTTCAAGACGATGATACGCTCGTGGAGGCAGGGTTTTGGCCAGGGTGACGTGCCCTTCTACTTCGTGCAGATCGCCAACTTCGGCGACGAAAGCGAGCGCGTCGACCGCGGCTGGGCGCGGCTGCGCGAGGCCCAGGCTCAGGCGCTTTCGCTTCCCAACACCGGCATGGCCGTGACCATCGACATCGGCGAGGCCCGCAACGTCCACCCGAGGAACAAGCAGGAGGTCGGGCGCCGCCTCGCCCTGATCGCGAAGACGCAGCTGTACGGCATTCCACCCGAGATCTCGGGCCCCGTGTTTGCAGGGGCGAGTCGCGAGGGTGCGGCAATGCGTGTGCGCTTCAGCCACGCGGGAGACGAGCTTCAGGCGCGCGGCGGAGAGGTGGGCGCCCTTGAGATCGCCGGCGCCGACAAGGTGTTTCATGCGGCGGTCGGCACCATAGAAACGGACTCGCTGCTCGTGTCCTCTCCCGAGGTCGCCGAGCCGGTCGCCGTGCGCTACGCGTGGACAAACGCCCCGCGGGCAAACCTCTACGGCGACACCGGGCTCCCGGTGGCGCCGTTCCGCTCGGACGCTTGGTAGCGGCGCCCTACTGGACCTCGTAGACCTCTATCAGCCCGACACCCGTCGTGCTGTTGACGCCGCTCACCTGCGCCGTGTAGCCGCCGGGAGGCAGGGTCACGAGCATCGCGGTGTCCTCTCCCGTCGGGCTCAGGCTGAACGCGCCGACGGAACTCATTGCCGCCGCCAGCGTCGGCTCGCCGCCCCATGCGTAGTCGGTCTGGATGAGGGCGCTGTTGCTGGTATACAGGCTCAGGATTGGCTGCTGAAGCGCCCCCGCTATCCCGAAACCGTTGAGCGCCGGGCCGATGCCCCGTATCAGGACGGTCTTTGGCACGTTCCCGGAGATCACGAAGCCGGCGATCAGGACGGCGCCCCCGGTCCCGACCTGGGCGCGCACCGAGAGGTTCTTGAGCCGCGTCGTCGTGGCTCCGACATCGGCATCATAGATTTCCGCCAGCGCGACGCCGGTGCCGCTCGTTCCGCTCAACAGCGCCGTGTAGTTCCCGGCCCCGAACGAATCCAAGAGCGCCGAGTCGTTGGAGTTTGCCGGCAGGCTGAAGGCCCCGACCTGGGCAAACGCGTTCGTGAGGGCGCTTCCGCCCCCCCAGACCGTGTTGGAGAATAGCTTCTGCGGAGCCGCGTTGTCCACCTCGAGTTGGGGATTGGCCAGGAAGCCCGGCACGCCAAAGGTCCCAAGGGTCGGGCCGATCCCGCGGACCACAATGCTCTTGGTGCCCGTTCCGGATACGACAAACCCCGCGATCATGATGTTCTCGCCGGTGCCGACGACCGAGCGCGCCGAAAGGTTGATGAGCCGGCCGGGGTTGGGGGCGGCGACCGAGACGCCTATGTTGCCGCTGACAAGCGTGCCGGCCGGGCTCGTGATCGTCAGGCTGTAGACACCGGCATCCGAGCCGGAAGCGCTCGCGACCGTGTAGCTTGGCGAGGTGGCGCCCGCGATGGGCGCGCCGTTCTTCGTCCACTGGTAGGTCACCGGCTGGAATACGCCCGAGACGACTCCACCCGTGGCGGTGACATTAAGCGCAAGGGCGGCTCCGGCCACAACCGTTTGGGACGGCGTGATGCTGCAGACCGTCACACTGCCTGCCGTGGCAAGTCCCGTGAGACCGGGGTTCTGGCGGGACATGGGCCACGGCGTGACCGCGGGATATTTGCCGACCCTGAACGCATAGAGCTTGGCGTCCAGGCTCCCGAAATAAAGGTATCCGTTCGCCAGCGTCGGCGATCCAAAGATGTAGTACGCGGTCGAGGCCAAGACGTTCACTTTTCCCGACGACGTATTGACCGAATAGAGGTTGAAGTCGGATCCCCCCACGTAGAGGGTACCGTCGCCCGCAATGGCCGGCGCGGACAGGGAGACCGACGCTGGCAGGTTGACCGTGTTCACGGTCGACCCGTCTGCCGGGGACAGCACAAAGATCTGCCCCGACTCGCTGCAGATGCAGATCTGTCCGGCCGGGTTGATCGCCGGCGACGAGCTGAATCCCTCGCCGGTCGCTAGCGAGACGTGCCACTTCTGGGTCCCGTTGGGATTGACCGCATAGACGTCGCCGCCGACCGTCCCGACAAAGGCCGTCCCGTCCGAGTTGATCGCAGGCGCGGCGTCTATCGGCGTCGCCGTGGCGAGCGTGGCAAGGGTGCTGCCGCTGCCACTGAAGAGCATGAGCCCCGTCGGCGTTCCGACGTAAAGCGCCCCGTTTTGCCCTATCACGGGCGATGCATAGGAATGGCCGTTCACCGAGACCTGCCACTTCTTGGCGCCCGCGGACGTGACCGCGTAGAGGTTGAGGTCGTCGTGGAAATAGATGATCCCGTCGCTGCCGACCGCGGGCGACGTCGTGATCGGGCTCGATGCCTGGAACTTCCAGTCGAGCGTGCCCGCGGCGCCGTCGATCGCATAGAGGTATCCGTCCGACGACCCGACATAGACGGCGCCGTTTGATCCGAGCGCGGGCGAGGCGTTGTCAATGTAGGCCGCCGTGGGGAAGCTCCACCGCGGCGAGCCGTCCGCATTCACGGCGTAGAGGGA
Organism: uncultured Opitutaceae bacterium; assembly: GCA_964534685.1. Taxonomy (GTDB): domain Bacteria; phylum Verrucomicrobiota; class Verrucomicrobiia; order Opitutales; family Opitutaceae; genus Palsa-1447. The sequence goes on from CAZHPC010000001.1 coordinate 26,339, forward strand.
CCCGTCGGTGGACCCAATGTAGACGGCGCCGTCACTGCCAACCGCGGGCGTCGATGTGATGGGGTACATCGTCGCGAACTGCCACGCCGAGTTGTTGACCATCAGGGTGAAGTTGCCGCCCGCCGAGCCGACATTGTCGACCTGGAAGAAATACGTCTGGCCCGCGTTCGCCGTGAACGTGACCAGGCTGTCGGTGTTGAGACCGGACTCGTTGTTGTTGGCGCCCACAAGCGTCAGCCCGGCCAGCGACGATCCGGTGTAGACGGCTGCAACCATGTCGAGGCTGCTGCTGTAGGCGGCAAGCTGGACCTGCCCGGTGGCCGGCGCCGTCCACTTGTACCAGACGCTGTGGCCTCCCCCCACGCCGGTCGGGTTGGGTTCGCCCTGCTCCGAGGTGGCGTACAGCGTCACGCCCTTCAGGGTAAACGTCCCGGTGGCAGGATCGCCGGCCGCGACCTGGGCGTTGGCAAAATTGTCGTTGGGCGGCGGAGCCACAATGCGCAGGGCCGCCAGTCCGCTGGCCCCGTTCTTGCCGGCCACCTCGATCTGGTAGACCGTGCCCGCCGTCGCGTTGAGGGCGATGTGGCTCGTGACGGTGCCCGTGGCGGCGTCATCGTTCGAGGCCACGAGCGTCAGCGACGAGACCGAGGTCCCGGTGAAGACCCCCAGGACCGTGTCAAAGCTGCTCCCCAGCGTGTCAAGATAGTAGGTTCCGCTCTGCGGCGCCGTCCACGTCCACCACAGAGACGCGCCTACCGTCGCCCCGGCGAGCGTCGTGGCCTCGCCGGATTCGATCGTGGCTCCCGCGTTGGAATTGCGCACCTGGATTGTCGAGCCGGACAGCGTCGCGCGCTTCGCAAAATTGTCGTTGAACGGCGCGTTGCCGGTCGACGCCAGGGCCGAGCCGAGGTCCAGCCGGCCCCCGGTCTGCACCATGCCGGACAGACTCGCCAAGGGGTGGACCTGCCCCAGGAGCCGGTTGATCAGCTGCCGGTAGGTGTCGTTCGGGAAATGGGCTCTCAGAAGCGCGAGCGCCCCCACCACCTGCGGCGCCGCAAAGGACGTGCCGCTGGCGCTCGCGTAGCTGGAATCCGAGGCGTTGAAGGTCGACCCAATATCGTCCCCGGGTGCGGCGAGATCGACTGTTCCGGGGCCGTAGTTCGAGTAGGTTGAGAGCGTGTCCGTGTCCGATGTCGCGGCGACGGTGACGATGTTGTCCAGGAGGTAACCCGCCGGATAGACGTAGCCGGCGTCGGCGTTCGTCGAGTCGTTGCCCGCCGCCGCGACGACGATGATGCCGGCGGCCTGCGCCTGTTGCAGGGCGTAGAGCTCCGCGGCGTCCGACTGGTCGCTTCCGAAGCTGCCGTTGATGATCGCCGCCTTGTGCTGGATCGCATAGTCGATGCAGGCGATCTCGCCGGAGCCGGACCCGAATCCGTCGGCGGAGATGAACTTGAGCGCCATCATTTGGATGGTCCACGCCACGCCGGCTACGCCCAGGGAATTGTTGGTCTCGGCGCCTATGATGCCCGCGACCATGGTGCCGTGGAAGAAGTCGTCGTTCGGGTCACCGTTTCCGGGCTCAGTCTGGGGGAACGTGGCGTTGATCCCGTGGGCGTCGCCGGTGTAGCCCAGGGTTCCCGGGCTCGGGTTGTTCCAGATGTTCGTGGCGAGATCCTGGTGGGTGTAGCGAATCCCGGAGTCGATCACCGCGACGACCACGCTTCCGGCGCTTTCCTGGATAGACCAGCCCGTCTCCGCATTGATGTCGGCCCCCGGCGTTCCCCCGTTCTGGCCGGTGTTGCTGAGATTCCACTGCATGGGGAAATACGTGTCATTGGGCACGACGCTCGCGCGGATCACGCGGTCGGGCTCCACAAAATCATAGAGACCCGAGGCCATGAGCCTCGAGATCGCCGCCTTCACGGGAAGCCCGCTGTCAAGCTGAAGGACCTCGAGGCCGGGAAGGCTCTGGAACCGCCGTTCAAGGTGAGCGCCGGCGCCGCCCTCAAATGCCTGGAGTGCCGCGGGGTCGACCCCGTCCCTCGCCTTGGCAAGAAGCCGCCCATTGCGGTATTCCTGCGCGATCTCCAGCGCGGAGAAGGTGCCCGGCCGGACTCCGCCGTGCACGAGCGCCGTATGGGCAAACTGCGCCCCTGGCGCGCCGGAGGCGATTATGAGAAGTGCAGAGATGCTGGCGAAGTACTTAGTTTTCAAGGGTTGGAATCCGAGGTTTCGTGAAGAGCCGTGCCCGCGTACGAAGGCTGGGATCGACGCGTACCATTTTGATAATAGTCCGGACATGTGCCGGTGCGGCTACAGCTAGCTTTTTACTTGGAATTACGTATTGGCAAAAGCCTTCAGGGAATTGTACCCAGGCTGCAAGTCCGCCGGCATGGGCACTCAGTTGGACCCCAATGTCGGCTCCTTCATGGCTTAGAGTCTTTGGGAATCCCGGCTCAAACTCAAGGGAGCAGAACGGCTCACGACGCAAATCACGGTCGTGAATGGTGGGCATCTCTCCCTGAACCCGGCCCAGAACGCAGGGAGGGGCGCGGCAGGGTGCGCGCAGCATGGGGACGATGGCCCAATCGGCGCCCTCCTGTCTCGGTGCGACACGAGCGCCGGCCGAATATGGATGTTTTTCCCGCCGCCCGCTTGAATTTCGACGCCATTTACCCTATTTGGTAAATGATGGATCCATTCACCATGGGGAGGAGTTCCCTTGTGCTCGTTGCCGGGACACTCGCGCTTGCAATCACGGGCGGATGCGAAAGGAGCCAGAATCAGATTCCCCGTCCCCCAGATGCCCAGATTGTTGTGGTTGAGCAGCGCGACGTGCAGGTCGTTGACGAGTGGATCGGAACCCTGGACGGATTTGTCAACGCCCAGATCCGCGCGCAGGTTTCCGGGTACCTGATCAAGCAGGACTACAAAGAGGGTTCTGCCGTGCGGAAGGGGGATCCGCTCTTCGATATCGATCCGAGGCCATTTGCGGCGGCGCTTTCCCAGGCCGAGGGCGTGCTTGCCCAGGCGCAGGCCCAGCTCGGAAAGGCAGAGCTCGACGTGGCGCGCTATACTCCCCTGGCCCGGGACAAGGCGGTCAGCCAGGAGGAACTGGACGACGCCGTGCAGGGCCGCCTGGCTGCGGAGGCCCAGGTCCTGTCGGCCCGCGCCGCTGTCGATCAGGCGCGTCTCAACCTGAGTTTCACGCACGTTGTTTCCCCTGTGGACGGCATCTCCGGGCTTATCAGGGCCCAGATCGGAGACCTAGTGGGGCCCGCAACGGGCGTCCTGACTACGGTCTCGACGGTGGACCCGATCAAGGCGTACTTCCCGATCAGCGAACAGGCGTACCTTGGGTTCAGGGGTCGCGACCCCAAGGCTCCGGCCATACCCGCCGGCATCAAGTTTGATCTAATCCTCTCCGACGGCTCCACCTACCCCAGAAAGGGCGAGTTCTATGCGATCGACAGCCAGGTGGATGCCAACACCGGCACTTTGCGCGTGGTCGCCGTCTTTCCCAACCCAGACGGGCTCCTGCGCCCGGGCCTTTATGCGAAGGTACGAGCGGTCGTGAACATTGAGAAGGGCGCGCTCCTCGTGCCGCAGCGCGCTCTGACCGAGCTCCAAGGAAGCTATCAGGTGGCCACCGTGGATTCTGGGGACCATGCACACATCGTGACGGTGAAACTGGGGACGCAGGCCGGGAACCAGGTGGTGGTCGAGTCCGGGCTGCACCTGGGCGACCGGGTCGTCGCGGACGGCACCCAGAAAATCAGGGACGGCGCGGCGGTGAATCCCATTCCGTTTGCGACGGCGGAACCCGCCAAGTAGCCGCACCGTGTCGAAGTTTTTCATCAACCGCCCGATCGTCGCGATCGTCGTCGCGATCCTGACGGTCATCATCGGCGCGGTGGCGCTCGTCTCGCTGCCGATAGCCCAGTTTCCAAAGATCGTGCCGCCCGAGGCGCGCGTCAGCACGACCTATGTGGGCGCGGACGCCCAGACGGTGGAGCAGTCCGTCGCCACGCCGATAGAGCAGGTGCTCAGCGGCGTCGACAACCTGAATTACATGTTCTCGATCAACGGGAGCGACGGCTCGATGCGGCTGACGACGAACTTCAACATCGCCACCGACCCGAACACCGACCTCATCCTGACGCAGATGCGGGTGATCCAGTCCAGCCCGCAGCTTCCGTCAGACGTAGCGAATTTTGGCGTCACGGTGCAGAAGCAGCTTTCGGCCCCGCTCATGTTGGTCGCGCTCTATTCGCCGACGGATTCCTACGACAATACCTTCCTGGCAAACTATGCCTACATCAACATACTCGACCAGCTCACCCGAATTCCCGGCATCGCGAGCGCCACGGTATTCGGTGCCGGCCAGTATGCGATGAGGTATTGGGTCAAGCCCGATCAGCTCGCCAAGCTCAACATCACCGTTGGCGACATCATCCAGGCCGTGCAGAGCCAGAACACGGTGAATCCGGCAGGCCTGGTCGGGGCGGAGCCGGCCCCGAAGGGGCAGGATTTCACCTATTCGGTCCGCGTCCAGGGGCGCCTGACCTCCCCAGAGGAATTCGGGGCGATCATAATCCGGGCCAATCCCGATGGATCGGCGGTGCGCCTTAGGGACGTGGCCCGCGTCGAGCTGGGGGCGCAGGTTTACAACCTGATCGGAAGGCTCAACGGCAAGCCGGCCGCGAACATAGCGATCTTCCAGCTCCCAGGCTCCAACGCCCTTGACTGCGCAAGTGGCGTCAAGGCTGCCATGGCGCGCATCAAACTCAGTTTTCCGCAGGGCCTGGACTACCAAGTCGCGCTCGACACAACGCAGGCGGTTTCCGAGGGCATGCGCGAGATCTCCAACACGCTCTGGCAGGCGATGCTGCTCGTCATCCTCGTCGTGTTCGTGTTCCTGCAGGGATGGAGGCCGACGCTCATCCCTATGCTCGCGGTGCCGGTGTCGCTCATCGGCACGTTCGTCCTGTTTCCTGTGTTCGGATTCTCGGTGAACACGCTCTCGCTGTTCGGCCTGGTGCTTGCCATCGGACTGGTCGTGGACGACGCGATCGTCGTGGTCGAGGCCGTGGAGCACCACATCGAGGAGGGCATGTCGCCGCGCAATGCAACCATCAAGGCCATGGAGGAGGTGTCCGGGCCCGTCGTGGCCATCGCAATCATACTGGCGTCGGTGTTCATACCGACCGCATTCATACCGGGCATCACCGGCCGACTCTACCAGCAGTTCGCGCTGACGATCGCAATCTCCGTGATCATCTCGGCGTTCAACGCACTTTCGCTCAGCCCCGCCCTCTGCTCCATCCTGCTCCGGCCGAAGGGCGAGAGCCGCGGCACCATGAGCAGATTTTACGGCTGGTTTAACCGTTCGTTCGGGCGCGTGCAGGAAGGCTATGTTGGGTTTTCACGCCACCTGATCCAGAAGAGCGCGATCAGTTTCATCGCTCTTGGATGTTTTGCCGTCGTCGCATACCTGCTTGGCAGACAGCTGCCCACCGCATTCCTGCCCGAGGAGGACCAAGGCTACATCTATGTGGCGCTCCAGCTTCCAAACGCGTCCTCGCTCCAGCGGACAAGCGAGGCCGCTCGCAAGGTGGAGGAGGTGCTTAAAAACACTCCTGGCGTCAGAACGTACACATCCGTCATTGGGTTTTCGCTGCTGAGCACCGTCACCAACACCTATAGCGCGTTCTTTTTTATAAACTTCAAACCCTGGTCCGAGCGGACAAAGCCGGAGGAGCGCTTCGATGCGATCAGGGCCCACCTGAACAGCGAGCTGCGCAAGATTCCGGAAGGCAGGGCTATCGCCTTTTCGCCCCCTTCGATCCCGGGGATTGGAACCGCAGGCGGCTTCACCTTCATCCTGGAGGACCGCGCCGGCAAGGACATCGCATATCTTGCCGACAACGTGAACAAGTTCATGGAGGAGGCGGGAAAGAGGAAGGAAATCGCGGGCCTCTCGACAACCTTCCTTCCCTCGGTTCCGCAGATCTTCGTCAAGGTGGACCGCGCAAAGGCCATGAAACAGGGTGTGGAACTGGCGGACGTCTACCGGACGCTGCAGTGCTACATGGGCGGCATATTCGTAAACTATTTCAACCGCTTCGGGCGCCAATGGCAGGTGTATGTGGAGGCGGAGGGCGAGTACCGGAATCGGGCCGACAAGCTCGGGAGCTATTATGTGCGCAACCACGACGGCGCGATGGTGCCCTTGTCGGCGCTTACTACCGTGGAGACCCGCCTCGGACCTGAATTCACCATGAGGTACAACCTCTACCGGAGTGCGCAGATCAACGGCGCGGCGGCGCCCGGTTACAGCTCGAACGAGGCGACCGCCGCACTCGAGGAGGTTTTTGCAAAGACGATGCCCAGGGAGATGGGATTCGACTACCTGGGAATGTCCTTCCAGGAGAAAAAAGCCCGGGAGGGAGTCCCGCCGGCCGCCATCTTCGCCCTCTCGCTGGTCTTCGTATTCCTGATCCTGGCGGCCCTGTATGAGAGCTGGTCGTTGCCATTCAGCGTCCTCCTTGGCGTGCCGGTCGCAGTGTTTGGCGCATATCTCACACTCTTCGCCCGGCAGATGGAGAACAACGTGTTCGCACAGATCGGCCTGATCATGCTGATCGGGCTTTCCGCCAAGAACGCCATACTGATCGTCGAGTTCGCCCGAACCCGCTACGAGCACGGCATTCCGCTGCTCGAGGCGGCGCTCCAGGGCGCGAAGGTCCGGCTAAGGCCCATCCTAATGACGTCCTTCGCGTTCATATTTGGCTGCGTGCCCCTCTGGCTCGCCAGCGGCTCGGGCGCCGTTGCGCGCAAGGTGATGGGGACCACTGTAATCGGAGGAATGCTCGCGGCGAGCGGCCTGGCGATCTTCCTGATACCGGTAACGTTTTACGTGATTGAGATGTGGGCCACCAAGGGGCTCCCCCACAGCGCCCACCCGGACGCGCTTCATCCGAGCCTGACAACGCCCACGGAACCGGCGAAGGACCCCGGATCGCACTGACAATGGCAACCCATCCGCTGAAATGCCGAGGCCCGCTGCTTGCGGTATTCCTCCTTGCCGGGTGTGCGATCGGGCCTGATTTCAAGCGTCCCGCCACCCAGGCGCCGCCTTTGTTCCGCGGGCAGGCGGCGGAAGGGGATCGATCGATCGCAGACCTGGCGTGGTGGGACATCTACAAGGACCCCCGGTTGAAGGACCTGATCCATACCGCCCTTGTTGATGGTTATGACGTCCGAATTGCGGCAGCCCGCGTAGGTCAATCGCGCGCGATTGCGGCCCAGGTCCACGGGCAGCGGTTCCCGGGTCTGGGCTATGAGGCGAACGCGGACCGCGGTCGCAACGCCGTGCTCGGAAACGCATTCCCCTCCTCCACGGTGTCCACGACCAACGGATTCGACGGATACCTGGGCGCGGCGTGGGAGCTCGATCTCTGGGGACGGGTCCGCCGACTGGACGAGGCCGCACGCTCGCAGTACCTCGCGACCGAGCAGGGCCGCCGGGCCGTCCTTCTCAGCCTCGTGAGCGACGTCGCGACGGCCTATTACGAACTGCTCGAGCTCGACGAGGAGCTGGCGATCGCCAGGAGCGCGACCGAGTCGTTTCGTGAAAGCCTCGAACTGTTCACGAGGCAGCTCGAGGGCGGGGTGGCGTCGCGCCTCGACACCGCGAGCGCCGAGGCTGCGATGGCGACCAGCGCCGCACGGATTCCCGATCTGGAACGTCAGATCGCCGTCAAGGAGAACCAGATCAGCATCCTGGTGGGCCGCAACCCGGGTCCCATCGCGCGCGGCGCCGGCTTTTTGGATCAGGCCATGCCGCCCGAGGTGCCTGCGGGGCTGCCCTCCGCGCTGCTCGAGCGCCGCCCCGACGTGCGCGAGGCCGAGTACGCCGCACAAGCGGCCAACGCCGGCATCGGAGTGACCGTCGGCGGATTCCTTCCGCGCATAGGCCTAAGCGCGGTCCTCGGCTCCGTGAGCTCTCAGCTCGACCAGATCACCTCGCGCAACGCGGGCCTATGGTCGATCGGAGCCCAGGCGACCGGACCCTTGTTCCAGGGAGGGGGACTCCGCGGACAATATGAGCAGGCAAAGGAGGCCTGGGAGGTGGCCAAGCTCCAGTATCAGCAGACGGCCCTGGGCGCCTTTCGCGATGTGGCGGATGCGCTCGCCGCGCGCCAGAAGCTCGCGGAGGAGCGCGGGCAGCAGGAGCGCGCGGTGGCCGCCTACGGGGAGGCGGTGAAGCTATCGACCCAGCGCTACACCGCAGGGAAGGCCAGCTATTTTGAGGTCATCCAGTCGCAGCAGCAGCTTTTCCCCGCCGAATTCGCGCTCGCGCAGACGAGGCGCGACCAATTCACGGTCGTCGTGCAGCTCTACAAGGCGCTCGGCGGCGGATGGAACGTTCCCGACGGGTCGTGGGCGGAAACTGGTGGCCAATAGGTGCCCGCTTCGATACACGGACACGTACGCTAGCGCCATCGACCCACACACATTCCCGAACCAGGCTGCCGGGGCATCGCCCCCGGCAGTCCGGCGGGAATTGCGCAGGCGCGCGCCCCTCCTCCTTTCGGGGGACGCCTCGTTCGCTCAAAGGGAACATTGAACGCGGATGGACTCCATGCTTGGCTGGACCGTCTTCCTGTCCCGACCGCCGATGAGCACCCACTCTCCATTCGACGAGATCGCGCTGAAGGCCAAGATAGCCGACCTTTCCAGGCGCCTTGCCGAGGCCGAGGCGGCGTTGAAGGCCACGATGGAGGGATCTCACGCGCAGGCTCCGGAGTCGGACAGCCAGAGGCAGCTCCTCTTCGAGGCCCAGCAGACCCTCGCGATGGAGCACAACCTCCTGCGCACGGTGATCGACATCATCCCCGACCATGTCTTTGTGCGGGACCGCGCGGCACGGCACCTCATCAACAACCGGGCACAGCTCGACGTGCTGCGCGCGAAGACGCTCGAGGAGACGATCGGCAAAACCGACTTCGACTTCTACCCGCCCAAGCTGGCGCGCCAGTTCAGCGAGGACAACGAGCGGGTCATGGCTTCGGGACAAACGCTGGCCAACATCGAGGAGATGATCCCGGGCCCCCAGGGCGAGCCGAGTTGGTGGTCGACCACCAAAGTGCCCTTGCGCGACCGCGATGGAAACGTGATCGGCCTGGTGGGGATCGGGCGAAACATCACGGAACGCCGGCAGGCCGTTCAGAAGATAACGGAGCTTGCCGAGATGCTCGACCAGGCAAACGAGGCGATTCTCCTTCTCACGCTCGACGGCAAGATCAGCTACATGAATGTCGCAGCCGAGCTCTTGCTGGGTTGGAAGGCCAGCGAGGCCATAGGCAAGAAGGGCCACGAGCTCTTTCCTGCGGAGGACCACCCGATGCTGACCCAGGCCGCGGAGGAGACGCTGGCGAAGGGCTCGTGGCACGGGGAGCTGCGCCTTCATCACAGGAAGGGCCGCGAGGTCTTCGTCGACATACGCCGGACGCTCATCCGGGACGAGAACGGCGCCCCGAAGGCCCAGTTCAGCATCAGCGCCGACATCACCGACAAGAAGGAGCGCGATGCCCTGGCCCTGCGCAACCAGCGCCTCGAGAGCATCGGCACGCTTGCCGGCGGGATTGCCCACGACCTGAACAACGTGCTGGCCCCAATCCTGATGTCGATCGCGCTGCTCAAGCTCAAGGTGTCCGACGAGGGCGGGCGGAGGCTGCTTGCGACGCTTGAGCTAAACGCCGAGCGCGGCGCACAACTCGTGCGCCAGGTGCTTGCCTTCGGGCGGGGCGCCGAGGGCGAACAGATGCTCGTCCAGCCCAAGCACATCGCGCGGGAGATCCAGCAGATCGCGTGCGACACCTTCCCGAAGTCCCTGCGGTTCGAGCTCAAGACGGACCACAATCCCTGGACCCTGACCGGCGACCCCACGCAGCTCCACCAGGTCTTGCTCAACCTCTGCGTCAACGCTCGGGACGCGATGCCGGACGGGGGGACGATCACGCTGCGCATCGAGAACACCGTCCTTGATGAGACTTACTCCAGCATGAATCCGGAGGCCAAGCCCGGCCCGTACGTCGCCATCTCGGTAACCGACACGGGAACGGGGATCCCGTCGAACATCCGCGACAGGATATTCGAGCCCTTCTTTACGACCAAAGACATCGGCAAGGGCACGGGCCTCGGGCTTTCGACGTCCCTCGGGATCGTTCAGAACCACGGCGGCTTCATCACGGTTTCCAGCAACATGGGGAAGGGCAGCACGTTCAAGATCTACATTCCGGCAAATGCTGCCTCCCCGTCGACAGAGGCCGCGGCGGCAAAACAAACCGAGCTGCCGCACGGTCACGGCGAGCTCATCCTCGTCGTGGACGACGAGGAACCCATACTCGAGGTCGCAAAATCCACGCTCGAGCGCTTCGGCTACCGGGCCAAGGTCGCGGTGAACGGCGCCGCGGCGGTGTCCCTCTACGCCCAACATCTAGGCTCGGTCGCCGTGGTCATCACCGACATTGCGATGCCCATCATGGACGGCCCCGCGCTGGTGGTCGCGCTGAAGGCGATAAACCCCGATGTAAAGATCATCGGATCGAGCGGGTTGGAGGAGGGGGGCATATTGGCGGCGGCAAAGGTCGGCGTCCGAGATTTCATACCGAAGCCCTATTCGGCTGAGACCATGCTGAAGACTATCGCACGGGTTCTTGGACGCGACCCCTACAAGGGCGGCTCCCTTGCGCCAAGCTCCGCCACGCACACGAGGGTGAAACCCGCTGTGCGGTCGCCGAAGCGGCCCCGCGGTGGCAGGACGACCCGGTGATGCTGCCCTCCTGATGCCGGATTGCCGGAACGAGCGCCGAACGGCTCGCCGGAGAATGCCGAAGCATGGCCAACGCCCGACCCTCGGCGCACGCAAATCGGCGGCGGAATTGGGCGGAATCCGCCGAAGCCATGTTGCCATGGGAGCGCACTTTCCCTAGCGTCCCCTCATTCCGCCGCCAGGCTAGGACGCCATCAACCGGATGCCCACCCCACCCTTCAAGCCATAGCCAGCCCCCCCCGCCAAGCCCCGGCAGGTCATCAGCAAGGAGACCCGCGGCACCTCAGGCGGAAAGGGCTCGATCCTCAAACCATCATGAAATCCACATCGACTCCCCGCCGATACGGCATGGTCCTGCGTGTTAAGCCTGAACGATTCGAGGAGTACAAGCGCCACCACGCCGCCGTCTGGCCGGGCGTCCTGGCCCGCATCGCAGCGTCCCAGATAAGGAACTATTCCATCTTTCACAGGGACGGCTGGCTCTTTTCCTATTTCGAGTACTGGGGTGACGACTTTGAGGCGGATATGAAGGTGATGGCGGCGGACCTGGAGACGCGCCGGTGGTGGGCCGTCATGGAGCCGATGCAGGACCCGCTGCCGAACCGGGCGCCGGGCGAGTGGTGGGCCCGGATGGAGGAAGTCTTCCACGCCGATTGAAGATGGGTCCGGTATTCACGGATTCCCACGTCCACTTCTGGGACCCGTCGCTGCGACGCTATCCCTGGCTTGCGGCCGTTCCCGGAATTGCCGGGGCCCACATCCCAGCGGACCTCATGCGGGAGGCGGCCGATGCGCCCCCGTCCCGGATCGTGTTTGTGCAGGCCGATTGCGAGCGTGGCTCCGCAATGGACGAGGTGAGATGGGTTGAGTCGCTCGCGAGGCAGGCGCCGCAGATCGCGGGCGTCGTCGCATTCGCGCCCATGGACGCTGGGCCCGGGACGTCCTCGGCCCTGGAGGCCCTCGTGGAGAGGCCTCTTGTGCGCGGGGTGCGCCACTTGATACAGGGGGAGCCCGACCCGGGCTTCTGCCTGACCCCGGCGTTTGTCGAAGGCGTCCGCAGGTGCGGCGAGCTTGGCCTCTCCTTTGACGTCTGCGTGCGCCACCCCCAGATGTCGGCCGTCGTTGAACTCGCCAGGCTTTGCCCGGAAACCCCCCTCGTTCTCGACCACGCGGGCAAGCCCGACCTGCGCTCGAACGTTCTCGACCCGTGGCGCAGGCACATCGGCGAGCTCGCCGAGTGCCCCAATGTCTCGTGCAAGGTGTCGGGGCTCGTCACGGAAGCGGGAACCGCGGCGCTTGATCCCGAGCGGTTCGTCCCCACTATCAGCCACCTTCTCGAAACCTTCGGGCCCTCGCGCCTTCTTTTCGGAAGCGACTGGCCCGTGGTCAAACTAGCTTCCCCCTACCCAACCTGGCTCCAGATGGCCCGCGTACTGCTAGCGCACCTTTCCGCTGCCGACCAAGCCGCCGTCTTCAGCGGCAATGCAGCGAGGGTGTACCGTCTCGCCCAATCCTGATTGATCGGCACCTCCCAACCATGCCCAGGCACGATGGTAAGAACCCATTCATGGCCGCAGCCGGCTTGACCCTGAAGCCCGAGATCCCATGGGCGTTCAAGCCCCCGGAGGGAAAAGTCTGGAAAAATTCAAAGGCCGCGACCCCAATCCACGTTCAATAAGATGCGAACACCCCTCATCATCGCCCTGGCCTTTGCGTCCCTGCCCGCCTCGTCGCGGTCCGCCGAGTTCCAGATAGCAGTCATACCCAAGGGGACGACCCACGAGTACTGGCGGTCCGTTCAGGCGGGCGCCGTGAAGGCCCAGAGGGACCTCAAGGCTGCCGGCGCCGACGTCGCGATCATGTGGAAGGGCCCGCTCGTCGAGGACGACCGCGAGCAGCAGATCCAGGTCGTGGAGAACTTCATAGGGAGGAACGTGTCCGCCATCGTACTTGCGCCCCTCGATAGCAGGGCACTCGTCGCCCCCGTAGAGGAGGCCGTCAAGGCCGGCATTCCCGTCGTCGTCATCGACTCCGCCCTCAACTCGAGCATGCCGGCAAGCTTCGTCGCCACCGACAACCGCAAGGGGGGCCAGATCGGCGCCCGCCGGCTCGGAAGCCTCTTAGGCGGGAAGGGCCGCGTCGTCATGCTCCGGTACGAAGTCGGCTCGGCGAGCACCGAGGAGCGCGAGGCGGGATTCATGGAGGTGATGAAGGCCGAATTCCCTGGCATTGAGCTCATATCCACGGACCAGTATGGCGGCGCCACGCAGGAGACGGCTTTCAAGGCGGCCCAGAACCTCCTCAATCGCTTCGGGACGAGGATGGACGGGATATTCGCGCCAAACGAGTCGACCGCGGGTGGCGCGCTTCTCGCGCTGCGCGAACAGGGATTGGCCGGGAAGGTCCGGTTCGTCGGATTCGACGCCAATGAGCAGCTGGTCGCCGGGCTCAAGCAAGGTGACATCCAGGGCCTCGTCGTCCAGGACCCGGTGAAGATGGGCTATCTCGGGGTCATGACGGCGGTAGCCCTCCTGCGCCACGAGAAGGTGGAGCGCCTAATCGACACGGGCGTGGGCCTTGTCACCCTTGAGAACATGGATGATCCAAGGATCTCGGCCCTCATCCATCCGCCGCTCGCGGAGTACCTGAAGTGATGCCAAACCCGCGGCTGAGACTGGCCGGGATAAGCAAGGCGTTTGGCGCGACCCATGCGCTGAAGTCGGTCTCTCTCGAAGTGGCCGCGGGCGAGGTGCACGCGCTCATTGGCGAGAATGGCGCCGGGAAGAGCACTCTGCTGAAGATCCTCAGCGGAGCGCATGTGGCCGACGCCGGCGAAATGGAGCTCGACGGGCGGCCCTACAGGCCCGTGGGCCCGCTTGACGCCCGCGACCGCGGCGTCGCCATGATCTACCAGGAGGTCAACCTCGCGCCACACCTCTCCGTCCGCGAGAACATCCTGCTCGGCTCGGAATCCTCATCCCTGGGATGGATTGATACGAAGGCGTCGAGGAGCCGCGCCCAGGATGCCCTTGCAGGCCTCGGTTACGGCCATTTTCCCCTTGAGAGGGCGGCGGGGGAATTCTCGATTGCGGAGCAGCAGGTGATCGAAATCGCCCGCGCGCTCCTTCTGCAGCCGCGAGTCCTCATCATGGACGAGCCCACGAGCAGCCTCACAAAGTCCGACACCGAGAGGCTCTTCACCGTCATCGGGCGCCTCCGCGAGCAGGGCGCGACGATCATATACGTCAGCCACTTCCTCGAAGAGTGCCGCCGGATATGCGACCGGTATACCGTGCTGAAGGACGGGGAGACCGTTGGCTCCGGTGCCATTGCGGAGACGGGGGTCGAGAAGCTCGTCACGCTCATGACGGGGCGGCCGGTCGCCGACCTGTATCCCAGGATCGCCCGAACGATGGGCCCCGCGGTCCTTGAGACGAGTTCACTCGAACGCCGGCCGCGTCTTTCGCCGGCATCCATCCGGGTGCGCGAGGGCGAGATATTCGGCCTGGCCGGGCTGATAGGCGCCGGACGCACCGACCTCCTGAGGGCAATCTTCGGGCTGGACGCGGCGGATGGCGGAAGCGTCGCGGTGCTTGGCCGGCCGGCCGGAAGGGCAACCCCTCGCAGGCGCTGGGGCCAGGGGCTGGGCTTCCTCAGCGAGAACAGGAAGGAGGAGGGCCTGATGTTGAACCAGCCGATACGCGACAACATCACCCTCACGAAGCTCGAGGCCTTCGGGCGCCTTGGATGGGTTAGCGCCGGACGCCAATCCGCGGCGTCTGCGCGCTGGATGGACGAACTCGCGGTCAAATGCCGCGATGCCGACCAGAACGTAGGTGAGCTCTCCGGCGGAAACCAGCAGAAGGTGGCGCTCGCAAGGCTCCTTGAGCATCCCGCGAGGATTCTGCTTCTCGACGAGCCGACCCGCGGGATCGACGTGGGGAGCAAGGCTCAGATCTACGAGATCATAGGCCGGCTCGCGGCCGCGGGGAAGTCGGTCATCGTTGTCAGCTCGTACCTTCCCGAACTCCTCGGCCTGTGCGACACAATCGGCGTGATGCGCCGAAGCGAGCTTGTCGCCGTGCGGCCAAGGAGCGAATGGACCGAGCATGAGCTCCTCCGGTTCGCCGTTGGGAAGGACTGAGCCGCGATGTCCACCCTTCGCCGCATACTTTCGAAGGCCGGGCCCTTTATCGGGCTCATCCTTGTCGTCGGACTCTTTGCGGCCCCCGCGGAGACGCGCGCGTACTTCCTCACCTATCACAACTTCAAGATCATCTTCACGCAGA
The DNA here is from genome assembly GCA_964534685.1 of uncultured Opitutaceae bacterium. Classification (GTDB taxonomy): domain Bacteria; phylum Verrucomicrobiota; class Verrucomicrobiia; order Opitutales; family Opitutaceae; genus Palsa-1447. Next base: position 41,471 of record CAZHPC010000001.1, read on the forward strand.
CCGTCATCGTCTCGATCGGGGCGCTGGGAATGACGCTCATCATCGTGAGCGGAGCGATCGACCTGTCGGTTGGCTCGACCGTGGCGCTCACCGGCGTGATCGCGGCCCTTATGATCCAGAGGGGATGGGGCGCCGCGGCGACGACCATGGCCGCGATAGGCTTTGGCGGGCTTGTCGGGCTTTTGAACGGCACGGCCGTTGCATGGCTGAGGATGCCGTCCTTCATCATCACGCTCGGCATGCTCGGCATCGGGCGCGGCACGGCCAAATGGCTGGCCTCCAACCAGACCGTGAATTACGACTCTTCGCCGATCGACAGCTGGATGACGACCCCGAATCCGTCGGGATACGCCCTGCCTGCCGGCGTCTGGGTGGCCATCACGCTCGCGATTCTCACGGCCCTCGTGCTCAAGAGGACGGTCTTCGGGCGCCATGTCTTCGCCCTCGGCTCGAACGAGGCCGCCGCGCGCCTCTGCGGCGTTCCGACGGTGCGCCTGCAGATCATGGTCTTCGCCCTCGCCGGTTGCTTCTTCGGCCTGTCCGGGCTGTTCCAGCTCTCAAGGCTTCGCCTCGGGGACCCGACCGTCGCCATCGGGCTCGAGCTCGACGTCATCGCCGCGGTCATCATCGGCGGCGCGAGCCTCAACGGCGGCTCCGGCACGGTCCTCGGCTCGATCATCGGCGCGCTCATAATGTCGGTGCTGCGCAACGGCTCGCAGCAGATGGGCTGGCCCAACTATTTTCAGGAGATCATCATCGGGCTCGTGATCATCGTCGCGGTGTTCCTCGACCGGTTCCGGCGGGGCGCGCGGACGTGAGACGCCCACCGTCCTGCGATGACCCAAGAGCGCTGCATAGGCTTCGACGCGGACGACACGCTCTGGCACAACGAGAACATCTTCGAGAGGGTTCACGAGCGCTACTACACGCTCCTCGCCAGGCACCATGACGCGGCGACGGTCGAGCGGGCACTGTTTGCGACCGAGATGCGCAACCTCGAGCTCTACGGCTACGGAATCAAGGGGTTCATGCTCTCGTCCATCGAGACGGCGATCGAGCTGACCAAGGGCAAGATCAGCACCGGCGAGGTGCGCGAGATCCTGGCGCTCGGCCGCGAGATGCTCAATCATCCGGTCGAGCTTCTGGACGGCGCGCGCGAGGCGCTTGAGATCCTGGCGCCCCGATACCGCCTCGTCTTGATCACGAAGGGCGACTTGAGGGACCAGGAGCGGAAGCTGGCGAAGTCGGGAATCGCGGCCTTCTTCAACGTCATCGAGATCGTCTCGGAGAAGGACTCCCGTACGTACGAGAGGATCTTCCAGCGCCATGGAATCGACCCCGCGAGGTTCCTCATGGTCGGCAATTCGGTGAAGTCGGACATCCTGCCCGTCCTCGCCCTCGGCGGGTCCGGGGTCCACGTTCCATACCGGATCACCTGGGGCCACGAGCGGGCCGAGACGCCGCCCGCCAGTGACGGTCGGTTCTTCACGGCCGCCACGCTCCGGGAACTGCCCGGGATCATCGAGCGCTGGCGATAGGCGCATTGGCCGCGGCAACCGTGCGTCGCGATGACTCGCGCACGATTTCCGACCACGAGCCCGCCAAATCGGCGGTCCCCGGGAACGCACATTGGTGCGGAGCGTCGGCCCCGAAGCGCCGGGTTGCGAAACCGCCCATTTTGCGCCCCAATGCGGGCATGCCCACCCTCTACGAAACGCTGCGCGCCGACATCGTGACCGCAATGAAGGCCCGCGACACGGCGACCGCCACGGCGCTCCGCACCGCGGACGCGGCCATCCAGCGCGCCTCAATGGATCTCTCCAAGCCGATTGACGACGCCCTTGTTGTCGCAACCGTCCGCAAGGGCGTCAAGAACCTCGCCGACGCAAAGGTCGAGTTCGAAAAGGGGGGCAGGACGGACCTGGTCGCGGCCAACGAGGCCGAGATCCGCCTCCTCGAGAAATACCTTCCCAAGGGGATCGAGGGGGCACAGCTCGAGGCGCTGATTGCCGAGGCCGTCATGGAGTCCGGGGCGCAGTCGCGCAGGGACATGGGAAAGGTGATGGCGGCCCTCAAGAAGAGGCCGGAGGCGGCGCTCATCGATTTTTCTGCGGCGAGCAAACTGATCCAGGCCAAGCTTCCCTGAAAGGGAAGCCGGGACTGGACTTGGAAGTCGCCGGCGCTAAAGTTGATGTCCCCACGGTCCCTCAGCGGATCCGATTTCATTCAAACCCCACCCTAGATGAATAGACGGCCCTGCATAATAGCGTGCGCTGCCCTCGCGACAGCCGTCGCCCATGCCCAGAAATTCGAGGGCCTCGCCCTCACCCCGCCCATGGGCTGGAACACCTGGAACACCTTTGCGGGAGACTGCAACGAGTCGCTGGTGAAGGAGACAGCCGACGCGATGATCGCCAGCGGGATGCGAGATGCCGGCTATGTCTACATCGTTGTCGACGACTGCTGGGCCAAGAAGGAGCGCGACGCGGACGGCCTCCTTGTGGCGGACCCGGTCAAGTTCCCGAGCGGCATGAAGGCCCTCGGCGACTACCTCCACTCCAAGGGCTTCAAGTTCGGGATGTACGGCTGCGCGGGAAAGACGACCTGCGGCGGCTATCCCGGCGGACGCGGGCATGAGTTCCAGGACGCCCGCCAGTATGCGGCGTGGGGAGTCGACTATTTCAAGTACGACTGGTGTGACCACGGGACGGCAAACGGCCCGGAAACGTACCGGATCATGAGCGACGCCATCCGAGCGGCCGGCAGGCCGATCATCTTCAGCCTGTGCGAGTGGGGCCAGAACCAGCCATGGCTCTGGGCCGAGCCCGTCGGGCACCTCTGGCGCACCACCGGCGACATCGGGCCGGGCTACATCGCCAGCGGCAAGAACAAGTGGGAGCACGGCTGGAAGACGCTCCTCGACATGAACGTGGGCCTCGAGAAGTACGCGGGCCCCGGGCACTGGAACGACCCGGACATGCTCGAGGTGGGCGCCAAGGGCCTGACCCTCGCGGAGTCGAGGGGACATTTCAGCCTCTGGTGCATGCTCGCCGCCCCGCTCATCGCCGGCAATGACGTGCGGCACATGGCCCCGGAGATCCAGGCGATCCTGACGAACAAGGACGTGATCGCGGTGGACCAGGACAAGCTGGGCCACCAGGGCTTCAGGTACCGCGTCGACAAGGACAAGGAGATCTGGGCGAAGGAGCTTTCGGACAAGAACTGGGCCGTGTGCGTGCTCAACACCGGCGACGCCCCGGCCAAGCTCGCGCTCGACATGCACGAGCTCTCCTTCCTCACCGAGCAGTACTATGACGTGACCGACCTCTGGACGGGCAAGCCGGCGGGAACGGCGCTGGACCCGCACTCGGCCACCGTGGATTCGCACGATGTCATGCTCTTCAGGCTCAAGCCCGGCTCCTGATTCCCACCATGAAGTTCACAAGAAGGCAGGCCCTGGGCCTCATAGCCGGGGCAATTCCCGCAATCGGCCTTCGGGGCGCCGCCGCGGCGCCCGCTCCGGACAAGGAGTCGAGGCGCCCCCCCGGGATCGAGCCCGAGGACGGGCCGTTCACGGGCACGCGGACTTCGCTACAGGCCTATCGGGCGCCCGACTGGTTCCGTGACGCCAAGTTCGGCATGTGGGCCCACTGGGGGCCCCAGTCGGCGGTCGAGTACGGAGACTGGTATGCGCGCCTGATGTACATCCAGGGCTCGGACCAGTACAACTACCACGTCGAGCACTACGGACACCCCTCAAAATTCGGGTTCAAGGACACAATCCCCATGTGGAAGGCGGAAAAATTCGACCCCGCCGCCCTGATACGGCTCTATAAGAAGGCTGGCGCAAGGTACTTCATGACGATGGGCGTCCACCACGACAACTTCGACCTCTGGAACTCGAAGCACAACCGTTGGAACGCCGCCAATATGGGCCCCCGAATCGACATTGTCGGAGCCTGGCGCAAGGCGGTCCGCGACGAGGGCCTGCGCTTTGGCATAAGCGAGCACCTCTGGATCACCTACAAGTGGTACTCGGTGGCGCACGGCTCCGACCTGACCGGGCCGCTCGCGGGCGTCCCCTACGATGGCTCAGACCCGGCGTCGAAGGACCTCTACGTGGATTCCGACGAGGTGTGGTCCGGCGACGTGCAATGGAACGAGGACCAGATCCCCAACTGGTGGAAGCGCCACTGGCACGACCGCATCACGGACCTGATCGACCAGCACGAGCCCGACGTGCTCTATTCAGACGGTTCGCTCCCCTTCGAGGAGTACGGCTACTCGGTCGTCTCCCACCTCTACAACACGAGCGCCCGCAGGAACGGGGGAAAGGTCGAGGCCGTCTATTTCTCAAAGCGTGACCGCGACAGCGAGCAGGGCCTGTGCGTCCTCGACCGGGAGCGCGGCGTCCTGGACGACATCCTGCCGAGGCCGTGGCAGACCGACACCTGCATCGGCAACTGGCACTACAAGCGGGGCACGCGCTACAAGACCCCGAAGATGGTGGTCGACATGCTTGTGGACATCGTGAGCAAGAACGGGAACCTGATGCTGAACGTCCCCCTCCCCGCGAGCGGGATGCCCGACCCGGAGGAATTGGACGTCGTGGAGGAGATCACGCAGTGGATGGCTGTGAACAGCGAGGGAATCCACGGCTCGCGCCCATGGAAGAAATTTGGCGAGGGTGCGCCCGTGCAATCGTCCGACCAGAACTCGAAGGCGTTCAACGAGAACTCCAGGCGGACCCTCGACGCGAACGATGTACGGTTCACCACCAAGGGCGACCTCCTCTATGCGTTCGTGATGGGAAAGCCGGAATTCCGCACCGTCATACGGTCCCTCGCCACCGACACGGCGCTCAGGGTCGGCAGGGTCACGAGCGTGGAGCTCGTGGGCCACGACGGCAAGCTGACCTGGACCCAGGATCAGGCGGGGCTCACGATCAGCGTTCCGGACGAGTTCCCAACCAAGCACGCGGTCGCGTTCCGCATCCGAGGCGCCGTCTGACCCGGATGAGGGATGGCGCTCAGGCGGGCCTGCCCGCCTGCGCGCCCGCCGTCCGCGCCCTGTAGATCCGGCGCACGGTGTCGTGGACCTGGTCCACCGTGATGCTCTTCATGCACACGTTGTCCGTGCAGGCCGTCTGTCGGTTGTTGAAGGCGTTGACGCACGGGCTGCATGCGATGCCCGCCCAGATCGGATGGCTCCGCGGCCCCGGAGCCGAGAAAAGCAGCGGCGTCTCAGGGCCGAAGAGCGCCACGACGTCGATGGTCGTGAGCGCCGCAAAATGCGCCGGGCCGCTGTCGTTCGTGACGAGGACCTCGGCGAGGCCGAAGAGCACCAGCAGCTGGCGGAGCGTCGTCCGCCCCGCAAGGCAGACGCACCGCGGGGACCCGACCGCGCTCGAGATCGCCTCAACCCGGGAGGCCTCCTCGGGCGAGCCGGTGAAGGCGATCCACAGCTCGGGGAATTCGGCGGTGAGGCGCGTCGCGAGGGCTCCGTAATTGCTGGGATCCCATTTGCGCAGGGGCAGAAGGTCGCTTGCGTTGGCGTTCAGGACCACGAGCCGGGCCCGGCTCGGCACTCCCAGCCCGGCAAGCATGCGTTCGGCCTCGGACTTTTCGCCCGGCCCGGGCACAAAGACCGGAAGCGGAGGACTTTCCGGCGGAATCGCCCCAAAGGTCGGGAACTTTCCCGGGTCGGCGTCCAGGGCCAGGACAAGGCTCGTGAATGTCCTGCTTGTATGCAGGTGCGGGTTGTAGAGGACGCGGTGCGTCATCAGGTCGCCCCGGTAAGGCCCCTCGCCGAAATACACGTGGAATCCGATCCTGGTGCCGGCGCCGGTCAGGTAGGCGATCGCCGCCGAGAAGCGCGAGAAGAACTCCATGTCGATGCATGCACTGAAGCGCCGGCGGCGGATCGACGAGAGGACCCGGACACCGCTCGCCATCATGGCCCAGGCGGACTCGGTGCGCACCGTGAACACGTTCTCCCGGGGGACAAGGTCGATCAGGTCCACGATGAACCGGTTCTCCTCGAATACCAAAAAGTGGACATTCTCCCGTCCGACGCGCGCGACCGCGCGCCGGACGGCCTCGTGCGCCAGCACGGTCGAGCCCTGCTCCGCCAGCTTCAGGAAAAGGATGCTCCGCACCCCGCCGGCGGCGGCGCGCCCTCCGAACACCTCCCCCAGGCGGCGCGCAAGCGTGAGCAGCAGGCAAACGGGCGCGCCGATCCGCCGGTCAAGCCACTGAAGGGTGCGCGCGTCGCTGCTGAATCGTTTCAAGTATGGGTGCGGGTTTTGACGGACTTCACTACCCGACGCCAGCCCCGCGAGGCGAGTGAAATGCTATGTCCGCGGGACGGGGGACGCCTGCTCCCCGCGGGTGAACGAGCGTCATTCGCCAATTTGGTATTGCGCAATCCTGGATTATGCTCGATCCGTACGGCCGTCTAGCGCGAACACGATCGCGACCGGACACTCAAGTACAACACCCATGCCCTTCGGACAACGAGGCTTCATCGCCATGCGAAAAGCACCCCCGTCCACCCTCGCCGGTCCGCAGGTTTTCCGTGATTGGGAAACTGCGGAGGCGGTGTGACAGCCCTCAAATCCCCAGACCCGCGCGCGGGGCCTCTCGTCGGGAACATTGACGGATTCGCCGCGGCAAAGGCGGCGGCCGTCAAGATCGTCATGGTGACCGCTTATGACGCGTGGTCGGCCCGGCTGCTGGCCGGCGCGCCGGTCGACTGCCTCCTCGTGGGGGACAGCGCGATGATGGTCGTGCACGGCGAGAAGGACACGCTTGGGGCAACCCCGGAGCTCATGGCGATGCACACGCGCGCCGTGGCCCGCGGGGCGCCCGGAAAGTTCATCGTTGCCGACATGCCCTTCCTCGCCGCACGAAAGGGCGAGACCCAAGCCCTCGACTGCGCGGCGATGCTGCTTCGCGCCGGCGCCCATGCGGTCAAGATCGAGGGCGCTCGTGGGCACACCCACGTGATCCGGCACCTTGTCGAGTCCGGCATCCCCGTCATGGGGCACCTCGGGCTCACCCCGCAATGGGTGCGCGCCATGGGCGGCTTCAAGGTGCAGGCGAGGGACGCCGAGGATGCAAGCCGCCTCATCGAGGATGCGTCCGCCCTCGAACATGCGGGCGTCTTTGCCCTCGTCCTTGAATGCATCCCGCAGGAGCTCGCTTCCAGGGTGACCTCGGCGCTCGTGGTCCCGACGATAGGCATAGGGGCGGGCGCAGGGTGCGACGGCCAGGTGCTTGTCCTCCAGGACATGCTCGGCCTCAATCCCGACTTCAAGCCGAGGTTCGCCCGCCGCTTTGCCGACGGGGCCGCCCTATTCCGGAACGGCGCCGCCCTCTTCTCGGAGGCCGTGCGGCGCGGCGAGTTCCCGGCAGAAGAGGAGGGATTCTAGACGTGCCGCGGGTCTTCAGAAGCCTGCAGGACTGGAAGGCCGAGCGCGCCGTCCTAGACCTGACGCCCCTGAGCATCGGCTTTGTGCCGACGATGGGAGCGCTCCACGCGGGCCACCGGTCGCTCCTCGAGCGGGCCCGCGCCGAGAACGATCGCGTGGTCATGAGCATCTTCGTCAATCCGACGCAGTTCGACAGCCCCGCCGACCTGGTGGCCTACCCGCGCACGTTGGACGACGACCTGGGTCTCGCGTCGGGGCTGGTTGACCACGTGCTCCTCCCCGAGCCAAGGGAGATCTACCCGGACGGGTTCCACTTCAGGATGACGGAATCCGACCTCAGCCGCCAGCTTGAGGGTGCGCACCGGCCGGGGCATTTCGACGGCGTCCTCACGGTGGTGCTCAAGCTTCTGAACCTCGTGAGCCCCCACCGCGCCTATTTCGGGGAGAAGGACCGGCAGCAGCTCGAGCTCGTGAGGGGCATGGTCAGGGCGCTCTTCGTGCCGGTCGAGATCATCCCCTGCCCCACCATCCGCGACCAGGACGGGCTCGCGCTCAGCTCGCGCAACCACCGGCTATCGCCCGGGGCCCGAGCCCGGGCGGCGTCCTTCCCGCGCATCCTGAGCGAGTCGGCCACCCCCTCGGCCGCCGCCGCGGCCCTGGGCGAGGCCGGCTTCGGGGTCGACTACGTCGAGGACCGCGAAGGCGTGCGCCTTGCGGCCATCCGACTGGAGGGGGTCCGCCTCATCGACAATGTCCGGCTATAACATAGTCTTCGCCCTCACCGGCTCCATCGCCGGCTACAAGGCGTGCGACGCGATCTCACGGCTTGTGCAGCTCGGCCACCGTGTCCGTGCGATCGCCACAAGGTCGGCGCTGCACTTCGTTGGCACGGCCACCCTCGAGGGCCTCACCGGCGAGCGCGTGCTCACCGACCTCTTTGAGCCCGGGACGGCCCTCGAGCACATCCAGATGACCCGGTGGGCCGACGCTGTCGTTGTCTGTCCGGCCACGGCCAACACCCTCAATCGGCTTGCCGCAGGCCTCGCCGACGACATGACAGGTGCCCTCTTCCTGGCTCACGACCGCTTGAAGCCGTTCCTCGTCGCCCCGGCCATGAACCCCGCGATGTGGAGCCATCCCGCCACCCGCGACGCGGTGGCCAAGCTGGCCGGCTGGGGGGTGCGCTTCATCCCGGTCGGCGAAGGTCGCACCGCCTGCGGCGAGCTCGGCGAGGGACGGATGGCCGAGCCGCCCGACATCGTCGCCGCCATCGAGGCGGCGCTCGCCCGCCCAGCCCGGCGCCTGCGGGTCCTCGTGACGAGCGGGGGCACGGCCGAGCCGATCGACGGCGTGCGCATGCTGACCAACGCCAGCACCGGCCGGACGGGCGCCGGCATCGCCGAACACATGAGGCGCCGCGGCCACGACGTCGTGCTCCTGCGGGCGCGCTCCTCGGCGCCCTGCCCCGCAGGGTGCCGCGAGGAGACGTTTTCAACGTTTTCGGAGCTGGATGCGGCGCTCACCCGCATCCTTTCGACCGAGCATATCGACGCTGTCGTCCACGCCGCGGCCGTGAGCGACTTCGGCGTGGGCGAGGTCGAGGTCGGCGGCGAGGCTCGCGAGCCCGGCGCCGGCAAGCTCGATTCGGACTCGGCGCCCATCCTGCGCCTCAAGCCCCATCCGAAGCTGGTCGACAGCCTGCGCGCCCGCAGCCTAAATGATTCCGTGCGAATCGTGGCGTTCAAGCTGACCTACGGAGAGGATCGGGACCACGCCATTCCGGCCGCGCGCGCGCTCCTCGAGCGATCCGGCGCGGACCTTGTTGTGCAAAACGACCTCGCCGAGCGACGCGGGCCGGACGCGTTTCCGGCAACGATCCATTTCCAGGACGGAAGCCCTCCCGATCGGTGCGCAACCCGGCCGGAGCTTGCGGCCGCGCTTGAGCGAATCCTCTCCGGTCGCCCGGAAAACGCGGCCTAGATCTTGTATGCTCCTCTGTCTCGACATCGGTAACACCCAGATCCACGGCGGAGTGTTCGTTGGGGACACGCTCCTGTGCCAGTTTCGGAAGTCGACCCAGCCGCTTGGATCCACCGACGAGCTTGGGATATTCCTGGTCACCGTCCTCAGGGAGAACAACGTCGACCCCCATGCCGTGGACCGGGTGGCCGTGTGCTCGGTAGTCCCGGCCGCGCTTCATCCGGTCCGGGGAGCGACCAGGCAATACTTCAAGCGGGAGCCGTTCATCCTGCAGGCCGGCGTGAAGACGGGCCTCAAGGTCCGCTACCGCAATCCGCTCGAAGTCGGGGCGGACAGGATCGCCGGGGCGATCGCAGCCGTCCACAGGCAGCCCGCGCGCAACATCATCGTGGTCGACTGCGGCACTGCCACAACCTTTGACGTGATCACCGCGGACGGGGACTACCTCGGCGGTGTCATCCTGCCCGGCATGGGCGTCTCGGCCGAGACGCTGGCGAGCCGGACGGCCAAGCTGCCGCGGGTTGAGATCGCGAGGCCGGACACGGTGCTCGGCCGCACGACAATCGAAAGCATCCAATCGGGACTCTACCATGGGCACGCCGGGGCGATCCGCCACATAGTCACGCTGCTCACGCACGAGGATTTCGGCGGGGAAAAGCCCCACGTCATCGGCACCGGCGGGTTTGCCCGGATGCTCGAGGGGGAGCATCTGTTCGACGAGGTCGTCCCGGAGCTCGTGCTCCTGGGGCTCAAGTACGCGGACGCACTCAACCGCGACGTAACCCTCAAAACCTAGCTTCTCCCCAGAGCGGAAGCCGGCCTCGGGTCCGCACGGCACCAAAACCGAATGAAAATGGTCCTCATCGTTGCGTACTTCGCGACTTGGGCATTCATACCGCACCTGCTGCTTCTGAAGAAGCGGCCGGCTGCCACGCTCGCATGGCTCTGGGCGATCGTCTTCATCCCGTATGTTGGCGCGCTGGTCTATTTTGCGCTCGGCACCGATCGGCTGAAGCGCCGACGGCTCCGGCGTCGAAGCCTCTATTCGGCGCGTTCAACGCGAAGGAGCGCACCCGAAACCACGACAGACCCTGCGACGGCGCGCATGCTCGAAAGAGTTTCCCACAGGGACCGCCAGTTTTTTCAGCTTCTTTCCCGTATTAACCAGCTTCCCGTCAGCTCCGCGGGCAACCTCCGCATTCAGCGCGACTCCGCGGAGTTCTATTCGGCGCTGGAGGCGCGAATCAGGAACGCAAGACACCATGTCCATCTGGAGTTCTACATCTGGAACGCGGACGAGACCGGCGCGAGGTTCCTCGCGCTGCTGGTCGACGCCGCAAAACGGGGCGTGATCGTACGCATGCTCCTTGACGGCGTGGGCTCGCACGGCTTCACGGAGAGCCTTCTCGCGGATCTGCTGGCCGCCGGCGGCCATTTCTCGTGGTTCCAAAGCCTGGACCCAAAGCGCAACCGCTTCTTCCTAAACCTGAGGAACCACCGCAAGCTCCAGATCGTCGATGGTGTTGTGGCATTTGTCGGCGGAATGAACATCGGCAAGGAATACGAGGGTCTCAATCCGGCGCTCGGCCACTGGAGGGACGTGCAGGTAGAGGTTGACGGACCGGTCGCCCGCGAGCTGCAGGATGTGTTCGCGGATGACTGGTTCTTCGCGACCGGCGAGAAGATATCCGGGTCGGCATTCTTTCCCGCGCCGGAATCCGAGGCGCAGCACCTTACCCACGTGGTGCTTGGCGGCCCGGACCGGCGAAACGAGCCGATTAGCAAGTCCATCGTAAGCCTCCTGAACGAGGCCAGTGGGCGCGTCTGGATCGCGACGGGGTATTTTGTGCCGGATGACGTCATTCTTGCCGCTCTGGAGCTGGCGGCCAGCCGCGGCGTCGACGTGCGGCTTCTCATCTCGGAGAAGAATGATCATCCGTGGCTGGTTGTCGTGGGGCGGTCGTACTACACGCAGCTGCTTACCGCGGGCGTGAGAATTTTCGAATACTCGGTCGGCATCAACCACGCGAAGGTCATGCTGGCTGACGACCGGTGGGCGATGATCGGCTCGGCCAACCTGGATTACCGATCGATGCGGCTGAACTTCGAGCTAAACCTGCTGTTCCATTCGCCTGAGCGAAATGGAGAACTCGCCCGCATCCTCGAGCACGATTTCAAGCTTTCCCAGGAAATCGACCCAGAAGTGTTCGCGAAGCGGCCCTTCCGAAGGAAGTTCATTGAGGCCGCGCTGAGGCCCCTCTCGCCGATGCTCTAGACGACAATCAGGACGTCGTCGACATCCTGACCTTGTCGCAGGCCGCCTGCGCCCTTTGCCAAGCCATCCCGACCTTGTCCTTCTCCTGGTCCCAGGTCTCGGCCGTGGCTCGCCCCGCTTCCTCGACCATTGATTTGAGGTAGGCCTGAGAATCATTGAGCTCCTTCATCGCGAAGTCCCAATCCGTCGTGCTGGCCCTCATTGCCGCGCGCTTCGCATTCAACTCGGAGATCTGGCCGGCCAGCACATTTTCCAACGATGCGGCCCCGGCGAGGAATTCGGCGCGCTGCTCGTAGGTAATGTCCCTGATGGCCGCCCACGTGTCGGAGGCCTGTGCCGAAGGCAAACTGACGGCGATCGGAGTCACCTTCACGGGCTTGATGGCCGGAGCGGAAGGTTGAATTGCTCCCGTGTGTTCGGGGGTGGGTGCGCTTTTGGCCTGGGCAACCTTGTCGCTGCGGGCGCAGCCCGACGCCAGAAGGAGAATCAGGCCCGCGCCCACGACGAACGGGGCAAGAGTGGAACGTGTCTTCATGTTGGTCTTCTTTCAGCGCCAATATGGACCACCGGCCGGTTCAGCAGTATGGGGTCAACACCCAGTTTACCGTGGCCTGATAGCTAGTCGGGCTGCCTGCCAGCGCGCATTCCCGAGGCATCCTTCAAAGATTTGACGAGGCCATCCCCTGCGCCAACCCTTGGGCTTTATCCAAGTGCGAGACCGTGCAAGAGAGGGTAAATTGAATCTATAACATGTTTAATCCCAATAGCATGCGGGCCATTTTGGAATCCGGACGCCGGCGAACGAACGCACGCTGCCCAAGACAAACATGAAGGAGCCATCCCGAGCAGACCGGCAGCTGAGGTGCTTCCGAAAACGGAGGTACCGCAGCCAGGGCGACGCGCTTGACGCCGCCCTTTGCGCCGGCGTCGAGCGCCTGCGCAAGGCATATCTGTGCCCGTACTGCAGGCAGTGGCATCTGACGACAGTCGAGTGACGTCCGCCCGGTCTGACCATGCGGGGCTCGACCCGAAGGCGGCACCGGTCAAGATGTTTGCGCCGGCGGCAAAAGCATGGAACCCCAGCCACGATGAATATCTCACGACGCGAAGCCCTGAAAGCAATGGCCGGAACGGCCGCACTCGCCGCCCTGCCCCTGGGGCGCTCGCAAGACGCCAAGCCGCTTTCGGCCGCGCCCGCGGCGGGTCCTGGCGGCTCATTCAGACACTCGGTCTGCCGCTGGTGCTATCAGAAGATCCCCCTGGACGATTTGGCACGCGAGGCGAAGCGCATCGGGCTTGAGTCGGTCGAGCTGCTCGAACCGCCTGAATGGCCCGTGGTCCAGAAACACGGGCTCACCTGCGCGATGGCGATGGGAGCCACCCGGATACCCGAGGGCCTTAACCGAATCGAGCACCACGCCGTCATGGTGCCCGGGATGATCGAGCGCATCGACGCCTGCGCCGATGCGGGCCTTCCCAATGTGATCTGCTTCTCGGGGAACCGCGGCGGCATGGACGACGAGCTCGGGCTCGCCAACTGCGCCATCGCGCTCAAGCAGATCGTGGGCGAGGCGGAGAAGCGCAGGGTCACGGTCTGCATGGAGCTCCTGAACAGCAAGGTCAACCACCCCGACTACATGTGCGACCACACGGCCTGGGGCGTTGAGCTCGTGAAGCGGGTCGGCTCGGACCGGTTCAAGCTCCTCTATGACATCTACCATATGCAGATCATGGAAGGGGATGTGATCCACACGATCCGCGACAACCACCCGTACATCGCCCACTACCACACCGGCGGCGTCCCGGGACGCCATGAGATCGACGGGACCCAGGAGCTCAACTACGCCCCGATATGCCGCGCGATCAAGGAGGTTGGCCACCGCGGCTTCCTTGCGCAGGAGTTCATTCCCGCCCGCGACCCCTTCACGTCCCTGGCCGAGGCCGTGGCGATTTGCACGGTCTGACCGCCAGCCTGGGCACGCCTGCGTAGAGATTTCCTTCGTCTCGCCTCGGTTCCTCCCCTAGAAGGAGGCCATGCTTCTCGATTTTGCCGCGCTCAAGTCCCGCATCGCCTACCGGTGGATGTCGTCCACGATACTGCCGAGACCCATCGCATGGGTTTCCACGATATCGCCCGACGGCAGGACAAACCTCGCCCCGTTCAGCTTCTTCCAGGGGGTGACGGCAAACCCGCCCACGCTCATGTTCGTGCCCGTCAACACGCGCGAGGGCACGAAGAAGGACACGGTCAGGAACATCGAGCTGCTTCCGGAGTTCGTCGTCAACCTGGTGCCGTTCGCGCTCGCAGAACAGATGAACAACTGCGCTGCGCTCCTGCCCTACGGCGAGAGCGAGTTCTCGGCATTCGGGATCACTGCGGCGCCCTCGGAAAGGGTGAGGCCGCCGCGCGTGGCGGCGTCGCCGGTCGCGTTCGAGTGCACGCTCGACCAGATTGTCCACATCGGCACGGGCCCGCTCGCGGCCAACGTCATCTTCGGGCGGATCATCGTGGCCCACGTTAGCGACGACATCCTCGGCCCGGAGGGCTTTCCCGATTCCGCGAAGCTTGACCTCGTCGGCCGCCTGGGCGGCGAGGACTACGCCAGGACCCGGGAGACCTTCACCCTCCCAAGGCCCGACCGGCGGCAATACCAAGCCTAGCCCTCGGGCCCGCCGCCCCGGGAGGCGGAGCGTTCGCGCAGCGCCTCGTAAATCGGCCGGTCCTTCAGGGCCTCGGCGACGCCGTAGGCTGCAAAGCAGCTGACCAACAGCGGCAGCATGAAATCGTACTTTCCTGTGAGCTCGGTCATGAGGACGATGCCGGTGAGCGGCGCCCGCACCGTCGCCGTGAAGAGCGCCCCCATGCCTATGACCGCAAACGTCTCCGGATAGGCCGCCAGGCCCGGTATGACCGCGTGGACGCCCGCGCCCACCGCCAACCCGCCTAGGGAGCCCAGGACAAGAAGCGGGGCGAAGATGCCACCGGCTGCACCCGAGCCGTAGCTCACCATCGTCAGGACAAACCGGGCCGCGACGAGGACGAGCATCCACTGAACCGCGATCTCGCCGGAGAGGGCCCTCTCCGAGAGCACGGCCCCCGATCCGCTGACACCCGGATAGATCCACGCGGCCAGGCCAACGACCGCCCCGGCGCAGGCGCCCACGGCGAAGGGCGGCCACCGCCTCAGCCGCTCGAAGAGGTTGAGGCTCGCCAGCAGGGACCTGTTGAACGCCACCCCGGCGAAGCCAGCAACGACGCCGAGGATCGCCGCGACGGGAAGCGCGCTTAGCGTGGGGACCTGCATCCCCTGGAGGACAAACACCGGCGTCTCCCCGGTAACGACGCGGCAGACGACGTCCGCGGTCACGGCTGCGAGGAAGGACGCCACGAATACGACGGGCGTGAACCTCCCGTTTAGCTCCTCAAGGACGAAGATGAGGCCCGCCAGAGGTGCGTTGAAGGCGGCCGCGAGGCCGGCTGCCGCGCCGGCGCTGATGAGCGCCTTCCTCTCCCCCTCCCCCTGCTTGACACGGAACCATGTCGAGACCATGAGGCCCGTCGCACCGCCCATTTGGACCGTAGGGCCCTCGCGGCCGAGCGTCAGGCCGGCACCGATGCCGGCGACACCCGACAGAAATTTGACCGGAAGCACTCGCTTCCAATGGAGCTCCTTCTCCCCCATGACGACGGACTTCAGGTCGGGAATGCCGCTACCTGCGGCTTCCGGCGCAAAGCGCCGGACGAGCCAGAGGCCAATTCCGCTCCCTATCGCCCCGATCCCAACGGCGACGAAGAATCCCTCAAGGAGCGGAAGGCGCTGGATCCAGTCAATCCGGCCGTGCTCAAGGAAATGCAGCGCCATCCTGAAGCCCGAGGCGACGAAGCCGGTGACCAGGCCGACAACGAGCGCCTTCGGGAGAATGTGGCGCCGCTTGACCTCGGGTTCCTTCAGGCCGGAGTTCGAAGCCGGAAGGGGGCCCCCCGGGCCGTCCGCACTGGCATCGCGCCGCGTTGGATTATTCTCGAGCGTCATTCTGCCTCAGTAAACTCGCACAGTGAATAGACCCTGACGCCCAATCTCTGGAGCCGACCGGACCCGTTCAGCTCGGGAAGATTGACGATGGCACCGACGTCCCGGACCGTGCAACCGAGGTGCTCAAAGAGCTGGACCGCCGCGCAGAGCGTGCCCCCCGTGGCGATAAGGTCGTCCATCAGAAGGACATCCGAACCCTTGGGCGCGGCGTCCGCCTGTATCTCGAGGATACTCTGTCCGTATTCCAGCTGGTACTCGGCGTGGATGGTCTCGCCCGGCAGCTTCCCCTTCTTCCGCACCATCACCAGCGGCTTCCCCAGGGCGTAGGCCAGGACGCTCGCCGGTATGAAACCCCGGGCGTCCAGTCCCGCGACGATGTCAAAATGCCTGTTCCTGTAGTGCCTGATGAACATGTCCATCGCAGCGCGGAACCCCTCCGGATGGCGCAGGAGGGAACTGACGTCCCGGAAGCGCACCGGCGGATGCGGCCAGTCCGGAATCGTGCGTATCATGGACTTGATGTTCATCGGGTCGCGGGCTCGGTTTGCCCACGGCTTTATTTGAATTCAACCCCGGTCGCGTTATCGATCGAAAACTTGCCCTCGGCCGCATCGCGGATCGGGCGGCCCAGGTACTGCAGGCCCTCGATGACAACGTTCTCCACCGCGTGGCTCCCGTCGAAGCCCGCGAGGACGCTGTAGGGCAGCGCCCCGTCGACCACGTGCAGGTTCGTCACCCGAATGTTCCTGATGTGCCCGCGGAATCTCGCCCGCTCCGGCCTCTCCGCGGGTTCGAAGGTCAGCATCCCGTCCCAGGTGCCGCCGCGATCGATCCGGCGGGCATTCTCCTCATCGCTTGCCGGCCGGTCCGCGCCGTACTGCGCGTACACCACCGCAAAGTCGATCAGCTTGCGGCGCGCGTCCTCCACCCTGATGCGGTCAAAGACGACATCCTCGACCGTGGCGGCATCCCCGTTGTGGATGCTGATGGCCGAGCCGCGCTCCACGTGGATGATGTCGATGTCCTCGAACCGGATGGCGTGAATCCGCCTGTTCCGGGTTTCGAAGCCGATCTCAAGGCCGTTCCCGCCGGTCGGCATGTTCCACATGACGGAATGGCGGACGGTGATGTCATGCGTGTCGACGTCGCCCAGGTTCTTCACCACGACGCAGTCGTCATTCGTCCGGACGAAGACGTTCTCGACCAGCACGTCGCTCGAGGAGACGATGTCGAATCCGTCGTCGCCGTAGTGGACGCTGGGATTCAGGATCCGAAGGCCGTCGACGCGTGTGCCCTTTGTGCCAGTCATGTAGACGGTCCACGCGTCATGGCAGTTGAAGAGGGTGACTCCCTCGAGCCTCGCCCCTTCGGTATTCTCCAGATAGATCAGGTTGCGAAGGCCCGCGCTGCCCGGGCCCACGACGTCGGTGGCGCCCGGCCCCCCGACGTCCGAGCCGTCCAGGACGCCGCGGCCGCAGATGGTGACGTTCCTCGAGCCCATGGAGCGGACGTTCCCCTTCACCCATGCCCCAGGCGCCAGGTAAAGCGTCTCGCCGCTTCGCAGGTCAATCAGGCCTGGTTCATGAAGCCCGGGCCCATAGTAGCGGACATTGGGTGTGTCGGGCCTCGGGGCATATTGCTCCGGGGCATAGGGGAAGAGATGCACCACCTGGGTCAGGTCATCATTGAACTCCACCGTGAGCGGAGTCGTGCCCGTCACCCTGAAGCTCACGCCGCGGTGGTCGCTCGATATCGCCGAAACGACGCGCGCGGACATGGGCCGGACATTCACCCAGCGAACATCGAAGCCGGTGCGGATCTCGACATCGATGGGCTTCGACGCCTCAAAGAGGCCGAATGCGCCCTGGGCGAACGCATGCAGCTGGAGAGGCTCCCCGTTCAGGCTCGCATGAACCTCAAAGGGCGCCGCCACGTCGGGCGCGGCCCAGGCACGCGCCAGCTGCGCAAATCCAAGCAAGAGAACCCCCGCGGACTGTCTGAGTTTCATATAGGTGAATCGAGACTCTGCCTTAGGCGGATCGCCATTCAATCCCCGAAAGATCGGCGGCTGATCCCCGGCCGGCCGTATTTCACGCTGGAACATCGACCCGGCGCGCTTTACCCGTGAGCTGGACCGCAGCGCACCGAAAGCCATCATTGACCCATGAAGAAACTCGCGCGCGCCGCCTGCCTGATTCTCGCGCTGGCCTCCCCTGCGCTGCGCGGCCAGGCCGTGCACATCGAGCCGAAAGGCAGCCAGCTGCCCGGCCCGGCCCAGGACGGCGCTGGCCAGGACTGGTTCGACGGGATGACCAATTGGCGGCGTGACTCGGCGGCGGGGTATGACGGTTGGATCAAGGCGTTGCGGGCCTGGCGCGAGGGGCAGCTGGCGCGGATCAGCTACGACGACTCCCAATACGGGCGCACCGAGCTCCTGTGGACCCAGCGCGACTTCGTGCAGCCCCAGACAATGGTCGAGGAGCGGTATCTCTACGACCCCGCAACCCGCCGCTACACCGTGGACCACTTCCTTGACGACCTAAACCGGCGCTACGGCGGGATCGAGAGCGTGCTGCTGTGGCCGGTCTACCCGAACATCGGGATCGACAACCGCAACCAATGGGACCTCGCAAGGGACATGCCGGGTGGAATCCCCGCGTTGCGCGGGATGATCCAGGACTTCCACAGGCGCAGGGTCCGCGTGTTCTTCCCGACGATGCCCTGGGACACCGGCACCCGCGACGTCGGGACCCCCCATTCGCAGGCCTCCGCCGAGTTGCTCGCCGAGGTCGGGGCCGACGGCATGAACGGCGACACGTTCGACGGCATCCCCCTCGACTACCGCCTCGCTTCGGACGCGACGATGCACCCGCTCGCCCTGGAACCCGAGCTGTCCCCCAGGGACGACGGCATGCTGGCCTACAACAACCAGAGCTGGGCCTATTGGGACTACCCGTTCGTGCCGATGGTGAGCAAATGGAAGTGGCTCGAGCCGCGGCATATGATCAACGTGTGCGACCGCTGGGCCAAGGACCACACGGACGACCTGCAGGCCGCATTCTTCAACGGCGTCGGCTTCGAGAGCTGGGAGAACGTCTGGGGATACTGGAACCAGCTGACACCCCGGGACGCGGAGGCCCTGCGCCGCATCGCCGCGATCTACCGCGCGTTCCCGGAGCTGCTCGTGAGCAGGGACTGGACGCCCCACGTGCCCACCCTTCGATACGGCGTGTACGCAAGCCAGTTTCCCTCGAAGGGGCTCATCCTGTGGACCATCGTGAACCGCGGCGAATTCAACATAGGCGAGGGGATCCTCGAGGTGGACCACAAGGCCGGGCGGCGTTATTACGACCTCTGGAACGGCATCGAGGTGTCCCCCCGGACCGGGGGGGCGCGCGCGGTGATCAGCCTTGCGCTTGAGCCACGGGGCTTCGGCGCGGTGCTTGGCGTTGATGAAGGCGTCCGGGCGGAGACCCTCGCGGCCCTGCTCGCGCAAATGCGGAGCCGGGCCGCAATTCCCTTGCAGTCGTATTCAAGCGAATGGCGGTTCCTGCCCCAGCGGATCGCCGACATCGCTCCCACCCCACCCGCCCGCGAGGCCCCCAACGGGATGGTGGCCGTACCCGGCGGCCTGTTCGTGTTCGAGGTCACCGGGGTTGAGATCGAGGGCGAGAACCGGATCGGACTCGATGTGCAGTATCCGTGGGAGGATTCGCCGCGCAGGGGCCATTACCATCTGCTCTCGATGAAGCCCTTCTTCATTGACCGGTATCCCGTGACGAATGCCGAGTTCAAGGCCTTCCTCTACGCGACGCGCTACCACCCGCTGGACGGCCACAACTTCCTACGGCATTGGCTCCACGGAGCCCCTTCCCCTGGGGAAGAGGGCAATCCGGTCACTTGGGTCTCGCTAGAGGACGCGCGCGCGTACGCCGGCTGGGCGGGGAAGCGGCTGCCCCATGAATGGGAGTGGCAGTATGCGGCGCAGGGAACCGACGGGCGAATCTATCCCTGGGGCAACTCATGGGATGAGACCGCAGTGCCGGCGCCCTACAAGGGACGCGACCTGCCGCCGCCCGCGGCCGTCCGCGCCCACCCCCGGGGGGCGAGCCCTTTTGGCGTGGAGGACCTCGTCGGCAACGTCTGGCAGTGGACGGATGAATATGCTGACGAGCACACGCGAGCGGCGATCCTGCGCGGCGGAAGCTTCTATCAGCCGCAGCACTCGTACTGGTACTTCCCGCAGGCCTACAAGCTCACCGAGCACGGCAAGTACCTGCTGATGGCCCCCTCCAAGGACCGGGCCGGCACGCTCGGATTCCGGTGCGTCATGGACGCACCGTGACCCAGCCCGAGGGACCCTTCGGGGTTGGAGATCGCGCCTAATTCGGGCCGTCCAGGAACGGGCGGACGGCCGCCAGGAACGCCTCGGGATTCTCGATGCACGGGGCATGCCCGCAGGCCGGGATGACGACCATCCTGGCGCCCGGGATCCTCGCTGCGAAATCCCTGCCGTCCGCGATGGGGACCAGCTGATCCTCAGCGCCCCAGACGACGAGCGTCGGGATGCTGATGGATCCGAGCGCGCCGTCGACGGCCTCGGCCTCGTCCGCATTGCCGTTGGTGATCGAGTGGATCGCCCAGGTGTCGCCCTTGCTCATGCTCCACGCAAAGGAGGCGCGGACAGCATCGTCATTGCGCCATGCCTGCCCGTAAAATACCTTCGATAGCAGGTCCTTGGTTGCGCCAATGGAACTGGCGACCGGGCCCCCCTGACCCGACCTTTCGGCGGGCCTGCGATGTCCCGCGGCGTCCGACAGTATCAGGCGGACGGGCTTCGGCAGCGCGAACGACGGGCCCGCAGGGGGCTCGGATCCGAGCGCCTCGATCGCGTATTTCGCCGCGACCCACCCGCCGAGGGATTCGCCGGCGAGCGTGAATTGCCCCACTTTCTTCTCGCGCAGGAACTCGCCTAGAAAATCCACCCATGTCTGGATTCCGTAGTCGATGAACGGCTTGTCCGAGGCCCCGAAACCGAGCTGGTCGAGAGCCAGCACCCGGTGGCGCTCGGCGAGCGGCATGATGCATCGCCCCCAGTCCCCCTTGGCGCTGCTCCCAAGCCCGTGGAGAAGGACAATCGCGGGGCCGGAGCCCACGTCATAATACTGTATTCTCTGCCCGAAGAGGGTCACGGCCTGCTGGGCCGGGAGGCTGGGCGGCGTTTGCGCGCGCGCTGATGGCGTTAGCAGCGCGAGGCAACACGGCATGAGGCGAGCGAGAAGTTTCATGTTAGATGACGGATCGTTTTTCGCGGACAACCTGAATGCAGTTTCCGTTGGTCGGGCGTCCAGTCTCAAGATATTCGGGATGCGCTCAAGGCTGCGCTGAATACGAGGTCAGGAGACCAGCATCGGGGGTTGGTATCCCCATTTTTTGTTTCCGGAGGCCATGGAGTCTAACTGTCAACATGGGAGGGGCTGGCGCTCTCTCCGCGCTTCAGTTTCTGTGTCTGGGCGCTTTCATGAGCCTACCCCGTTTCATGCCCGCCGGCGCCTGCGGACACGTCCTCATGTGCCTCATTGCGGCCCTGCCCGCGGCGGCACAGGGGCCCTCCGCCAGGGAGATCGTCCCTAATCTGACGGGTAATATGGGGCGCCCGCTCCGCTATCGGCCGGACGGCCCCGATTTCGTGATCGAGAACGGGGCTGAGTTCTTCAACCGGTCCCTTTACGGCGGGAACACCGCCTTCAGGGTCGACGGCGGGGACAGGCCCGAGTTCGTGCTCTACCTGCCTGGCCGCGGCGGCAATCTCCGCCTCGCCGTCCATTCGGTCAACGGCGCAAGATGGCTGCACGATGCCGCAAAGGTCGTGACCCGCTATCGCCCCGGCGAACTGCTCTACGAGGTGCGGGACCCGCTGCTCGGCCCCGGCGGTGTCCTGAGGATCGACGCGCTGGCCTACGACCAAACGGAGGGCCTCGTCGTGCGCGCCACGGCCGAGAACACCGGGCCCGGCCTCGACCTGGTGTGGGTGTACGGAGGTGTGAACGGCCAGCGCGGCGCGCGCGACGGGGACATCGGCACCGAGCGCGTGCCGATCAGCCAGTATTTTCAACTCCAACCCGAGTTCTGCCGCGGCAACCTTATCGAGACCAGGCGCGGCGGCTTCCGCCTCACTGCAAACGCAGCGACGATCGAGGGGGTCGCGCCCGCGGGCGCATGGCTTTCGACCGCGGACGCAAGGCAATGGGATAACCTCCCAGCCCTTTTGGCCCCGGCCGCCCCGCAGCCGCCGGAGCTGCCGGTCCTCGTCGGAAGGGCCCCGATCACCGCCGGCCAACCGCTGTTGCTCTCCCTCCAACGCACGGCCGCAGGCGCCGGCGCTCCGGCAGAACTGAGCACTTATCGGGAGGTCACGGCGGACCGCATGGGCACGAGCCAGAAGCAGCCGACTCTCGCCCTGGCGCCAGCCTACGCCGCTGCGGACCTGGCGGCCAAATTCATCGAGACGGAGTCCCATTTCTCGGCCCTGCGGCAACGGGTCGCCGCCGACACCCCCGATCCCTATCTGAACGCGGCTGTCGGCGCGCTCAACGTGGCGGCGGACGCCCTTTGGGACGAGCCCGAGCGGGCCATCATGCACGGCGCCATTGCATGGCGAACACGGCTCCTTGGCTGGCGCGGACCTTATGCGCTGGATGACCTCGGCTGGCATGAGCGGGCGAGACTCAACTCGAGCCATTGGGCCGACCTTCAGAACACGGATCCCATATCCGCCGCGGTCCCGCCTCCGGACGAGGCCACAAATCTGGCCCGCAACGAGGCGGGCCTGCATACCAACGGGGACATCTCGAACAGCCACTACGACATGAACCTCGTCTACATCGACGCACTCTTTCGCCACTTCCTTTGGACGGGGGATATGGAGTACGCGAGGAGGATGTGGCCGGTCATCGAGCGCCACCTCGCATGGGAGCGCCGCCTCTTCCGCCGCGAATTCGGCCCGGACAGGCTGCCGCTCTACGAGGCCTATGCCGCCATCTGGGCGAGCGACAACCTGCAGTACAGCGGCGGAGGCGCCGCGCACGCCTCCGCCTACAACTACTACCACAACATGATGGCCGCGCGCCTCGCTCCGCTGGTGGGCGCCGACCCCGGGCCCTACACCCGGGAGGCGGCGCTGATTGCCCGAGGCATGCGCGCGCTGCTCTGGCTGCCCGGGTCCGGCGGATTCGCCGAATGCAAGGACCTGCTCGGCCGACAGCTTGTACATCCCAGTGCCGCGCTTTGGACGTTCTACCACACGATGGATTCCGAGGTTCCAACCCCAGCGGAGGCCTGGCTGATGACTCTTCAGGTCGACCGGGAGATCCCCCATCTTCCGGTGCGCGGACCGGGCGTGCCCGAGGGATACCACACGCTGGCGACAAGCAACTGGATGCCCTACCAATGGTCGCTCAACAATGTGGTCATGGCCGAGGCGCTGCATGCCGCCCTGGCTTTCTGGCAGGCGGGGCGGCCCGAGGAGGCGTGGCTGATCACCAAGGGATCGCTGCTGGCCTCCATGTTCATGGGCATCTCGCCCGGCAACGTCGGCACAATGTCATACCTCGACGTGTATCGGCGCGAGTCGCAGCGCGACTTCGGCGACGGCGCCGGTGTGCTGTCCCGAGCCATCGTCGAAGGGCTGTTCGGGGTAAGACCCGACGCGCTGGCCGGCGAGCTGTTCATTGTCCCAGGATTTCCCTCCATGTGGGACCGTGCTGCGCTGCGGCATCCCGACGTGTCCTATTCCTTCGTCCGACGCGGCGACCGCGACACGTACGTCGTGGAGCCTGCGTTCGCGCGACCCCAGAGGCTTCGCCTGCGCCTCGAGGCGCTGGGCAGGCGCGTTTCCGCCGTCGAGGTAGGCGGCCATCCTGCCGAGTGGCATATTCTGTCGCCCCTAGGCGCGCCCGCCTGGGTCGAGATCGCGGCCCCGGCGGCGGCGCGCACGGAGATCTCGGTGACCTGGTCGGGCAACTCCATCTCGTTGGAACCGCCGCCGGCCGCGCCGGTGATGCCCTCGGCCCCGATGGCCGAGGTGCCCGCGCCCCCAGCGGGGGCGGTTCTGGCACCCGTGGACCTCGCGCCGTATTTCAACGACCGCGTCACGCAGATCTTTCGAAACGACTACCGCGCGCCGCGTTCGCCCTTTGTCTCGCTGGCATTGCCGAAACAGGGCCTGGGCGGCTGGGCGGGGCTCTACAATGCCTCAGCGGAAATCGACGATTCCGGATTGCGCGCCGTTTCCGCGAGGAACGGGGGCCGGCTCGTCCTTCCGAATGGAGTGCCGTTCGCCACGCCAGGCGACGCCGATTCGAGGAACATCATCTTCACGTCGCAGTGGGCGAACTATCCGGCCGAGGCGGTCGTTCCGCTCGCGGGCCGCGCAAGCGAGATCTACCTGCTGATGGCCGGCTCGACCGGCCCCATGCAAAGCCGCCTCGACAACGGTGAAATCGTCGTCACCTACGGCGACGGCACGGCGGATCGCCTTGCTCTGGAGAATCCGACGACCTGGTGGCCGATCGAACAGGACTATTTCATCGACGACTTCCAGTTCCGCCGGCCCGGGCCCCTGCCCCAACGGGTGGATTTGGAAACCGGCGCGGTGCGGGTGCTCGAGCCTTGGAATTTCGACGGCAAGGGCGCGAGGGTTCGAGGAGGCGCCGCCACTGTTCTCGGTCTTGCACTGAACCCGCTAAAGAATCTCAAATCATTGACGGTCAGAGCCTTGTCGAACGACTCAGTCATCGGGCTCATGGGCGCCACCCTGATGTCGCCGCAGGTTGGTGCTGCGGCGCCGGCCGAAGCGGCGCTGCCGGACTGGGTTCGCGGCGTCGGCGCGCAACGCACGCCCGCGGGCACGCGGGTCTGCGAGGTCAACGCCTTCGGCGCCTTGGGAGATGGGACGACACCGGACACCTCAGCGATACAGCGGGCGATCGACGCCTGTGCCTCGGCTGGCGGCGGGACGGTGGCCTTCCCGCCCGGAACCTACCTGTCCGGGGCCCTTTTCGTCAAAAGCCACGTCCACCTGCGCATCGACGAAGGCGTCACGCTGCTGGCCATCCGCGACACGTCGGCGTATCCGGTACTGCCGACGCGGATCGCCGGCATCGAAATGCCCTGGCCCGCCGCGCTCATCAATGTGAGCGGCCAGGAGGACGTCGAGATCTCAGGAAAGGGCACCGTCGACGGGCAGGGCGACTTCTGGTGGAGGCAGTACTGGGCGCTTCGCAAGAGCTACGAGCCGCGCGGAATCCGGTGGGCGGCCGACTACGACTGCCAGAGGGTGCGCCTCATCGTGGCCTTCGACTCGAAGGACGTGACCGTTGCCGGCCTTCACCTGCGCCGCTCCGGCTTCTGGACCGTTCAGCTGACGTACTGCGACCGCGTGACAGTCGACGGCATCAGGATCACCGACAACGACGCCGTTGGCGGTGTCCGGGGCCCGAGCACGGACGGCGTCGACGTCGACTCGTCCCGCCGGGTCCTCATCCAGCGCTGCGACATCGACAACAACGACGACGACATCTGCCTGAAGGCGGGACGGGACTACGACGGCCTGCGCGTCAACCGTCCCACGGAATACGTCGTCATAAGGGACAACATCTGCCGCCACGGAGGCGGAATCGTCTCCTTCGGCAGCGAGACCTCCGGCGGCATCCGCCACGTCGTGGCCTATCGGGACTCCGGGATCGGCACGAGCGAGGGCCTCCGCTTCAAGTCGGCCCGCACGCGCGGCGGCACAATCGAGGACATCCTCATCCGCGACATCACCCTGACAAACGTGCCGCTTCCCTTCACGTTCAATCTCGATTGGAACCCGCAGTTCAGCAACGCCAAGATCCCGCCTGGCATGAAGGAGGTCCCGCCTTACTGGAACGTCCTCGCAACACCCGTTCTGCCCCCGGAAAGGGGATATGTGGATTTTCGCAACATCACGATCGCCTCCGTCACCGCGACCGGCGCCCGCAGGATTATCACGGCCGCCGGAATGGCGGAAAAGCCGCTCGGAGCCGTCCACTGGGAGGACATCCTCGCGCAGGGGAGGCAGGCGGGAGAGATCCGGGATGCGCACGGATGGACGATGAAGAACGTCCATTTTATCACTGACGACGGGGCACCCGTAACAATCGCAGACTGCCAGGGCGTCGAGTCGCCCGTCGTGACCCGTGCCAATTGAAGCCCCTTTTCCATCCCCTCCACTCCAACATGAAACGAATCCTCCCCTTCCTTGTCCTCATCCTCGCAGCCGCCCCATTGCCGGCAGCCGTGTTCTCCCCGGCCGGTTACGGGGCGGCCTTTGGCGGCGCAAACGAAGGCGCCGCGCTGCAGAAGGCCATTGACGCCGCGAGCGCCGCCGGCGGCGGCACCGTGGTAATCCCAGCTGGACGCACGCTCGTGGCGGGGTCCATCGAGCTCAGGTCCAACGTTGTCCTTGACCTGGAGCCCGGCTCACACCTGGTGGCAAGCACCCGTCAATCCGACTATCCCGACTCCATCTTCATAAAGGCGCGCCATGCGGAGAACATCGCCATCACGGGCTCGGGGACGGTCGACGGCCGCGGCATCGAATTCCTGGGTAAGGAGGGCCCCTACATCTACGAGAACAAGCCGTGGCGGCCCCGGCTTATCCTCCTTGAGGACTGCCGCCACGTGAGGGTGAGGGACGTGAACCTGCGGGAGGCGGCGTTCTGGTCGCTCCACCTCGCCGGCTGCGAGGACGTCTCGATCCGCGGGATCTCGATACGCAACAGCCTCAAGGCCCCGAACTGTGACGGCATCGATCCCGACCACTCGCGAAACGTGCGCATCACCGACTGCTCCGTCGAATGCGGGGACGACGCCATCGTCGTCAAGACAAGCCGCGAATTCGCCCGCTACGGCCCCTGCGAGAACATCGTGGTGTCCGGCTGCGTCCTCACGACGCACGACTGCGCGCTCAAGATCGGATCGGAGACCGTGGACCCGATTCGGAACATCGTGTTCTCCGACTGCGTCGTGAACCAGTGCAACAGGGGGATCGGGATCATGCTGCGGGACGAGGGAAGCGTGGAGAACGTCGTGGCGCACGATATCGTCATCCGCTCGCAGCTCTTCTACCAGGCGTGGTGGGGCGCCTCCGAGGCGATCTACGTGGACGCACACCCGCGCACCCCCGGTGGCAAGCTCGGCCACCTTCGCGAGCTGCGCTTCTCCCACATCATCTCGCACGCGGAGGCCGGCGTCTTCATCCAGGGCTCGCCCGAGTGCACCCCGGAGGACATCGTGCTCGACGACGTGACGCTCGACATCGCCAAGACGACCGAATGGCCAAGCCGGTTCGACCTGAGGCCGCCCGAGGAGCTCGGAGTCCAGGAAAAAGGCGTCGTGATCGCGGGGATCCACCTGCAGGACGCCCGCCACGTGACCCTCAGGGACTGCACGGTTCGCTGGGGCCCGAACCCTCCGGCAAGCTACGGCCCCGCGCTCTGGAAGGAGCGGGTGGATGGACTGCAGGTTGAGAACTTCCAGGGATCCGACGCCCACTCGCAGTGACCCGCCGCCAAGGCGGCGACTGCGCGCTAACTACCCCGACTCGCCGCTCTGACTGTCCGGCTTGATTGCCCTCGCCGCACCGTGCCCTACGATCGTCCGATCTCCCTGCGAACCCCGACATGCCCGCCCCGTTCTACGCCCGCCTTGGATTAGCCTTCGCCGTCCTCCCGCTGGCGGCCGCGCTTGGGGCCGCAGGCGCCGAGGAAGAGCCGGCCGGTCCCCTCGCTTGGCCCACGCCGACCCAGACCTCCCGCCCGTGGGCGCGCTGGTGGTGGCTCGGCAGCGCGGTGGACCAGCCGAATCTCGAGCACCTTCTCACCGAGTACCGCGACGCGGGACTCGGCGGCGTCGAAATCTGCCCGATCTACGGGGCCAAGGGTTATGAGGCGCGCTTCATCGACTACCTTTCACCCGGGTGGCTGGACATGCTCGCGGTCACGACGCGCACCGCCGGCAGGCTGAACATCGGAGTCGACATGACGACCGGCACCGGCTGGCCGATGGGCGGACCGTGGATCCCCGCCGATCAGGCATCGGAGTCGGTTTCCCTCAGGCACATCGCGCTCGATCCCGACGGGCGGATCCCGGAATCGTTCAGCAGCTTCCTGGCCGGCGCAGCAGCCAGGGGCGTCTCCACGGAGGCGGGAGCCAAGGCCGGCGCCATGGATGGAATTGTCAGCGGCTCGGAGGGCCGCGCCAAGTTGCTGTGCCTCAGGGCGGTCGGGCCCGACGGCACGCAGGTGGACCTCACGGGCCGCATTCACGACGGGCGTGCGGACTGGTCGGCACCCGGAGCCGGATGGAGCCTCTTCTCGCTCACCGCGCGCCAGCCCGTGCAGAGGGTCAAGCGGGCGGCGCCCGGCGATGCCGGCAATGTCGTCGATCCCTATTCGGTCGCCGCGCTCGACACCTTTCTTTCGCGATTCGACGAGGCCTTCCGGGCCTACGCCGGCCCGATGCCGCGCGCCCAGTTTCACGATTCGTTCGAGTACTTCGGAGCCAACTGGACGCCGGACTTCTTCGGGGAATTCGCAAGGCGCCGCGGTTACGACCTTCGCGAACACCTGCAGGCGCTCGCGGGAGAGGGCGATCCGGATACCGCGTCCCGGGTGAGGGAGGACTATCGTCGGACGATCGGCGAGCTTCACCTGGCCTACATCGCGCATTGGACCCTCTGGAGCCACGCGCACCACAGCCTGACGCGGGAGCAGGCGCACGGAGCGCCGGCCAACATCGAGGATGTCTACGCCGCGGCCGACATCCCGGAAACCGAGGGTTCGTTCGGGGGCGGGGCGGAGGACCAGGTGCCGATGCTCAAGTTCGCCTCGTCCGCGGCACATGTCACAGGCAGGACGCTCGCCTCCTCCGAGACCTTCACGTGGCTTGGCGAGCACTTCCAGGTTCCTCTCTCCCAGCTCAAGGGGCCCCTGGACACGTTCCTTCTCTCCGGGATCAACCACCTGTTCTTTCACGGCATCCCCTACTCCCCCGCCGATGCCGCCTGGCCCGGCTGGCTCTTCTACGCCTCCGTGAACTTCGGCCCCAACGGGGGCCTCTGGCACGATCTGCCGGCGTTCAATGCCTACGCCACGCGCTGCCAATCGATCCTGCAATCGGGGAGGCCCGACAACGACATTCTGCTCTATTTCCCCGTGGCGGACTTCTGGCAGCAGGCGCGGCCGGGCCCCGGAGCCGTTCCCCCGGGAGCGCATGGCGATCCGCTTGTCGTGCAATTCACGACACCCGGCAAATGGATGCTCGGGACACCCTTCCATGGCGCCGCGATGGAGCTCTGGCACAGGGGGTTCGCCTTTGACGAGGTCACGGACGCACTCCTAATGGGGGCACGGGTCGAGCGAGCCTCCGACGGGGATTCCCGCGTCTTCCTGGGTGGAAACCGGTACCGGGCCATCGTGCTTCCACCGTGCCGCTGCCTGCCGCCCGAAACGCTCCGGCACCTGCTCGAGCTGGCACGCGGCGGGGCCACGATCGTGTTTGCCGGCGGCATCCCTTCCGACGTGCCGGGCCTCGCAAACCTTGATGCGCGCCGAGCCGAGCTTCGGAAGCTTGCCGCCACAATTCCTCCCGGGACACGGCAGGCGGGGCTGCGCACCGCAAGGCTCGGCGCGGGGCTGATCCTGTCGGGCGGAGAATCCCCCGCGGCCGCAGGAGGCGTCTCGTCCCTCCTGGAGACGGCCGGAATCCCCCGCGAGCGAATGTCCGACGACGGGCTCCTTTGCATCAGGCGCCTGCGCGAAGGGGGATACGACTATCTCGTGGTCAACACGGGGGGCCGCTCAATCGAGAAGTGGGAGGCGCTCGCGCGTCCGGCCTCGTCGGCCGTGCTCCTCGATCCCCTCCTCCCCGACCGCGCGGGGGTTGCGGCCACCCGCCGCGGAAAAGACGGCACCGAGGTCTTTCTCCAGATGGCGACCGGGCAGTCCTTCATCCTGCGCACGTTCACCGGGGCCGCGCCATCCGGACAGGCCTGGCGTTACGTTCGCCCCGCCCAGGAGCACGAAATCGAGCTCAATGGCGAATGGAGCGTTCATTTTTCCGACGGCGGCCCCGTACTCCCCCGGGATTATCATACGTCGAAGCTCGGCTCCTGGACTGAACAGGATGATCCGGAGGCGAGGCGGTTTGCGGGCTCCGCGGTCTACCGCCTCAAGTTCGTCCTGCCTCAGACGGCGCGCGACATCGGGGACTGGAGGCTTGACCTCGGCCGTGTCGCGGAAAGCGCACGCGTGCGGCTGAATGGACGGGATGTCGCAACACTTTGGTGCGCACCATTTTGCACGGAAGCCGGGCGTTTCCTCGTGCCCGGCGACAATCTGCTCGAGGTCGAGGTCACCAATGTCGCGGCCAATCGCATTCGCGACCTCGATCAAAGGCGCGTGAATTGGAAGAGTTTCTACGAGATCAATTTTGTGAACCGGAATTACCGCCCCTTCGACGCCTCGGATTGGCCCCTTCGCGATTCCGGGCTTCTGGGACCCGTGGTCCTTTCGCCGATGGACGTCGTGCCGCCGCGGGACATGCCTGATGGCGCCGCTGCCGAACACCGCTGATCCACCGTTGCCAGGCGCCGCCCCCTCCTCCCCGATCCTCCCAGCGCCCGTGACGGCCACCGGCCGTCACCGGCCCTCGAGGCGCTGATTCACCGCTGCCAGCGCATTCTGGGCCTCGGGATCGTCGGGGACCAGGCGCAGTTCCTGCCGGAATGCCAAGGCCGCTTCCGGAAGATTCCCCAGCCGGATCCATGTCATCCCGAGAATATGCCATCCCGGCGCAAAATCCGGGTTCAGCCGCAGCGCCTCCTTCAGCTCCGCGACCGCGTCATCTATCCGCCCGGGCACGAGCGTCCAGGCGAGGCCCAAATTGCTGTGCGCCTCGGCATAGTCCGGTTTCAGACGAAGCGCCTCCTTGAACTGGGCAACAGCTTCATCCAGTCGCCCGGCCATCGGTGCCAGCGCGAGCCCGAGGCCGTTGTGCGCCTCGGCAAAGTCCGGCTTCAGCCGAAGCGCCTCGTTGTACTCGCCTATCGCGTCATTCTGGCGGCCCGGCATCCTTCTCAAAGCATTGCCCAAGTTGTTGTGCGCCTCGGCGAAGTCGGACTTGAGACGGAGCGCGGCCTCGAACTCCTGCTCGGCCTCCTCCAGCCGGCTTGGATCAAGCATGAGGGCGCACCCCAGGTAATTGTGGTCGATGGGATCCCGGGGATCTATCCGCAGGGAGGCCTGGTACTCCGCGATCGCGTCGGCCTCGCGGCCGGGAAGCCCGGAAAGGACGTAGGCAAGCTTGTCATGGGTCGATTTCATGTTCGGCCGCA
Organism: uncultured Opitutaceae bacterium; assembly: GCA_964534685.1. GTDB lineage: Bacteria > Verrucomicrobiota > Verrucomicrobiia > Opitutales > Opitutaceae > Palsa-1447. Next base: position 72,610 of record CAZHPC010000001.1, read on the forward strand.
TGCGAAGCGCCGCCTCGAGGTGGCCGGCGGCCTCCGCGCGGCGAGCCGGGTCCTTGAGCAGCACCGTGGCGAGATTCTCCTCGCCGTCGGGGGCGTTCGGGCTGATCCGCAGCGCCTCTTCATATTGGGCGATGGCCTCAGGCATGCGGCCCGGCAATGCGGACAGCACGGTTCCGAGGTGATTGTGGGCCGCCGCCGATGCCGGATTCAGCGCCGCGGCGGTCCTATAAAAAACCTCCGGACTCCCGAAGCGGCCGCACTGCCTCCACGTGAGGATCCCAAGCACGACCACCAGCGAGGCTGCCGCCGCGGGAGCCAGCGGGCGGGCGCCCGCAGGCAGGCGCCCGACGCTCCCCGCCAGCAGCGCGGCCGCGGGGATGACGGCGCACGGAACCGACAGGTACTGCAGGTGATCGGCCACGTAGGAGAACACGAACCACTCCACGTTGAAGAATCCGAGAACCGGAACCAATGTCCCGGCAAAGCAAAGGAACGCCGAGAAGGGTCCGCGCCAACGCCGCGCCAAGGACCAGAGTCCCGCCGCCAAGGCCAGCGCTGCGAGCGGGTAGAGGTACTGCCACCCCACCGCAGCATTCACATCCCATTTCGGATAGAAGAAGGTCAGGCCGGACGGCCAGACAAGCTCGCCGAGGTAGAACCAGAACGCGCGGCCGGCGAGCAAGGCGCGCTCCACGGCCGTGAGCGCAAAAGTCGCGCCAATGCCGGCGAGGAGCCTGTGCTCCACCGAAAGCGTGATGAGACTCACGGCGGCGCCGATCACGAACCACGGAATGAGCGGCCAAACATCCCGGCGGAGGTCGAAGCGCGAACCCCGCCACCAGGCCACGACGAGCAGGACCGCGGGAAGCGTGAGGACGACCGTCTTGCTCAGCAGCGCCAGCACGAAGAGCCCGAGGGCAAGCCAATATCGCGAACGGCGGCGCTGCCGGTCAAAATCCAGATAGGCAACCGCGGCGCCGAGGGCCAGCACGGTCGACAGCGTGTTCTTCTGCTCCGCGATCCAGGCGACGGACTCGACGCAAACGGGGTGAAGGGCGAAGACGAACGCAGCCAGCCACGCTCCGGGCAGCCGCAGGCGCCGCACGAGCGCCACCACCAGGACGCCGGCACCCGCCTGCAGCAGGACGTTGACGAGGTGGTAACCCCAAACGGCATCACCCCAAAGGTGGTACTCGACCCAGAATGCCGTGTGCAGCACCGGATAGTACTGCTGGGTCGCGCCGACATCGAACCAGATGCGAAGCAGGCCGCCAAGCGACTGCATCTCCGGCCTCGTGATGTGAAGATCGTCGTCGAGGAGCAGTCCGCCGTTGAGCGCCGGGAAGTAGGCGACCAGGACCGCAGCAAAAAGCAGGCTGCTCAGCAAAAGGTCCCGCCGGCCGCCCAGCGGGATCGGTGCGTCAGCAGAGCGGGCTCCGGGCTCCATGGGAGAAATTGGCAGCAGGCAGGCCGGCGTTGCAAATCCTTACGGCAGCGGAGCTCACGGATTGCCGGGAAGGCTCCCGAGCCGGTCGAGCATCCTGCGCGCGGCGCCGAAGTCCGGCCTGAGCCGAAGGGCCTCCGCAAATTCATCGCGCGCCGCGGCCAGGTTCCGCGCGTGGATCAGGGCGTTGCCGAAATTGTAGTGGGCCTCCGCAGAGTCTGGCTTGAGCCGCAGCGCGTTCTTGTACTCGGCCACGGCCTCGCCGGTTCGGCCGAGCTGGTCGAGCACCGTCGCCAGGTTCTCATGGGCCTGCGCAGAGTCGGGCATGAGCTTCTCCGCCGACTGGAGCGCCGAAAGCGCGTCCCTAGCGCGTCCCGACCGCGCCTGGGAGACGCCGAGGTTGAGTTGGGCCTCTCCATAATCCGGCTTGAGCCGCACCGCCGCCGAATAATGAGAAACGGCCTCCTCAAGGCGTCCCTCGCGCTCGAGGCAGACACCGAGGTCGAACTCGACCTCGGGCTGGTCCGGCTTCAAGCTGAGGGAGCGCGCGAACTCGTCGGTCGCCTCAGGCCGCCGGCCCTGCAGGACAAGCGCCGCGCCAAGGCTGCCGTGCGCCTCCGCCAGGTCGGGCGCGGCCGCAAGGGCCATGCGAAGAAAACGCTCCGCCTCCACCCCGCGGCCGAGGCGGTCAAGCAGCCGTCCGGCCCTGAAATCCGCGAAGTGCATCTTTGGATTGAGGTCCACGGCGGCGATGAATTCCACAAGAGCGGCGTCCCAGCGACCCTCGGCCTCGTAGGCCAGCCCGAGGTTGTAGCGGGCGGCCGGCTTGTTGGGGTCAAGGGTGATCGCCTTCTGGCAACAGGTGATGCCTTCGGCCGTGCGGCCCCTGTCGAGGAGGGCTTTCCCGAGGTTCGCCTCTGCCAGAGCGCTCAGCGGCCGCTTGGCAACGGTGTCCCTCCAGAGCGTAAGCTCGTCGACGTAGACCCTGTTGCGCAGTGCGGTCGCCGTTCCCAGGCAGGCGACGGCTCCGGCCAGGAGGAATGCCAGCACGGGCGTCCGCGCCCCCGCCGGCAGGCCCCATCCCGAAGCGGCGGCCCGGACTCCGAGCACGGCGGCCGTGACGACGGCTGCCAGGGGAAGGTAGAAGCGGTGCTCCGCGACAAACTGCAGGACGCCGGGCATCACACTTGTCGGCGCAAGGACGAGGAAGCACACGCCCGAAAGAAAGGCCCAGGGCCGGCCCCTGACGCACCCCGCCACCGTGGCCGCGAATGCAGCCAGCACGAGCCCGCAAAGCGCATACGCCACGGCTGGCGGAGCCGAAGCCGGGCCATAATCCAGAACGAGCGGGTTCGGCCACAGGGCCAGGCCCAGGTACCTGACCATGGCCTCGCCCTGCGTGAGCCAGTAGCCCACCCACGACACCCCCACGTGAAAACCGGACGTCCCGCCGCGGTCCCAGCCCGTGCTGGCCACAAGCCAGGCCAGCATGATCCAGCTCGCAGCAAGGCCCGCGTAGTAGCCCCGCCGCTCCCGCCACGCACCCGACCAGCTCTTGGCGGCAAAGGTCCGGTCATAGAGGAGCACCACCACGGGCGCCGTAACCATGACCTCCTTCGTCGCCATTCCCAGCCAGCAGGAAAGAACGCTGAGCGCCATCCAGAGCACGCTCTGGTCGACCCGCGCCGCGTCCGTAGAACGCACGAAGCAGTACAGGGTCAGCAGGTAAAAAAGCGCCATGAGGGACTCGGCGCGCTGCACGACATACGTGACCGACTCCGTTGTGACGGGATGCACCGCCCAGATCAGTGCGACGGCGAACGCCGTCCCGTAGGAAGCCCGCGCACCCGCCTTCGCCACGGTGCGCCTGACGATGCCGTACAGAGCCAGCGCCGCCCCGATGTGAATCAGGAGGTTGAGCGCGTGGTAGCTCCAGAGTCCGCAGCCGCTGATGGCATAGTTCAGCGCGAGGCTGAGGTTGAGAATCGGCCTGCCGCTCACGGTCAGCGCCCCGTGCGGCGGGCTCAGCGGAACGCTGAGCGGCCACAGCTGGCGCAGGGTCGGGTTTTCCAGTATCGACGGAATGTCGTCGAACTGGAACGCCCCGAGGAAGCTGTTGGCGTAGGCTCCGGCGGCCGCCGCCGCGACAAGCACCAAGCCGATCCAGGAACGCGCCCTTCTGAGCGGCGCGGCATCGACGCCCGTGTTCACTCCGTCGAGGTCGGCCCGCTGGGCGCGCAGGTCAAATGAAAACGAAGCGGGGCCGCCTCACGGCGGCCCCGCCCCAGATGATAGGCCATCGCTGCGATGACCGTCATGCCCAGGCTCAATACATGAACTTCGCGCTGAGCGAATATTGCCGCGACGGGATGATGCGTTGCGCCGCCTGCGAGCCGTCCATGTTGTAGGAGACCGGCAGCAGGTACCCGCTGGAGGTAAGGTCCGCCACGTTGAACTGGACCTTGCACTGGATTCTGTCGGCCCAGGGCATCTTGAACCCGTACGACACCCACGCGTCGATGTGGAACTTACCGGGCGTGTAGATCGGCAGGTTGACATCCGGGCCCAGAATCTGGCCTGCCGGATTCGTATTGTTGACGTTGCCGTAATATCCGGCGCTCGCCTGGCCGTCGTAGTTCACCGCCCCGCCGATGCCGAGGTGCTTCAGGCGGCCGGTCAGGAACGTGTAATTTGTCAGGTAGGCCCAGTTGTACTGACGCTGGTTGGGGGCCAGCGTGCCGTTGACGGCCTCGTCCTGGGCGAGCTGGGCCCCTATGACGATGTTGTAGTAACTCTGGGTGTTGATCCAGCCGTTGATGTTGCCCGGGCCGGTGACGCTGCCGTCATACCCGTAGGCCTGCCAGAAATTGGCGAGGTACAATGGGTTCCCGTTGGCCAGCTTGTACGTCCCGCTGAGGTCCGGCGCCGTGTAGGCCGTCCAGGCCGGCATGCGGTGGTCTATCCACGCCTGGGCCTGCGCCCCGGCGCCGCTCACCGTCGTCTGCTGCTTCGCCCAAGTGAGCTTCATGGTCCAGTTGGGAAGCGGATTGTAGGTCGCCTCAAGCTCCACGCCCTTTGCGACTCCGCTCTCGGTCCCGTTCACGTTAACGTACTCTCCCTTTTCGCCAATGTTGCCGCCGTAGTTGTAGGGAAGGCCGGTGAGCTGCGAGATCTGGTTCTGCATCGCCACCGTTATCGGGTAGACGTTCGTGTTGTTGAAGTTGGGGTCCGAGGGGTTCTGGCCGTCCCGAATCTCCACAACCTCCGTCGCCCAATGCTGCAGGATGGCGTTGTCGATGTAGTTGGCGCGTCCCGTGGAGGTCAGCGTGACGAACGCATTCTGGTTGGTCGTGTTGAACCACGTGGCCCGCAGGAAGAGCTTGTTGTCCGGCGTCGCGATCTCCAGTCCGTAGTCCTTCTCCTTGCCCTGCGGCTTTCCTAGCGGGTTGCCGAAGTAGTCCGTGTAGAAGGCGGCCGGCGGGCTGAAGTTGTTAGACTTGTTGAACGTGAAGCTGAGCGTGCGGGCCACGGCGGCGATGGGATTCCCCGCGTTCGCCGCGTTGTCGAGCTGGGACCAGCCCTTGAAGGGGTGCACGACCACGCCCATCGTGCTCGTGTTGCCGCCGATGTACGTCCAGGGGCCCTCGTTGTACCAGAGCGAATTGACCGGGAACCCCTGGGAGTTGAACTCCTTGGCGGTGGGCAGCGTCGCCGGGAATATCGTGTTCCGGTTCTTCACCTGGTCGTCGTCTATTCCAAGAGAGCCAATGATCCGGTCGTCCCAGAAGAAGCTCTGCCAGAAGAATGTCTTCGAGTCCTGGAGGTTCTCGCTCAGGCCGCCGGTCGCGAACAGCAGGGAATCCATATGGACGGAGGATGCGTTCCACTGGCCCGTAGCGTAGTTGTAGGTGCTGATCGTCGACAGCGTCGGGCCGCCGTAATCCGGACGGTTGAAGAAGCCCGGAGACGCCGTGGCCACGCCGGGAGCCGCCGCCGTGGGCCCGCCGAGGTAGAACCACTGCTCGATCGTCGAGTTGCTTGCCGGCAGGGAATAGCCCGCCGCGTTTGCCAGGGTGGCCGCCGTGGGCAGGTAGTTCGGATCGCCGCCGTCAATGGCTGGCCGGAACCGCAAGGCCGTCTGGACGTCATCATGCTGCTGGAAGATGCCCAGGAAACGATGGTGCCCGAGCCATTCGAGCCAGTGGGGCACATGGTCCCTTAGGTCCGGCTCGTAGTCTAGCATCGCCCGGTAGTTGTTGTTGATCTCGGGCGAGCTGTACACGTCCGCCTGGTACACGTCCACGAAGGGCTGGCCAAGGTGCGGGTTCGGCTGACCGTTCGGCAGGTATTGGTTGGTGTCGACGTTGATCGCCGTCGCGCTCGCCTGGTTCTCCGGGGAGTCCTGGACCTGGGTTAACTGCTGGCGGAACCAGGACGCCTGGAAGTTCAGGTTCGACAGGATCTCCTGCTGAAAGTTGAGATTGTAGGTCGTCCCGTGGGTCATCGTGTTGTCGAGCGAATCGGCGTTGATGTCCTGCCAGTTGAATAGGGACTTGTTCGTTATCCCCGGCTGCTGCCAGGAGATGTACTTGAAGGGGACGGGCAAGTTCGTCGATTCGGTCATGCGCTCCTCGTTCACCAGGGCCTGCGACGGCGTGAACTTGGTGGGCACGTATCCCGGGATGCTGAAGGCCGTCTGGCTGGCCTTGAAGAAGTTCTCCAGGTTGCCCTGGTCCACGAACATGACGATGTGGCCGGAGTTGACGATGGTCATTCCCGGCACGAAATACGGGGACGTCGAGGTCGTGAGCGCGGTCTGAAGTATCCCTGCATAGTTGGGGTACGTGGAGGAGATCGTGTACGGTCCGACGTTCTTGCCGGTGGCAAGGTAGGACACCACGTCGTTGATCGGATTCCATATCGGTTCGCCGCTCTTGATCCAGGGCGTCACGTAGTCGGTCGGGGTGACTCCGTTCGGATCGTCGGCGTAGTTGTTATAGTCCTCAATGCTCCCCGAGATCTTCGTCTTGTGGTTCCTGAAGGGATACAGCGTGAAGGCCGCGTACTCCCTGCGCGTGTAGTCGAAGGAAGGCTTCTGCTGGAAACCCTCCGAGTCATAGACCTGCCCGAAATAGACCGCCAGGCGGTCCTTGATGAGCGGAACGTTGAGGCCGAATGTCTCCCGCTGGCCTCCCCAGCTGCTCACCTGAAACTCCGCCTCCCCGGTCAGCTTGTCGGGGGTGGCCTGGATCCGGTCCTGGTTCACAATGCCCGCCGGGCTGCCCGCTCCGTAGATGATGGAGTTCGGGCCGCGCTCGATCTCGATGGCCTGCGTGTTGTAGCTGTCGAACGGGATGCGGTACAGGCCGAAGAAGTTGTCCACCTCCAGGTCGGCGGTCGACAGGCCGCGGACGCGGTTGCCCGTGTCGAGCGCGCTCTGGTAGTTGCCCGTCGTGCCGCCCGTTCCGCCGAGGTTGTCCGAGAAGTTTGTGCGCACGAGCACCGTCGGCGTGTAGGTGCGCGCCCCCTCCGTGTTGGCCTCGTACCGGAAGATGTCGTTGATGTTGACCGAGTTCGTGTCCTCGAGCTGCTGCCGGGTCACCACGGTGATCGACGATCCAAGGTCGGCGATGTTGTTGTTGAGGCGCGTGCCGGCCAGCGTGTTCTGGGTGAAGTAGCCTTGGTCCTTTGTGGAGTTCACCTCGAACGGAGACAGCACGAGGGGCGTCTGCCCATTGCCGGTGCTCGCGGTTTGATCGGTCTGCTGCACGGCGTTGGGCGCCGGAGCAGTGGTTGCGGACGGGGCCGGACTCGGGGCCTGAGCCTGCTGGGCTTGCACCCGGCAGATCGGAACGACGAGGACTAGGGACAGCAGCAGCGTGGTGGGCCGCCGCAGCAGGTCATGGGATGCATTCATTTTGGGTTAGGGTAAGACTTCGACTCATCAGGGTGGATGAGGGGAAAGGCTTTGTGGGCCGGACGGCCAACACACACAGTTCGGAGGAGTGGAGACGCCAAACTTGCAGGTCGCTTAGGGATAGGGCACGGTAGACCTTGGGGTGGGCTACCGTTTGATTGATGGGCAGCGAAGTGTCTCCACCGTGATCGTTCAAATTCAATTGATTCTGACAGTCAGAGGTGTATTCGATTCCCCCGCGGGTCGAATCCTCAGAGGGTGAAACGCCACCCTCGATTCGCAAGCCCCGACACCCCACCCCCCAGCATCCGAAGAATGTTCACCCTCTTTCACCCGGTTTCGGGGCTGTTGAGCCCGCCCCGCCCTTTCGCGCTGTTTTCGGAACACGTTGAACCCTCCGCGTAGGTCGGATCATGCCCTCAGCCGCCCCCACTATCCGAGCGCTAGCCAAACAATTGGGCCTTTCGCGGACCACCGTCTCGGAGGCGCTGCGCGGCCTGCCCCGAATCCAGCAGGAAACGGCGAAGAGGGTCTGCGAGGCGGCGGAGAAGGCCGGCTACAGGCCCAATCCCATGGCGAGCGCCGTGATGTCGCAGATTCGGCGCTCGCGAGCCCAGGCGTTCCGCGGAGGCCTTGCCGCGGTCAACATTGACGAACCCGACCGGCCCGTTCATGCGAGGCGCTATCACGACGCCCTGATCGACGGCGCGCGCGAGCGCGCCGCCGACCTCGGCTACAAGCTGCAGACGTTCCTGGTCGGCCGTGAGGGCGTGACGGTCGAGCGCCTCGACGGCATCCTCAAATCCCGTGGCATCCAGGGTGTGCTCCTGCTGCCGGCATGGCAGGACCCGGATTTCTCCGGGCTCGACTGGTCCCGCTACGCCGGCGTCTACGCCGACTACATGATCGAGCGCCCCCAATTGCACTCGGTCGCCTGCGACCATTACCGCTCCCTCATGGCGGCCATGCAGCGCCTGGCCCGAATGGGCTATCGCCGGCCGGGCGTGTTCCTGCAGCGCCATGCCGACGAGCGCCTGCAGCACCGCTGGGAGGGCGCGTTCCTTGCCTACCAGCGGAACAACCGCGGCTGCGGCCGCATACCCCCGCTGATCATGGACGAATTCCACCGCGACGAGTTCGTCCGCTGGTTCAAGCGCTACAAGCCCGATGTGGTGCTGGGGCACTGGACGCCCGCCATCGACTGGATGAGGGAGTGCGGCGCTCGGATTCCCGAGACGGTCGGGTTCGTCTCCCTCAACGTCACCACGGAGGCCAGGCCCTGCGCAGGGCTCGATTTCCGGCCGCGGCTCCTCGGCGCCCGCAGCGCGGAGCTGCTGATCGCGCAGCTCCAGCGCAACGAGCGCGGAATTCCGTCCCCGGCCTCCTTGACAACGATCCCGGCGCTCTGGCGCGACGGACCCACGCTCGTTGCCCGAAGCTGATTCCACCTGCGCAGGGGCCCTCTGACTGTCCGATACGTCCCCTCATTGCCCCATATCGAGGCCGTTTGCACCGTCAGTCGGAGTGCGCTGCACCTGGCCCGTGCCCGCCGGTATCCCGTCTCGTTCTGCAGCGCAGAGGTCCCACTCCTCCCCATGACCACACGCACTACCCCGATCGCCTCGGCGTCAGGAAAGGCGCCACTTTCCCGCCGCCTGAACACCGTGCGACTGGAGGATTGCGGGCGCCCTGCAACAGGGCTCTATGACTGACCCTCGAGTGACCTCCCCCTTCGGCATTCATTGGGCGGACCTCGCCGTCATCGCTGCCTACCTGTCGATCGTCGTGATCGTGGGCATGCGCGCGGCCGCCTCGAAGACGGAGGAGGGGTTCCTTCTCGCCGGCAGGAAACTCGGCAAGGTCTTCCAGTTCTTCCTGAATTTCGGCAACGCCTGCGACGCGAACGGCGCGGTGAGCACGGCGAGCGTCGTCTACCAGCAGGGGATCTCGGGCATTTGGATATCCTTCCAGACGGTCTTCATGAACCCGTACTACTGGTTCATGGCGACCTGGTTCCGCAGGGCGCGCCTCGTCACGAACGGGGACCTCTTTGAGGACCGCTTCGACAGCAAGTCGCTGGCGAGCTTCTACGCGGTCTACCAGACCGGCGTGGCCATCATCCTCATAGGTTTCGGGAACTTCGTCGGCTACAAGGTGACGTCGGCGATGCTGGGCCTCGATTTCGGGCCCCTGCCCTTCTACGTGCTCTACACGTCCGTCGTCGCCGTCTACATCGTCTCGGGTGGCCTGGCGGCGGCGGCGGCCAACCAGGCCCTGCAGGGCACCCTCATCGTCGTCTTCTCCTGCCTCCTGATCCCCTCCGGGCTCCACGCCGCCGGCGGCTGGCACGAGCTCGCGCACAGGATACCGGCCGGGATGCTCGAGCTCTTTGGCGGGACCGTTCGGTCCCAGTTCACGGGCTGGGCCGTGATAGCCGTTGTCCTGGTCAGCCTGATCCAGATGCACAGCGTGCTGAGCCAGATGACGATTCTCGGCGCCGCGCGCAACGAGTTCGCCGCGCGCTTCGGCATGACGAGCGGGACGTACGCCAAGCGGCTCATGATCGTTCTCTGGGCGTTCGTCGGCCTGATCGCCATCGCGCTCTTCAGCGGCACAAGCCGCCTGGCCGATCCGGACACCGTGTGGGGAGCCGCCTCCAGGCTGCTGCTGGGCCCGGGCATACGCGGACTCATGGTCGCCGGGATACTGGCGGCGGACATGTCCTCCCTCGCGGCCCAGACGGTGACCGTGGCCGGACTGTTCGTGCGCAACCTCTACGGGCACTCGAACCCGGACCGATCCGCCGCGCAGTCGGTGGGCGCAGCGAGGTCCGCGGTGGTGATCGTCCTGGTACTGAGCGTGCTGGTCGCGACGCTTATGAATAACCTCAAGTCCGTCATGCTGCTGATCCTCTACGGGAACGTGGGGTTCGGCGCGGCGATTTTCATGGTCTTTCACTGGCGGCGCCTCACGGCGCCCGCCGTGTGGGCGTGCGTGGTCCTGAGTCTCATCGTGAGCCTGGTGGTCCCGTTCGGGGCCCAGCTGGTCCCGTCCCTGAGGACCGATCCCCAGTTCGTCCAGGTGTCCAACGTCCTCCAGGATGGAAAGGCTGAGACCGTGCCGCTCTATTTTGATTCCGTCGTCCCCGCGGCGCCCGGCGACCCGGCGGGCCGTCCGGTAGGGCACGGGCGGTTCAACTTTGAGCTCTACCTTCTGAAGTGCGTCGGGCTCCGGGCCGAGAAGCTGACCGCCGGGGGAACCCTGGCCGCCCAGTTCTTCTTCGACGGACTGTTCCCGTTCGCGGTTCTGATCGCCGTGAGCCACCTGACGCCGAGGACCCCGCAGGGGCGGGTGGACCGGTTCTACGGCAAGATGAAGACGCCCGTGGGAGCGACGCCCGAGCTGGAGAGGCTGGCGATGGAAGAGACGCTGCACAGCCCGTCGAGGTTCGATCACCTCAAGCTCTTCCCGCGCTCGCAATGGGAGTTTTGCCGCTGGACGCGGGAGGACGCCCTCGGCTTCCTGATCTGCTGCGCCGTCTCGGGGGCAATCCTGGGAGGCTTCTGGCTCACGGTGCGCTCGCTCGTCTGAGAAATTTCCCGTTCCCGAAAATGCCATCCAAACCAAAACCCAACGCCCCGCGCGTCGCCCTGATCGGCGTGACGGGATATGGCAGGGTCTACTACAACCTGCTCAGGGAGCTCCATTCTCTCGGTGAGATCGTGCTGACCGCGGTCGCGATGATAGGCCCCGACAAGGACAAGCCGATCGTCGGCGAGCTCGGCGCCATCGGCTGCGACGTGTTCGCGGATTATCGCGAGATGCTCGAGCGGCACCGCGGAAGGCTGGAGCTCTGCGCAATACCCACCGGCATACACTGGCACGCGCCCATGACGCTCGCCGCACTCGAGGCCGGAGCCAACGTGCTCGTCGAGAAGCCGCTCGCAGCGACGCTGGACGAGGTCGACGTCATACGGACGGCCGAGAACCGCCACAACCGGCTCGTGATGGTGGGGTTTCAGTACCACTACTGCTCCGAGAACTTCGACCTGAAGAGGGACCTGCTGGCCGGCGCCATCGGGAAGCTTCGCAGGGTCAAGGTCATCGGATTCTGGCCGCGCGGGGCCGACTACTACTCCCGCACGGACTGGGCGGGCCACATCAAATCGGGCCAGTCCTGGGTGCTCGATTCGCCGGTCAGCAATGCATTTGCCCACCATCTTAGTCTCGCCCTCTTCTTCGCAGGCGCGCAGCCCGAGCGCTCGGCGTCCGCGGTCCGGTTGGCGGCGGAGCTTTACAGGGCGCAGCCGATCGAGAACTACGACACGGCGGCGCTGCGCATCGAGACCGATTCGGGTGTCGATGTTCACTTCTACGCCTCTCACAGCTGCAAGTCCACGCTGGAGCCCGAATTGGTGCTCGAGGCAGACGAGGGTCGCGTCATCTGGAGGCACGGCCGGAGCTACACGATCGAAGCCCGCGGCGCGCCACCCCGCACCGTTCAGCTTGGCGACGAGCAGTCGGCGCGCCTGCGCATGTTTCGAAGCGCGATCCGCCGGCTCGCCGATCCGGGCGTCTTCATCTGCGACACGGCCACCGCGCGAGAGCACACCCGCTGCATACAGGCCGCGCAGTGCTCGGGGCCTGTTCGCGACGTGCCGAAGGAATGGCTTGAGACCAACGGCAAGCCGGGCCTTCGCCTGAAGACCTGGATTGTCGGCGTGGAAGACACGATGCGACGCGCGTTTGACGAAGGCCGCTCCCTGATAGAGGGTGGATGCCCCTGGGCCGGCCCCGCGCTCGAGATCCGGGTCGCGGATTCGGACCGGGACGGACTGTCAAGGCTTCCACAAAGACCCGCCGCCTGAGACATTGAAATTGATGAGGAAGAGAGCCTTCGCACTTTCGCTCGCCGCGGCCCTGGGTTCATCCCACCTGCCGGCTGCCGCACGTGATGTCGCTCTCGGCTGGCTTGAGGGGGCTCCTCCCGCCTCGGCGACGGGGGTGAGCTTCGGGGTTCCCTGGCCCCGCGGCGCGGTCCAGAGGGGCCAGGCGTTCAACCTGAGCTCCAAGGAAGGCCACGCTCTCCCCCTTCAGAGCTGGACGCTGGCCACCTGGCCCGACGGGTCGATCAAGTGGACCGGATTCGCCACCGTCGCAGGCCCGGCGTCCACCGGACCCCTCAGGCTTTCCACGGACGGTGCCGTGTCGCAGCCGGCGGCGAGCGCCCGGGTCCGCGCCACCGACACGGCCGTCGAGATCGACACCGGCAGGCTGCAATGCCGGATTCCCAACGCGGGCGACGACCTCATCGACACGATCGCTGTGAACGGCAAGGTCGTCGCCCGCGGGGCGCGCCTTGTCTGCATCCTCCAGGACGGACCCGACGGCGGTCCCGCCGACGCTCCCTCGCGTGCCAAGTACATCGGCCGCATCGAGAAGGTGACCCTTGAGCAGTCGGGGCCCGTCCGGGTCGTCGTCAAGATCGACGGTCGGCACCGGGCGGTCGACGGGAGCCGCAAATGGCTCCCCTTTGTCGTCAGGCTTTACTTCTACGCGGGCCAAGACTCGGTGCGCGTCGTGCATACGATCATCTACGACGGCAGCCAGGACCGCGATTTTATCCGCGGCCTCGGGTTGAGCGTAAGGGTGCCGCTGCGTGAGGAGGCCCAGAACCGCCACGTCCGCTTCTCGGGCGAGGGCTCGGGGCTTTGGGCCGAACCCGTTCAGCCGATGGTCGGCCGCCAGGGACGGTACGTGTCCTATCCCGGGGCCGCCCAGGGCGGCCCGAGGCCGCGCGATGTCTATCCCGACCAGATAGAGGGAAAGCGCGTGCCGAACAGGGACCAGGTGAGCCAGCACGGCCGCGACCTGATGGCCGACTGGGCGGTCTGGGACAGCTTCAAGCTGGTGCAGCCGAACGCCGACGGATTCACGGTGCTCAAGCGAACGAATGCGCAGAGCTCATGGCTTCCCGCCGGGGCGGGACGGCGCGCCTCAGGGCTCGTCTTCGCGGGGGATGTCTCGGGAGGGCTGGGGGTGAGCATCAGGAATTTCTGGCAGTCCTACCCGGCATCGCTCGAGGTCGACGGCGCGTCCACGCCCGAGGCCGAGGTCCTGGCATGGCTCTGGTCCCCAGACGCTCCTGGCATGGACATGCGCCACTACGACACCCGGGCGCACGGCCTGGAGGCGTCCTACGAGGACGTCCAGCCCGGCATGAGCACCGCGACCGGAGTCGCCCGCACGAGCGAGCTGACGCTCTTCGCAAGCGACGGGGTGCCCTCGAAGGAGGCTACGGCGGTGGAGGCGCGCGAGGGGGAGGCTCCTGCCCTGCTCGTTTCGACTCCCGATTACATTCATTCGACCGGCGTGTTCGGGATCTGGGGCCTGCCCGACCGCTCGACCGCATACAAGAAGGCCCTCGAGGATCAGCTCGACGCGCTAATCGCGGTCTATGAGCGGGAGGTCGAACAGCGCCATTGGTACGGATTCTGGACCTTCGGCAACGTGATGCATTCCTACGACGAGGTCCGGCACGTCTGGCGCTACGACCTGGGCGGGATGGCCTGGGACAACACAGAACTGGCCTCCGACATGTGGCTTTGGTACGCCTTCCTTCGCACGGGGCGAAGCGACATCTTCCGCCTGGCCGAGGCAATGGCGCGGAACACGAGCGAGGTGGATGTCTACCACCTGGGCCGCTTCGCCGGCCTCGGTTCCCGCCACAATGTCGTGCCCTGGGGCGACGGCGCCAAGGAGGCGCGGATCAGCCAGGCGCCCTTCCGCCGCTTCTACTATTATCTCACGACCGACGAGCGCATAGGGGATGTCATGCGCGAGGTGGTCAACGTGGACTACAAGGTCGCGGAATTGGATCCGATGCGCCTGGCGCAGCCGCCGACCGAGCGCGAGAAGAGGTACCCGGCTCGCATCCGCCTCGGGCCCGACTGGTTCGCGTTCGCCGGAAACTGGATGACCGAGTGGGAGCGCACGGGCGACACGAAGTGGCGCGACAAGATCAATGCCGGGTTTGACAGCGTCTCGGTCATGCCCCTGGGAATGCGCTCCGGACGCAACCTCGTCTTCGGCTATGATCCCGCGACGGGACGGATGTACCAGGTCTCCGATGAACTCGGCGACTACAACCTGGCCACGATACAGGGCGGCGCGGAGGTTGTCTTCGAGCTCAACGGCCTGATCGACAACCCGGGATGGATGAAGACCTGGCTTGAGTACTGCAGGCTCGAGCAGGCTCCGCGGGCGATCGTCGTCAAGGACATGGCCACGGGCAGCGAGGGCGCGGACGGCTCGTATGCCGGGCCCGGCCGCCTTGCGGCCTACGCCTACGCGCAGACGAGGAACCCCGCGTTTGCGCGCGTTGCGGCCGAGACCGTGTTTGGCAGGCGCGGCTTCGACCCGGGCCGCTACCTGTCAAGGCGGGTCGAGGGATCCGACGTGCTCAATCCGATCGACGAGACGATTGTCTCGACGAACTCCGCGGCCCAGTCGTCGCTGTCCATCATGGAGGTGTTGGCCATGTGCGGGGATCAGCTGCCAGCGACGGTGCCCGATCGTCCAAGGGGGAATCCCGCCGATCAGCCCGTGCAAACGCACTGAACGCCTTCCCCGAGCCGGCTCAGTCGTCCGAGGGAAGGACGCGGTGCGCCGGCGCCGGGGAACGAACCGTCCCAATCGTGATATGGCCCTCTTGCAGCCCCTCGGCAGAGGCTGACAGGCTGATCGTGCCGCCTGGCTCGGTGGCGCGAAGGATCGCATAGCACCGCCCCTGGTAGGCCCGCCTCTGCTCGGCCTGGAACGGCTCGTGGCTCGAATTGTCCGAGCTGTCCACGGCGGCGATGACGCCCGGTCCGTCGGCGTGGAAGGCCACGAGGGCGGTTGCGCCCGGCACGCGGACCCCCTGCGAATCGACCACCGTGGCGCGGACAAAGTCGGTGTTGTCCCAGCCGGGGGCGAGCTCGCGGGATTCGGCCTCGAGTGCGATTCGGGCCGGCGGGCCAGCCGTGCGGAGCTCATGCGACGCGACGGCATTGCCTCCGACAAGGCCAACGGCCCTGAGGCTTCCGGCCTCAAAGGGAACCTGCCAGAGGCTCGGGGCCCCTCCCGGGTCGCACGCCCTGGAACCAAGCGAGCGGCCGTTCAGGAAGAGCTCGACCTGCTCCGCATTGCTGTACACCTCGACCTGCTCGTCAAGCGGAGCGGCCGGCGCCGGCGTCCAGTCGGAGAAGAGGACCGGAGCCCGGCGCCGCGGCGGGTTGCCGTAACCCGGATCGGCGGGGGGCGCGGCGTCGGGGGCCACGCGGCGTGCGATGTGCACCATCGGGCCCGCCGACCACCAGCTCTGGCGCTGGTAAGCCGCCGGCCGGGGCGATCCCGTGCGGTCGAGCAGGCCCGACTGGTCCCCGCCGCCCCCGATGAAAGGCCAGCGGGGCGATTCGCCGAGATAGTCGATCCCGACCCAGAGGAACTGCCCCGAGAGGGGCGGATTGTCGCGAAGGAACCGCCAGACCTCGAGCGTCTGGCCCATCTCCGTCCCGACGATCTTTCGGTCCGGGCGCGCCGCGTGCGCCGCCAGGAGCTCGCTGTTGCGGTAGTTCGTTCCGATCACGTCGAGGAGGTCGGCCAGGCCGTCGTCGTAGTCGTGGCTCACGTTGGGCCGGAAAAGGGCCTGCGTCACGGGCCGGCTCGGGTCGTTCTCGTGGAAAACCCGCACGAGATCCGCGAGGATCCGCTTTGAGAGCTCCGCCTGCGGCGTGTCGTGGATCTCGTTGCCGGCGCTCCAGAGCACGATGCTCGGGTGGTTGCGGTCGCGCCGAACCGTGTCCCGCGCGTCGGTCTCCGACCATTCGTTGAAATAGAGGTGATAGTCGTAGGGATTCTTCGCGACCGTCCAGCAGTCGAACATCTCGTCCATGACCAGGAATCCCATGCGGTCGCACAGGTCGAGGAACCCGGGGTCGGGGGGATTGTGCGCGGTGCGGATTGCGTTCACCCCGAGGCTTCCGAGCGCGGCAAGCCGCCGCTCCCACACGCCGAGGGGCACGGCGGCACCGAAGGCGCTGCCATCGCCGTGGACGCAGACCCCCTTCATCTTCAGGTTGCGGCCGTTGAGCCAGAATCCGGTGGCGGCGTCGAACCTGGCCTCGCGGATGCCGAAGGCCACCGCGCTGTCGTCGAGAACCCTGCCGCCGCTCTCGACCCTCACCGACGCCCTGTAGAGCGCGGGGTTTTCGACGTCCCATCGGACGGGGTTGCTCACGACAATGTCGGCGTCGAGGTCGGCTGCCCCCCCCGCGGGAATCTCGCGCGTCGATGGCGACGGCAGGCCGCCCTCGCCCGCCGCGTCGCCCCTGGGTCCGGTGAGACTGACCCGCAGCGACACCGGCGCCGGCACGCCAGACTTGTTCACGACCGTCGTGCGCACATGCACGACCGCCCGCCCCTCCGAGATCTCGGGCACCGTCACGAACGTCGAGTCGCGCTCGATGTGGACGGGGTTCACGACCACGAGCCGCACGTGCCTGTAGATCCCCGCGCCGGTGTACCAGCGCGACGCGGGCTGGCCGGAGTCGTCGACGCGCACCGAAAGGACGTTGGCGGCCGGCCCGGGGACGAGCTGCGCGGTGAGCTCATAGGCGAAACCCACGTATCCGTACGGGCGGTGGCCCAGGTGCACGCCGTTAATCCACACGTCGCTGTTGGCCATGACCCCGTCGAACTCGACGAACACCCGCCGGCCCGCGCCCCGCGATCCGATGCCGAAATGCTTGCGGTACCACCCCACCCCGGAGGGGAGGAAGCCGCCGGCGCCGCCCGTGGTGTTGTTCGGGTCGAACGGCCCAGCGATGCTCCAGTCGTGCGGCACGTCGAGCGTCCTCCACGCCGTGTCGTCGAATCCGGGCACCTCCGCTCCCGCGGCGTCGCCCCGGACAAACCGCCAGCCCGAATCAAGGGAAAGCGTGCTCCGAACGGAACCCGAATCCGGGGCGGTGCCGGGGCCGGCCCGCGGCAGGGCGCAGCCCGCGAGGGCCAGTGCGAAAAGCGCGGCCCAGGGCGGGCGGGCGGGCGCGCGGGATTGCGGCGTGCTCATGGGATCCGCGCCGCCTCAGTTTCCGTACGGCACCTGTTTGGACTGCCTCGGGCTCGGGGGCACCGCGAAGCGGGCAAGCGGATCGGGGTGCGCCGGATCAAAGGGCGGCGTGTCGCCCAGCAGGCAATCCGCGACCGCCAGCCGGTTCGCCTTGATCCCCCCGACGATGCACTTCGCAAGCTCGTAGCTGCCGTAGTTGTCGTGGTGGGTGCCCTCCACCTTGCCATTGATCGTGGGGAAAAGCTCCGTGGCCCTCTCGGGTCCCAGCGCCTCGTAGAGGGTCTTGCTCATCGCGTTCAGGTCGATGAGCGCCACCCCCTGCTCCTTGGCCACGCGGCGCACCGCCTCGGGATAGTCCCCCAGCGAGTTCGTGATCTTCCCGTCGGCGCCAAACGTCCGGCGGCTCACAGGCGTCACCAGAACCGGCGTCGCGCCATGCGCCCGGGCGTCCGCCACGTACCGCTCAAGGTCCGCCTTGTAGGTCGTGAAGGCGCCCACGCCCTCCCCCTTCTCCTTCTGGTCGTTGTGCCCGAACTGGATGAAGAGAAAATCGCCCGAGCGCATGAGGGTATCAAGCTTGGCCAGGCGCTTCTCCGAGACGAAGCTCTGGAGCGACTCGCCGGATTCGGCATGGTTCGCGACGGCCACGCCCGGGCCGAAGAAGCGCGGCAGCATCTGCCCCCAGCTGTTGAAGGGCTCGTACGGCTGGTCGCAGACCGTCGAGTCCCCGGCCAGGTAGAGGGTCGGCGCGTCGGGGGCCGGAAAGACAAGAACCGCGCAGACGCAGGGGCGCTCGCCGCTGAATTCAAGCGTGAGCTTTTCGTCCCAGTCCCAGAACTCGCCCGTCTTCTCCCGGGGCTTGAGCCGGACGATCCCTCCCGGGGCGAAATTCGGCGTGCGCACGTTGACCACGAAGCGGCGGGCCGAGAACTGGCCGGGGGCCGTGTGCTGCTCCTCGACCTGCAGCCGCCGGATCTCGGACTTGATGGTCGTCGTCGACTCCCCCTCGAGGTCGCCGAGGACGACCGTCACGGTGTAATTGCCCTCGGGGACACCGACCGAGAAGTAGAACGGATGGTCCGCCGTGCAGAAATGCGATCGAAGCGGGTCGGGGCCGCCTCGGTCCACGGCGGTCACGGCGGAGCCCTCCTCGAAACCGTAGCCCTGGGCGGCTGAGTAGCGGGTCTCCGGAAGGACCTGCGCATAGCCGGAAGGCACCTCGCCGGGGCCAAACGAGAACATCGCGGCTCCGGCATGCCCGCTCGCGCCGGCGGCCATGCCGGCCATCAGGCCAATGATGCGGATCGTCGTCGGGGTACCCATGGTGATCGAGGGCGGGCAAGATTCACGGCCGGGCCAGTTGCACCGCAAGGGGACAAACATCGGACTGTCAGACCGCTGCCGTTCTATACATGAAGACGTAAGTCATTGCACGCAGTATCCGTATTTTTGTTGGACATGGCGCATGATTAGAGGGTTATCGGGACAAGCGAAGGAATTTTGCGTGGGCCGCTTTTTTGGGCTTGATACCGTTCGG
>CAZHPC010000002.1:0-74246 GCA_964534685.1 uncultured Opitutaceae bacterium
AGATTGGACGGCGCACCCGCGTGGATTTGGGCTTGATTGGCAATGTGAAAGACACTCTGGCCGCACTGGAGCCGCTGCTGCAGGAAAAATCCCAGCGCATGCATCTCGATGCGTGTATTGATCACTACCAAAAAGCGCGCGAATCACTCGATGAACTCGCGGTGGGCGAACCGGGTCACACGCCGATCCACCCCCAGTATGTCGCCAGGGTGTTAGACGAGATCGCCGCGGACGATGCAGTCTTCATCTGCGACGTCGGCACCCCCACCATCTGGGCGTCTCGCTATCTCCGCATGAACGGGCGACGCCGGCTGTTGGGCTCGTTCACGCACGGTTCGATGGCGGCCTCCGTGCCGCAGGCCATTGGGTCGCAGCTGGCGTTTCCGGGGCGGCAAGTGATCACCCTCTCCGGCGATGGCGGGCTCGCCATGCTATTGGGTGACATCCTGACGCTGCCGCAACTCAAGCTACCGGTAAAAATGGTAGTGTTTAACAACAGCTCCCTTGGCTTCGTGGAGCTAGAGATGAAGGCGGCGGGGCTAGTCCCCTTCGGGACGGACTTAGTGAATCCCAATTTCGCCAGGCTGGCGGATGCAGCCGGCATCTTGGGCGTGCGGGTTGAGAAACCCGAGGAGCTGCGCGCTGCCCTGAAGAGGACGCTCCAGCATGACGGGCCGGCCCTAATTGACGTAATCGTCAACCGCCAAGAGCTTTCGATGCCACCGTCCCTCAAGGCGGATCAGGCGCTCGGTTTCGGGCTCTACATGGTCAAGGCGGTGCTGAGTGGTCGCGGCGACGAGGTAATCGATTTGTTGAAGACGAATCTCTTTCGTTGAGTGCGTTCACAATACGCACGACCTCCATAAACTCGGATTGCCCCGTACACCCGGAGTCGGAATCCAGGTTGAGTGTGGTGAGGGGTGATTACCCACTGAAACCCCCACTCAGGTTGGTAGGTGGGTTGGTACTTTGGGTTCTCCACTCCCTGACAAGACAATCTGGTCCAGTTCCTGTGGGTTCAATATCTCCTCAGAGACGAAACGGTCAGGTCGTCGGATGCACCGTGTACCTCGGAGTCCATGGAGAGGGTCGGAGACATGTCCGAGAAAATCAGCGCGCCACCGAAGAAGTCGATACCGTCGAAGGTGCAGACGTGCCCGAGGGGTAGTACTTGCTGGCATTGAAGACCAGGATTCGGTTACCGGAGATATCCTCGGGATAGGAGTTGTCCTTGGAGCAAGCGTCGTAACATACCTCCGCAGGATTGGCATATACGTGGCCCGTAAGATCTGTTCCCCCAGCAACGTCGGGCCCGACTGCCGGCCAGGGCATAGACCCCCACCAACTCGGCTTGGCCGAAAGATAGAATGAAGGTGGAAGTGTGTGGGTAACCGGCACCTGATTGGCCAATTGGCCGATTCCGCTCGGCACCTCTGAGGACTCCCACCGCGGACCTCCGGTAACAGTGTCGTAATTTCCCCAGCGCATCGCGGTGCTGGCCGCAATTGGGTCGTTCTTCAGCACTGAAACGCCTCCCCCATTGCCCGACCATCCTAGCGTGAAGATTGAGACGTCGCCATCCGCACCGTTGGGGGGAAGGTCCTCATAACGCCTGTGGTAGCCCGGCTTCCCAAGGACGTTCCCTATGAAGTTGAAATAGCGCGAGAAGCAGTAGAGTTGAACCGGGATCGTCTGTTTGACCATGCCGGTCTCCCATCCGATGAGCTGGTTGCGGAAGACCGTGGTCAGGTTGTGAGTTCCATGGATGTAGTCTCCGAGAAACCCGGTGCAGTCATTGCCCTCATAGAGCATCATATCGGTTCCTGCCGCATGCAGCGCGATGCCGGCCATCTGCCACGACCGTGAAGCCGAGTAGTAGTCGTCCACAGCGTAGTTGTATCCCCAGACAGTTCCCGAGCCGCATCCATTCGTGATCATGGGCGAAACGATGTGCTGAAAAATATTGTTCTCTACCAAATTGTCACAGCCCATGAACAGTTCGACTCCGTAACTCAGATAGATCGAATTCTGGGTCCCATAGAAATAGCTGTCCCGAACCACGCTGTGAGTCGCCAGAAAGAACCAGACGTGGTTGCGGTTGGAATTGATGTCGCGGACGCCCTTCACCCAGCACTGATAGGCGTTGTAAAGCTCTATTCCCGACTTTGCGCCGCTGCCCGCGTGGTCAATCGACAGGTCCTCGATTCCGTCGCCGCTGACGACCGCATCCGACCACCAGGCCCCTGGGTTCTGCGCGATCCTCCAGTTCGGCATGTAGAGGCCCGGAGAAATGGTTACCTTGTTCCCGCGGATGTCGGTTACGAGTGGCATCTGCATCTGGGCGCGCCCCTTGCGACCCGCCCCGCCCGGGCCCTCGATGGCCGAAACGTTGTGTTTCTGGCTCACCCACACGGTACCCGTGTCGGCGTCGGAGTCGTCAAGTTGGTCGAGGCAGATGACGCTCTTGCCCGCGACGAGGTTTGCCGTGTTGCTTAGGGTTATCTCCGTCGCGCCCTGCGAATAGCCGGCGGTCCAGTCGGCGGTGTTGGCCGAATCCCCCGAATGCTTGCCTTGGGCCTGCGGAATCTTCACGTCGAAATTCTCGACGCAGATATCCGCGCTTTGGCCTCTGCGCTCCACGCTCCCGGTGAACACAAGGAATGTTTGGTCAGCGCCCGCGCCCCGCAGGGTCACGTTGCAGTGGTTCGCGAAGTCGATGCCTGTTCCGAGCTTATAGGTCCCCGGGCTCAGGAAGACCACCTGCCCATTCGGGCATGACGCGATGGCATCGTTGATCTGCTCGGCAGTTACGCCGGGCCCGAGCGTCCTGTAGATAGCTGTCCGATCTGGAATGCCCCCTGGGATTCCCGCCCTGGACCAATCTGCAGCCCGTGCGGGATTGAGAATGCCACTCCAGCTCTGGGCCTCCATGCACTGGGATCGCAGAAGCAAGGAGACGACGATCACCGCTACCAAGTAACTGAGACCGCCCCTATTGTGTGCGCCTTTCATTCCCTGAAAGATGCAGATATGTGAGGGACTGCGCACCGCCCAAAGGCTCTGTCCAAATGGGCGTCTTCGCAAGTACGCCTTGACGAAGAGCGCCTTCGCGCCGGGGTTGCCCACCGTGCAGGGCGTTCACGGATCGCCCTCTGGCCCCTGGCGCAGGCGTTTCCCGGCATAAGGTAAGGTGACAGACGACGACCCTCTGCGAGCGCGGTGATGTCGCAAACTTTCGTCGCAGGGAGTCCGTCCTAGACGCCCGACGGCGACCGGATTGCATGCCGATTCGAGAACCTGGCCCCCCGCCAGGCAGGACGGCAGCAGACAACGTCGCATTCCAAAACTGGGCGGCATCGGCGCCCCGCGGTCCGCCAACCTTATGGATGGCAACATAATCATACTAATAGCCATGTGGTTACACAATTCACGGAGCTTCGCAAGATATGCGCCATTTCTGGCAATTGTCACGGAGCTACGCTTCGCTCGTCGGAATATATTTCCGTCCAGCAAGACGATCCTGCTTCGAAAACCCCCCGCGAACTCAGCCGTAGCATCATAGGAATTGAAGACCGACCCCATGAGATCCGAAGCAAGACGTGCCGATGGCGAACGGCGGGGCGACCGCAGCTATGACAGCTTCCGGATGCTTTGCATCGATTGTCAGGTTCTCGCCGGCCGAAACGTCCATCCTGGGTCGCCACTATGGCCTTGACGCACGTCAATGCCGTTGTGGTTGGCGCCGGCGCGGGCGGCGGTGTTGTGGCCAAGGAACTCAGCGAGGCTGGCCTCTCGGTGGTCGTGATCGAGCGCGGCGGCTGGATAAGCTTTGAAACATACGGCCAGGATGAGCTCATAAACCAGCGTACGACGGTGCTCGGAAACGCCTATGGGCCCGATGAACGCCATCCGCGAGTTGCCGAGGACGGGGGCAGTTGGGTCACCGTCGCGCCAAACGACTACCGGTATGGCAACAACGCCGCCTGCGTCGGCTCCGGCACCGTCAGCTATGGCGCGCTGGCATGGCGCTATATGGAGCAGGACTTCCGGATGCGCACGACCTACGGAGCGCCGGAAGGTTCAACGCTGGAGGACTGGCCGATATCCTACGGCGACCTCGAGCCCTTTTACGAGAAGGCCGAATGGGAAGTGGGCGTTTCCGGCGACATGAGCACGAATCCCTTCACGCCGCCCCGACGCCGGCCTTATCCGATGCCGCCCTTCCCCCTCAACCGCGAAGGCCGCATGCTCGACGCCGCGGCAAAGCGCCTTGGATTCCATCCCTTTCCGATCCCGATGCTGCGCAACTCGGTGGCCTATGGCGGCCGAAACGCATGCGTCCGCAATCGCAACTGCATTGGCTACGCCTGCCCGAACAACGCGAAGAATGGCTCACATAATACGGTCATCCCGAGGGCTCTGGCCACGGGCAACTGCGAGCTGCGCACCCACTCGATCGTCAGCGAAGTAGTCGTTGACGACCGCGGTTTGGTCCGCGGCGTCAGGTATTTCGACGCGAACGACCGCGCGCTGTACCAGACCGCCGATCTCGTCGTCTTGTCCGGTGGCGCAATCGAGACCGCGCGGCTCCTGCTCAACTCGAAGTCGCGGCTGTTCCCCAATGGCGCGGGCAACAGGTACGATTGGGTGGGCCGCAACCTCCAGAGCCATGCCTACTCCGGCGCTACCGGGGAATTCGAGGAGGAGATCTATGATGACGCTGGCCCAGGCACGACCGTGGGAATCTGCGATTTCAGTCATGGCAACGCCGGTCTCAGGGGCGGCTCCGTGCTGTGCAACCAGTTCTTCCGTCCGCCCTACGCCTTCTCCGAAGAGCACGCTCCCGGCGAGCCGCGGTGGGGGAAGGCGCACAAGGACTACCAGAGGCGGTATTTCAAGCGTACCATAGCTGTCCACGGATCCGTACAGGAGATGCCCGTATTCGACCTGCGCGTGCAGATTGACCCGAGCGTAAGAGACCATTGGGGAATCCCCGTCGCTCGCCTTAGCGGCCACCGACACCCTCATGACGTCGAGATTGGGCGTTTCATCGCAGGAAAAGCGGATCAGTGGCTGAAGGAGGCCGGCGCGGTGCGGACCTGGACGAGCATTCCGGAGTTGGTCTCAGCTTCAAGGGGCGGCCAGCATCAGGCAGGCACGTGCCGCATGGGTACCGATCCAAGGATTTCGGTCACGAACAGGTCCGGCCAGGTGCACGATATCGACAACCTGTTCATCGCCGACGGCAGCCTGCATGTCACCAATGGCGGCTTCAACCCGGCGTTGACGATCATGGCGCTGGGTTTCTGGGTGGGCAGTCAGATCGCCGAAGGATGGAAGGCGGGCAAATTAAAGTGAGAGCGAGGCACCGGAGTCGCCAATTCCTGGGCCTCGGACTTTGTCAACTCGTGCGCGTTGGCGCCTGGCGCTTTCGGTATGGAATCCGGGCGCCAAACGAGGCTCCGAAGGCGTCAAAAGGACTTGCTGCCAGCATGACCGCCCCGTTATCTGGCTCGTCACTCCTCTGTTGAATCCCGCGGGATTCCCTGAAATCCGGCCGAGAATCAATTCCACTCCAAAGATTCCCTCGGATTTCCGGAGTTCAACCGGCGTCTACAGACCGGATTCCCCCACCCCTGCAAGGTTCCTAAATTGGCAAAGACCCGCCGTGCCGCGAACTCCATAGAGATCCATGAAAAAGAATACCTCCTTACCGGGTGCGTTGAGCCGCCGCGCCTTCCTTATCAACACAGCCGCCGCAATCGGCACCGGCATCATCGCGCGTGTTGGAGCGGTGCCCGCCTGGGCGCGGCCCATCGGTGCCAACGACGCGGTGGGCGTGGCAGTGATCGGCCTCAACAACAAGGGTGCCGATCACGTGAAGCAGCTGGCGGGGATGCCGGGCGTGCGCATCGTCGCTCTCTGCGACGTTGATCCGAAGATTCTCGCCCGCGAGGTGAGCTTGCTGAAGGCCAAGCAGATTGATGTTTTCGCGACCACCGATTCCCGGAAGGTGCTCGAACGCGCCGATGTCGACGCCGTCGTGATCGCCGTCGGGGACCACTGGCACGGGTTGCTCACGGTCTGGGCGTGCCAGGCCGGCAAGGACGTGTACATCGAGAAGCCCATAGGGAGGACCGTGTGGGAATCCCGAAAGATCGTCGAGGCCACCGCCAAGTACGGACGCATCGTTCAGGCGGGCACGCAGCGCCGGTCGGACCCGGGCGTGGAGGACGCCGTGCGGTACATAAAGGAGGGCCATTTGGGCAAGATCCAATGGATTCGCACCCACGACTTCGCGCTCCGTACCAGCATCGGTCGCCGGATGCCCTGGTATCCCGACTGGCTGGACTATGACATGTATTGCGGACCCATGGCCATGTCGCCTCTTGAGCGCGACCAGCTCCATTATGACTG
The DNA here is from genome assembly GCA_964534685.1 of uncultured Opitutaceae bacterium. Classification (GTDB taxonomy): domain Bacteria; phylum Verrucomicrobiota; class Verrucomicrobiia; order Opitutales; family Opitutaceae; genus Palsa-1447. The sequence goes on from CAZHPC010000002.1 coordinate 6,418, forward strand.
GCGGTTCATGTGGAACCCGGGCACCGGCGACCTGCCTAACCTTGGCATCCATGAACTCGACATGGCGCGGCGGTTCGCCAACTACGACCTACCGCCAAGGCGCGTCATGTGCGTCGGCGGGCGGTTTTTGAATCCGGATGTGGGCGAGACGCCGAACACCTCGGTGACCGTGTTCGAGTATCCGGATGCGCCCCCGCTCCTCTTCGAGCTCCGCGGCCTGCCAGCCAAGCCGGGCGTCAACTACATGGACGCGTACCGCGGCATGCACGAAGGAGTCTGCGTTCAATGCGAGGGCGGCTATTACGCGGGGAACACCGGCGGCGCGATTTACGACAACCAGAATCGGCAGATCAAGAAGATCTATGGCGACGGCGGCGCCGGGCACATGGCAAATTTCGTGGACGCGGTGCGAAGCCGCCACAGCGGGGACCTGACGGCTCCGATCGCGGTCGGGTTCGCTTCAACGGCAATCTGTCTCTATGGCAACATCTCCTACCGGACCGGGAAGCAGGCCGGCATAGAGGCCGTGCGCCAAGCGCTCGGTGGGAATGCGCTGGCGCTTGAATCGATCGATCGCATGCAAGAGCACCTCGCAGTGCACAGCATCGACTTGGGCAAGCAGCAGCTTACCTTGGGGCCCTGGCTGCAGCTCGACCAGGAGAAGGACGGGGTCAGTAGCATCGAAGGCGGGTCCGAAACGACGATGGACCGTGTGAACTACCTGCTGAAGGAGACCCAACGGCCGCCCTACATTATTCCGGACCAGGTCTAAAGCTTGGGGCCATCCCCGGCTGGATCCGCCTGCTTGTCAGCACCCGACATTCGCGACGTGCGGGTGCGGCGCCTTCACCCACCGCCAACCCGAATCCGCGCCCTCCCGATCCCTGGGCCCATGGGCGGCGAAGCCGCTCAATTGGGAGCGAGGGTCCCGATCACGATCCCAGACAGGGCAGCATCCGAGTGGTATACCCGCTGGGTCGCCTTCTGAAACTGCTCGGGCTTTGCCTTGGGAATGTCCGTAAACGTCTGCGGATTGAGATCCGTGACCGGAAACCAGCTGCTCTGCACCTGAACCATGATGCGATGCCCTGCGCGGAAGGTGTGGCTGATATCGGGCATGGAGAAGTCGACCTCCTCCATCTTGCCCGGCGTGAAGGGCTCGGGATGTTCGAAACTGTTGCGGAACTTGCCTCGCATCGGTTCGCCCCGAACCAGCTGCTCATACCCTCCCATCAACGCCGCTGGCACCGAGACATCCGAGGTCGATTTGTCCCCTGGCGCACCCCCTGCGCCATAGTCCGCCGGATAAACGTCAATCAGCTTCACCACCCAGTCGGAATCGGTTCCCGTGGTGCTGACAAAAAGCTTTGGTTGAACCGGCCCAACAACGGTGATGTCCCCTTCAAGCGGCTGCGTCTGATAGACAAGCACATCCGGGCGCTTGGCGGCAAAGCGCTGGTCCGACACCATGTATTCCTTGGGCACCTTAGCGCCACCGGTCAATTCAACCGGACCGTACGCGTACCCTACGGGTGGAACGGGGTGCTCCGGATCGCTGACATACTCGTCAAAATCAGGTCCCTCAGTCTTCGTGGGCTTCTGAAATGAGAGGCCTCCACGCCGCTGAAAATAAAGCGTTCGCCACTGAACGTTGGTCGGCGGCCAGCTTGAATATTTCCGCCAGATGTTGGTTCCGGTCTCAAAAACGTACGCCTTGGGCAGATGCGCGTCGCCGGCGTCCTTGAGGTACTGCTCGAAAAAGGGGAACTGGATGTGCGTCCGGAAAAAAGCCGCCGTCTTGGACGCGAATTGGACGTTTCCAATGCTGGCCCCGGGACGCTCGGCCCAGCCCCCATGGACCCAGGGACCCTCCACAAGCAGGTCGGGCACTTCCGGATTCATGCGCGCAATGGCATCAAAGGTCTTTACCGGACCCGAAATGTCCTCGGCATCGAACAGCCCGCCCACATTCAGGACCGCGCAATGAATATTGTGCAAGTGGCGCGAGATGTCTCGCGCCCGCCAGAAGGCATCGTAGGTCGTGTGCTCGAGCAGTGCGGTAAAATAGGGGAAGGCGTGCTTCAGGTAATGTTCGTCAATGTCCGAAAGCGACCCAGCTCGCAGAAAGAAGTCATATGAGTCCGTGGTGTCGTAGACGAAGGGGTCCGACGATTTTGGCGGCTGGACGGGATTGGCCTGTTTCTTGAAGTAGGTGAAAAAGTCGAAGGCGGCATCCAGCATGAATGCGCCATTGTGATACCAGTCGTCATTCATGTAAAAATCCGTGACCGGGGCCTGGGGCGAGCACGCCTTGATCGCGGGATGGGAGTCGATGATCGACGACGATGCATAGAAGCCGTTGTAGGAAATCCCATAAATTCCGACGCGGCCGTTGTTATTTGGCACGTTGTGGAGCAGCCACTCCACGGTATCGTACATATCCGTGCTTTCGTCCGTCTGCAGGCCCGACGGACTGTCAACGTGCGGGCTCTCAATGTCGAAGGCCCCTTCGGATTGGTAGCGGCCCCGCACGTCCTGCGTGACGAAAATATAGCCCGCCTCTTCGAATTCTCGCGAGGGTCCCAGGCTCGAGGGGTAATGGTCCTCCCCGTAACGCCCGGCGCTGTAGGGGGTGCGCGTGATCAGGAACGGATATGCCTTTGACCCGTCCTTGGGCACGTAGACGCAGGTGAACAGGCGAACGCCGTCCCGCACAGGAATGCGGTACTCGTACTTGGTATAGTGTTCCGCCACATCGAAATCGGGTTGCTCCTGAGCGCGCAAGGGCAATGCGAACGCAGCGCCCGCTAGAATACCGGAGAGCATTCCTCCCATGATTCTCATACGACAACGGTACTGGGTAACTCCCTTCGAATACAACGGGAATTCTCCCCCGCATGCGCCGAAGAAGGGCCGCATCAGACGGCGCCGATTCCCAGGCCGTGAAGGCCCGACGTGTCCATCTCGCCGTCATGAACACGGAATACACCGGGAAATCGATCCTCCCATCCAAGGTTGGCCACCGGGCAATACTGCCTCGAATTCGCCTCTATGCCCGAGACGCCGGGAATGTGAGCCGCCAAGCTCGCGGATTGGATGAGCGAAGCGCCAGGACAAGTGAGATCCTGAACGCAGAGGAAAAGGTCGAGTCGTCGCGCGGCCGCCGCCAACAGGAGCGACTGGCTTTGCCCCTTGCATGCCTTAAGCGCCACGCCCGTGTAGCCCATCTCCCTGGCGAGAATAAGGCTTTCATAATCGGTGAGCGATTCATCAATGACGACGGGCTTCAGTTTCGCGGCCGCGTGCATGCGGTTTTGCGGATTGGCCCTCAGATCGCGGGCTGTCGGCTGCTCCACGTACTGGACTCGATCGAAACCGAGCGGTGATCGCTCGCGCAGTTTGTTAAGCAATTCAATGAGGTAATCCACATCTCGGCACCGCTCATTGAAATCGAGGGAGTAACGCCACTGCACGCCTTCGACAGTGTCTTCGGCTATCCGGTCCACGGCTACGATTCGCTCAAGGTCCCAAGACGGATCGTCCCCGTTCAGCTTTATCTTAAGGTGCGACAGACCATCGCGCCTTATCCATTCGGAGAGGGTTTCGGGTAACCCGTCTCCAATTGGCTTCGCCACATCTGCCGGCGTTAGAGGATCAAGCGCCCCGACCAGATGATACAGGGGCAGCCGTGCGACAGGTTCTCTGCTCACATACTGCTCTAGCCAGGCGCCATTGAAACCGGGGCCCATATAGGCCCCTAGATCGTAGCTCATGAAGTCATGGCCGTAGGCATGGTAGCAATTCAAGCCGTGGGCCTTGCCGAATCCGTCGTGAATCGCCGCATCAAATGCGCTTCCGGTGACCAGGGTCGCCAACTTTGGAATCGCCTGCGCCAGTGCCAGTTCCTTGCTGAGCCCAAGCGCGGCCCCGAGGAACTGCTCCTCAAGCTCCATACCAATCTCTACGGGGTGCCCAAATTCCGTGTACCCCTCGCAGATCCTCGCGCAACGGTCGGCGAGGTTTGTCATCGCAGCAAGTGTCTGATCATAGTCCATGTCCGCCGATGGGTAGGCCCAAGTATTTGACAGCGGCATGGATCCGAATCCCCGAGTCATCCGTCCATCGCGCGTCGCAACGTCACACTCAACATTGAGCAAATAGCATTCCGTGACCGTCCTGCCTCCAAATTTCATCGGCGTGCGATACCGATATTTAACCCGGGCCGTCCGGACATTTTGGATGCGAATATCCGTCTTTTTTGTGCCGATCATAGAATAGAGATTCGACCCGCCGATTCGCGACGATTCGCCCCTTAGCTTCCAAAAATACAATCGAAGTCCCATCCGTCGACTGTCATCGCATGACGAAAGCAACGATCTCTTGTGCTAAGGAGCGAAACGCCCGCGGGTATTGGTCCTTAAGCGCTCTGCTCACCCAGAGCAACAGCCGAACCCGTCCGTGCCGAACGGTAGATAGCCTCGATAATCGCAACCGCGTTCCTAGCCTCGCAGGCATCGATCAGCGGCGGGCGACCAGTGCGGATGGAATCAGCGAAGTCGGCAATCAGCAGGCGGTGCCCCTCCTGGCCGATCGCCTTGGGATCGGAAGCCCCGCCGCCAATGCTGGAGCTACTGCCAAGGCCGATCGCCTCGTCCCCGGGCCGAACGTCCGCGAAATCCCACCTGACGATCCTGTCGTCCTCAAGGATCGCCGTGCCCCGCTCTCCGGCTATCTCGAGCCTCAGCCGCGAACCCGGGTAACATGAGGTTGCGGCCTCAATGACACCGAGGGCGCCGGTCTGGAACTCGAGCCACGCGACCGCGGTGTCCTCCATCTCGATCGCGTGCACCCGAGTCCGCACCTGTGCTCCGACCCTTACAGGCATTCCGGCCAGCCACTGCAGAAGATCGACCGCATGAATAGCCTGGTTCATCAGCGCGCCGCCCCCGTCGAGACTGCGTGTTCCCTTCCACGACGAGCCACTGAAATATTCCGGAGCGCGCCACCATTTCACGTACGCGCTGCAAATCGCGAGGCGACCGAATCGTCCCGAATCAAGCGCGCCTTTCAGATGCTGCGCTCCAGCTCCGAGGCGGTTCTGAAAAACCGCCGCGAGAATCCGGCCCGCCTTCTTTGCCGCTGCGGCCATCACGTCGATGCGTTCCGTTGTGATCTCAAGCGGTTTTTCACATAGGACGTGTTTTCCGGCCTCAAGGGCGCGGATCGTGACCTCGCCGTGACACCCGCTTGGCACGGTGACGCAGACGGCGTCCACATCGGGGCGTTTCAGCAGGTCGCCGAGGTCGTTGATTGGTTCCCCCCCGAATTCGGCGGCAAAGGCGAGGGCTTTCGATGCGGATTTGTTGTGAATCGCTCGCAGTTCGGTCCCGGGAGTTGCCGCGATTCCTCGCGCGTGAAAAGCGGCAATCGTGCCGGTGCCGACGATTGCAAAACCAATCTTTCTCTGGGGGCTCTTCAACGGATTGAAGTGAGAATTGTTGATGATCGGGATGCTAGCAAATTCCGACAGCTCAAATGCGCCGAGCGCACCGACGGACCGGACGGCCCTCGGTTCCGTCGCCATGGCGACCGGGGCGTTGGGCCTTGTGTGGATTCAGGCGTGGTGGCAATAATACACCGACACATGCTCGGCCAATTGATCAGGTACATCCGATTCCTGCCTCTGTTCTCCTGTATCGCGGGAGCAGGGGCCGCCGATATGCGTATTGGTTTCATCGGCCTCGACACTTCGCACACGGTCGCATTCGCGAAGCTCCTGAATGAGCCCGGCAATCCTAAGCACATTCCCGGAGGGCTGGTCACCAGGGCCTGGAAAGGCGGAAGCCCCGACATCGAGGCCAGCGCCAGCCGGGTTGACGGCTTCACGGCAGAGATGAGCGGGACGTACGGCGTGACGCTCTGCGATTCAATCGAGAGCGTGATGAAGGACGTTGACGCCGTCATGGTGTTAAGCCTCGACGGCAGAACGCACCTGGAAGAAGCCCGGAGGATATTCCCCTTCCGCAAGCCGGTCTTTATCGACAAACCCCTGGCCGGCAGCCTTCGTGACGCCGTCGAGATCTTCCGCCTTGCGCAGCGGCTCCACACGCCATGCTTCAGCGCGTCGGCAGAGCGCTTCACTTCAGACGTCCCAAAGCTGAAACAAGCGAAAATCGGGCACCTTAATGGAGTGTCGACGTTTGGCCCCGCTCTGATCGAGCCGCATCATCCCGATCTTTATTGGTACGGCATCCATGCGGTTGAAAAATGCTACGCCCTTATGGGCACGGGCTGCGAAACGGTCGTGCGCGTTCACACTGCGGATACGGATGTTGTCACGGGCGTGTGGCATGACGGCCGGGTGGCCACCGTGCGGGGCAACCGCAATACGCAATACGCGTTCGGGGTAACTGAATTCGGCTCTGAAGCCGTTGTCGTCGGCGAACAGGCGGAAGGATATGAGGGCCTCGTTACCGAGATCCTTCAGTTTTTCCGCACGGGCATCGTGCCCGTCTCCCACGCGGAAACAATTGAGGTCCTGACCTTCATGGAGGCGGCAGATGAGAGCAAGCGCCGAGGCGGAGTCCCGGTCTCCCTGGCCGACGTTCTTAGGGCAAACGGCGGAGCGGACGGCATTTAGCCCCGGTTCGGGGAGGAGTGGTCCGCGTGTCTGGTTCCCGACCGGTCACGCGGCCGCCTGCCAGAGTTCGAGCAGCCGCCTCATGCAAATCCGGCTCGCCTCGTCGCCCCCGGCCGAAAACGCATCGCCGGCGGGGAGATGCAGGAGCTCCTTATCCAACTCCTTCTTCCGCCAATGGGTCTCCAGCGAAAGGAGCCCTTGATATCCCGACCGGCGGATTTCAGCCAGATGCTGCATCCAGCCGACGCCCCCCTCCCCGACGGGTGACGGGCGCGCCAGCGAACTCCCGCCGGGCGTTCGGACGGCGTCCTTGACGTGAACATGGATGACGCGACCTGAAAACTTCGAGAAAGCAGCGGTCGGGAATCCCTTTTCACCCGGAACGTAGAGCGCGTTGCACGGGTCCCAGATCCATCCCGCAGAGGGATGGTTGAATGATTCTGCAAGGCGAAGCATCTCGCTTCCAGTTGCGACCCTGCACGAGCTCTCATTCTCTATGCCGAGCCGAATGCCGGACGCAGCCGAAAGATCCGCCAGCCGAGTGAGGTTAGATGCAATGCGGTCGGCCACCGGCTTCGAGAGGGCCTCGGAACTCCGCAGGAACGAGAATACACGAACGAGGTTACATCCTAGCTCCCCCGCGACCTGCAGGCTCCGCTTGAATATCTCAATATGCCCAAGGACGGATGCGCTGTCGTCCAACTCGCATTTGAAGACGGGAGTCGCACATCCGTGGATTCGCAAACCCTCACCGGTCGTGATGGCGCGAATCTCGGCGACGTCGCCGCTGGTGAGATCCTTGAATGCCCGTCCGAACATGCTGCGAAGCTCAAACCCACCAAGTCCGAAATCGCGCACGAAACGCACGACGGCGGCAGGGTCCTGCGAAATCTCGTCGGAGATCACGCTGATCTGCGGCTGGGTCATGGAGAGATCGGGATGGGCCTGAGTCCCCCGTGTCAACTGCATAGCCGCCGGTCAATAAAGTTTGGCTTTGCACCCCGCGTTTTTCAGTCTCGGAGTTCGGAGCGGGCGGCTTGAAATGGCGCCCCGGGGGTCGAAGGGTTCTGCGACGCCTCCGACAAGAAGCAAAAATGAAAAAGATCACATCAACCGCGTATCTTATCGCCGCCCTGTTCGCGTCCTGCGGCGCAACCGCAGCCCCCCCGATTGTCCTTGATCTCTGGCCTGCGAAGCCGCCGGGCGATCTGCCGGTCAGCGGCTCGGAAAAGACCTTCGTTCGCACGTCGCCCGTCTATGGAACCAACGTGCTGATCACCAATGTGACCAAGCCCACGCTCACGGTCTACCTCCCCCCGCAGGGGAACAACACCGGGACGGCCATGGTAATATGCCCGGGTGGGGGATATTGGGATCTCTACTGGGAAGGTGAAGGTGAACAGGTGGCCTCATGGCTCAACTCCCAAGGGATGACCGGCATTGTCCTCAAGTATCGTGTGCCTCGGCCCCCGAACGTTGCCGAGTCCGAAACTCCAATTGGGCCCCAAATGGACGCCCAGCGGGCGGTCAGCATGGTTCGAAGCAGGGCCGCGGAATGGGGAATCAACCCAAAGCGCATAGGGATCATAGGGTTCTCGGTCGGGGGCCATCTTGCGCTTGAAACGGCCACGGGATTCGCGAGACGGACATATGAGCGGATCGATGCCATCGATGACTCAAGCAGCCGGCCCGACTTTGCGATTCTTTGCTACTCCGGTTTCTTGAAGCTCAAGGAAAGGGATGAGATCCTGCCAAGCATACATATTCCGCAGGACACGCCCCCCGTCATGCTGGTCCACGCCACGGACGACACGATGAGCCCCTCGGATCAGAGCGTGATCATGTACCTTGCCCTAAAGAGGGCCAAGGTTCCCGTGGAGCTGCACGTATTTGCGAAGGGCGAGCACGATTTCGGCGTCCGCCAAGACGGGAGACTTCCCGCGAGCTGGACCCAGCTCTGCATAAACTGGCTTCACGCCTTCGGGTTTCTCGAGGTATACCCCTAGGCGAACAACCTCTCGAAGCGTAGCCCCGCGGACCCAGAGACGGTTGCCGGCACGCCCGGGTCCGGCCGCCTTGGTTGGGGGTCAACCGAGCCACCTTCTGAGAACCTCAAGGTCACGCTTTATGTGGGCAGCCATGTCCGCGCGATCGCCCATCGGGTATTCCTGGTGCTGGCAAATCGTTCCTGAGTACCCGGAGCGTTTCAGCCCGGAGAGATACGACCGGTCGACCATTCCCTCGCCCAGCGGGCACCAATTGGGCTGCCATCCGCTCGGTCCCTTCGACCATGTGAAATCCTTAATATAGACAGCGGTGCGAAACGGCTCCGCCAGGCGCGCCTGGATCGGCCAAGACAGGCCTCCTTCTATGGTGGCGTGCGCAATGTCGAAGCAGATTCCGACATTCTTGACGCGAAAATCCTTCAAGACGCCGACGAGATCCCATACAGCGGCGCCGAATCGGTCAGAACCGGAATGATTCTGCACCGCTGCCTGAATTCCCAGTTCGCCGCAGGCTTCACCGATCTCCCTAAGATCATGACCGAAGCCGTCGAGTTGCTGCTCCAACGGGCGGTCATGAGTGTACATGAAGGCGCCCAATCTGAACTTCCTCACCCCAAGTTTCGCGGCCACGCGCAGCACCTCCTCGGCATGCGCCTCATGAATCGATGTGATCCCCGTCACCACTATGGGAATATCAAGACCCCTCCTTCGAAACGCCTCCGCCAGTCGGGGGAGCTCCTCGCCCACCCTTTCAGGCTCGATCTGTCCTTGGGTGCGCACCGGGCATTCTATGCCGCTCCAGCCGACCTCCTCGACAAACGCGGCCATGTCCACCGCGCCCATGGATTGGAAGGGCTTCGAAAAGCCTATGATCGGGCGAGGCAGCGCCTGCTTGTCGCTCCCAGCCGCATTGAGGCCAAGCGCGACGCCGGATGCGGCAAGGAATGAGGCGCGCACGAATTCGCGCCGCGACAGGACGGGAATGTCTGCGGGGCGTGTTGCCTTCATGAATATGCCGCCGGGCTGCGCCAAATCGCTTCCTAAGGCCGCAATAGGGTCGAGCTGATCACGGGAGCGTCGGCAGGCCACCCCGGACCTTGTCCTGCAACAGCCGCGCCCGCTCGGCGTCATCCTTCGGCTCTGGGTACCCGAAGCTTCTTAACATCTGCCCGATCGAGATCCTCGGGTCGTTGGACCAGAAAATTCCGGCATCCTCACCCTGGTAATACGTGAATCCCACCTTGTCTCCGAATGCGCGCTTCAGGGATTCGCCGCCATCCAGCCCATCCTCCCATCCCGTTATGGCATAGGACAGGTCGATCTGGTGAACCAAGACGCCCTCCTGGGTTGCCTGGGCATCGATCATGCCGAGCGGGTTGTAAACCGCAGCGTGATCCCTGGGTGTGGCGCTCACCACATAGTAGCGATGCTGCAGCGCATACATCGACGGGCGGGCGGTTTGCGGCGTCTCTGATGGCAGCGCGACGATCTCCGCTCCCTGCTTCGCAAGCGCCTCCCACCCGTCAGGGTAGAAGACGTCGTAGCAAATCTGTATGCCCACTCGCCCGAAATCGCAGCTGAACACCGGGAAGTCGCTGCCCGGCGTCATGCCACCCTCCAACAGGAGGTATTTGAGGTCGGTGCAGGGATGCACCTTCCTATAGATGCCCGCGATGCGCCCGTCCCGACCCATCAGCAAGGCAGCGTTCGAATAACGATCGGGCGAATTGTCCTCCTTCAGGACCAGGGGCACGACGAGATAGCAGTCATGGCGTTTCGCGCACGCCGCTATACGAGGCACGACCTCATCTAGGTGGATGGCGTTCTGCGCCAGGGTGCCGGCACCCCGGGCCATGAAATATTCGGAAAACACCACAAGGTCCAAGCGCCTGCCGGGGTACTTTATCCTGGCCTGCGCTTCCATCGCGTCGACGTATTCGTCCATGCGCTGGAACCGCTTCTCCAGCGAAAACTTTTCAATCACGTCATAGCCGGTGATCTCGGTGCCCACCAGGACCTTTCGGGGAAGCTGGTCGCGCCGAAGCGCCGTCAGCGGCCGTGCCTGCAGCGAGGCCTCGTCGGCCGCCGAGCATCGCGATCCCGCGATCGGCCAAACGGACCCTATCGCAAGCATCGACACGGCAGCCACGCTACGAAGTCGAAATCGCGTGTTCATGATTTCCATTATTGGGCATTTGAGACTGCCATCGAACGCCGCCATGGGGTTCTGAAACTGCCGCGGTCCAGCACCGATCTGGCCCACGGGGACGGCCTTACACACATTGTTCGATGACTTCCAGCGGTCAAACAGAAAGCCCTTCCTCGGTCTCGCGCCGTCGCGTGCTCAAGAAGGAGCCGCGCGTTTTGCCAGAATTGTTTCGCGGAAGTAACGTGCCGCTGGATCAGGAAGAAGCTTTCTTCTTGCCACTGCCCCAAGTTAGCTCGCTATTTACCGCTACAATTTCCGCCGCCCAAGAAGCCAATCCTCGTGGAATCTTTCGTGCTTCGACTCGGGTCCCTTTCGATCGTCGGGCGATCGGCGTCGGCCGGATTGGGCGCGTCGCGCCGGCCCTGAGCTGCCGCCTTCACATGGCATTTCTAGGCAAGCTTGAGCCCGGGATGCTCGATTCATGACGCAGACCCAAAAGAGCATCAGATTCGCGATGTTCGCCACCCTGTCGGCGGCCTTTCTGGGCTGGATGTTCGACGGCCTTGAGATGGGTATCTTTCCACTCGTCGCCCGTCCGGCGCTCCAGGAGTTCCAGATGGCAACCGGCGCCGTCAGCGAACAGTTCATTCAGCATTGGATGGGTATCATCACCGCCTCGTTTCTGGTGGGTGCTGCCGCCGGCGGGCTAGCTTTTGGGTGGCTCGGGGACCGGATCGGGCGCGTTCGCGCCATGACGCTGAGCGTTCTCGTGTATTCTGTGTTTACCGGGCTGAAATACTTCGCGAGGGGTCCCTTCGATCTCGCCTCCCTTCGGTTCATCTCGGCCCTGGGCATGGGTGGGGAGTGGTCGCTGGGCGTTGCGCTGGTGATGGAGGCGTGGCCGGAGGCAAAGCGGCCGCTCATGGCCGGGCTTATCGGAATGTCGTCGAACATGGGATTCGCCCTGATCGCCGTCATTGGAGTCTTTTTCCAGACCACGGTGCATTCCTGGCGCTGGGTCATGCTCGTCGGTTCCTCGCCCGCCCTTCTTGCGCTCGCGATCATCTGGTTTGTCCCGGAATCCGAGCGGTGGAAACAGTCCGTCATTGCCGCGGGAAGGGCCCGGCCAGTGAGGGAGGTCTTCGGCCCAAAGCTGATCCGAAACACGCTCCTCGGAATCCTCATAGCGTCCATTCCCTTGATCGTCACTTGGGGGATTGTCCTTTGGATCCCGCTCTGGGCGGATCAAATGACCGGTGGAAGCCAGCCTCGTGTGAAGGCCTACTGCCTGCTCGCCATCTCCATAGGCGCCGCGTTGGGCGCGATGGTCGCTCCCCTGCTAGGCAAGACAATAGGACGGAGACCCGTCTACCTCGGCCTTTGCCTTGGATCGTTCCTGACATGCAGCGTCCTTTTCAGGGTGTTCCATTCCTATAGCCCGTCGTTTCTCGCCGTCGCTTCGCTGGCGGGGTTTTTCACGGCATCATTCTACGGCTGGTTGCCCCAATACCTGCCGGAGCTCTATCCGACCCGCGTGCGCGCGACTGGCCAGGGAGTCTGCTACAACTTCGGCCGCATCCTTACCGCCGTCTGCACCTGGAAGATGGGGACCCTCATGGCGTGGTTCGGCGACAGCTATGCGCACGCGGGCGAGACGGTGGCGTACATCTACGTCATAGGAACGATTGCCATCTGGTTCTTGCCCGAGACCATAGGCCGCCCGCTTCCCGATTGACGGCGCACCAAGCTTTTCCGGGCGGTTAATTGCGCGGGTGCACAGCCGGGGATTGCCGGAACGTTCCGTGAGCAGGCCGTCCTGACGGCGAGAAGAAACAGCGTCAGGAGCCCGATCGGTTGCTAGGGCCATTCGCCCGTTTCCATGCGCGGGGCGCAGTGCCGGTGACACGCTTGAATGCGCGGCTGAACGTGAAAGGGTCCGAGAAGCCGAGCCCAAGGCCGACCGATTTCACGCTTGAGTCGTGCTGGCGAAGCATGCGCTGCGCCAGCACGATCCGCTCGGCCTTTATGAATCGCCCGAGGGACACTCCCGTCTGGGAATGGTACAGTGACGTCAGGTAGTTGGGCGACATGTGAATCGCCTTCGCCACGTCCGCAAGAGCCAGAGGCTGTCCCGAACGGGCCCGCACAAAATCCGTGATCTTGCGCGCCAGCTCGGCTCGGGCGTCCAACGGAGTCTCTCCCCCCTTCAGGATTTGCCGGTAAAGCTCGACCGCCAGTGACAGCATCGCCTCGCGCAGGATTTCGACAGCGGGTCTCTCTCGAAGGGAGCTGGCCGCCAGTTCGCGAAGGACGTCAAGGCGCTCCTTCCCGTAGCTGCTAAGCGATGTCAGCCTGATCACATATTCCACGTCATAGCCCCTCCGGCTCCGATACCGACACACCTGGAGCATCGGGTCGTCGTCGCTGAGGACCCACCAGGCCAGCCGATAGCCGACGGTGCTCTTGCAGACGGTCTCGGCGTGTGGGACGCCGCCCGCCAGCGCGACCATGTCGCCCGGTTCAAGTTCCGACGTCTTATGTCTGAAGCTCAGGCAGCAACGGCCGGTCATCAGCTGGCAAAACTCATGATGCCGGTGCATGTCGTCCTCGCGGAATAGCAGCTGCCTGAAGCGGCCTCGCCGGCGAACATCGCTGGGATTGCCGCCCTCCCACGCACCCATCAGATGCGAGGCGTCGAGCCGCGCCAGGCCGGAGATGAGCTCTTGTCCGACGAAATCAGCCAGCGACATGGCTCCAACCTAGAGATTTCCCACGATAAAGCAAAATCCCGGAAACCCAATCGCACCGCCGCCGGGCGCTGATGCAAACCCGAACCCATGCGCAACGATCAAGAGGCCAGATCGGGCCGCTCGTTGTCAGATGCTGGCGCGACAGGTTCATTCTCTAGTTTGTCGTACCAATTGAACTTCAGGAACGTCAAGGTGATCGCAAAGACCGTTAGGCTGATCCAGACCGCCGGCCAGTTTCGCGTCACGAGGTAGATCGGCGTGGTGAAGATGCTGAGCTGCCAGACAATGCCAACCACGACGTTGACCCAATTTCGGGCGCAGTCCCTGTTTGGCTGGAAACTCGGGTCGTCCTTCAGGACAAGGTCGCGAATCCTCCCCCAGGCGCCCCACGGCCTCACGTTCCTGTAGAACTTGATCAGCGTCTCATCGTCCTCAGGCTTTGTGCACAGGGTGCCGATAAAGCTGCTTATCGCCGACACCGCGAAAATCGCCGGGAAACAATAGAGCATGTTGACGTTCTCGCCGATCATCCTGCGCGCGAATACGGGGACTATCATTGCGCTGCCGATCCCGGACACCATGCCCCAGAAATAGCCGTATCCGTTGAAGCGCCACCAGTACCACTTGAGGACGTTCGCCACGACAAACCCGCTGTAGAGAGCGCCCACCAGCCACATCAGGACGTCCGTTATGCGGGTCGTCATCAATCCGAGGCCAATTCCCATTGCCAGGATTGCAAACGAGGCCAGGCGAGAGAGATTCACTGCCCTTCGGCTGGCAACACCGGGGTTTATGAAGCGCTTGTAGATGTCATTGATAAGATAGGCAGGCGCGGCATTCAGAGTCGCGGCAAAGTTCGACATGAATGCCGCCATGAATCCGGCAACCATGAGACCCAGAAGTCCTGCAGGCACGTATTTGCTGAGAACCATCGGCAGAATCTTTTCGAAATCCGGAGTCGCCATGGAGCGCAGCTCGGGCATGCAGAAGCCCAAGGCCAGGACCACGATTCCCGTGCCCATCAAGTAGGATGGGAACCACATGACGATATTGACCATCGCGCTCATCAGGCTGGCGTCCCTCGGGTTTTGGGTCGCGAGTATCCGCTGCATATCATAGTTCGGCGCGGGGCCGGCCAGGCTGGCAAGCACCCCCTTCAGCATCATGAAGAAGAAGATGATCATGAAGAATTCGTTGCCGTCATGGCGGATCGCGTTGTTCGCCGAGTCCATGATTCCCGTCCAGTCCAAGCCCAGCCTCCAACCGAAGAAGGGGTTCATCCATCCGGGCGGAATCGAATGCCTGATCATTTCGGGCGAAACTCTCAGCATTGCTATTGCGGCGAGCGAAACCGCGCTGACAACCAGGATGGTGTACTGGGTCACCTCGGTGATGACGACGCTGACCATTCCGCCCTTGATCGCGTAGAGCGAGGTGATGGCCATGATGAGGACGGCGTAGATGTTCTCGTCGCTGAAGAGCCCTGTGGTGATGCCCGTGAAATGCCAGGGCAGTATCACCACCAGGAACTTCCCTATCCCCTTGAAACAATAGGCCAGCAGGCCGACCACGTTGACCAGCGCGAACAGAACGACGCTCAGGTGCGCCAGGTTCGCGCCCGTGTCGCGGCCGAAGCGGGTTTGGATCCACTCCGCACCGGTCATGACATTCGAGCGCCGTGTCCACGCGCTCATGAACACCATGAGGAAGATCTGATTAAAGACAGGCCAGACAAACGGAAGCCATATGCCCTTCACTCCGTAGATGAACAGGATGTACGAAAGCCACATCGTGCCGCTGACATCGAACATCCCGGACGCGTTCGAGACGCCGAGCAGATACCACGGTAACGACCTTCCACCGAGAAAGTAGGAGCCCATGTTCTTCGCCCCCCTCCGCGACACCCAGAGGCCCACCGTGAGCACGGCCGCGAAATAGACGACGACGATCGCGATGTCTATTGCGTGGAGTTTCATGGCAATTCAGGGGCGCCGGCCTCTACCACTGGCGAATTAAGGAGCCCCGCACCACCTGATTCTGGCTCGGTGCGGCCCATGGTCTTGGAGAGCGCCATGCCAGGTGGATCCATGCGTTAGCAGAGGGATCGAGTCCACCCCGGAACACGTCGCGACGCGCACCTGAAGGTTCCCGGGAATGAAATGGTGCGTTCCCTTGATTCCCGCGGAGGCGAACATGGGGTCAACGCAGGCGTGCCGGAATCGGGGGATGCTTCACCGACGCCGCGATGTGTCGCCCAATCGCGGTAACGGTGTCTGTCCAGACGTCCGTTCGCCTGAGGAGGTAGGCGCAGAGTTTCTCAAGCGCTTTGGCCGACGTTGTCTGCTTGATGCGACCGTCGCCGACCTCATGGCCGGTCAAGATCAGCCAGCACCGATCCACCACGGCCGCGTCGACCATCGCGCGCAGCTGTTCAAAGGTCTTGCAGTCAAAGTCTAGGGACGGGACCTGTGCCAGATCGCAGCGCTCCGGGCTTGCGTAGGTTTCGCTGAATCCGGAGCGCCCCACCACAAAGTGCCTGGCGATGAGAGGAATGTAGCTCCTCAGCCGGATACCTCTGCCGACGTAGGTCTGGGCGCACGGGTAGGCGAAACTCGTCGGCTTGACCCCAACAGACGCCCCAAGCACTCGATTAGCCTCAAGAATCTCTCGCTCCATCCTGTCGAGGGTGTAGTTCTCGAGCATCGTCTCCGGGGTCTGCCAGCTGATGAAGTTGCCCATGCACGGATGGTTCATCGTATGGTTGCCGATTTCATGACCGTGGGCGGCTGCAGACCGCCACTTCTTCAGCTGCCGTGTCATATTGCGAGGCAGGGCATAATAGGTGCCCTTTATCCCGAAGCGGTCCAGGAGCGGAACGCCTACCTCGACCGACGACGGCCTCGCATCATCCCAGCACAGGCTAACGGCCCCGCGTTGGCCGTTCGGCCAGCGAAAAGTTCTGGATCCTGGATTCTTCATTGAATTGGGGCTCAAAGCGCGCTGATGGGACTCCGCCATCCGGGAGGGGCCGGCGCAAGCCTGGTCGACGTCGCAGCTTCGCGTGAGGGGGTCAACCGATTCGGCACCCTACCCCTTCCAGTTGCGGGCCACCTTCTGAATCGCACCGACAACCTGGTCCACGTATGGATCCGTCATGATCTGCGTGATCGGGAGCATGACGGCGCGCTCAAGAAGCGCGATCGTGCGCGGGCACATGTCCTTCGAATAGGTCACCCTCGGCGGGTTCCTCTCCAAAGACCAAGGAGCGCCGTTTCGATGGGCGCTCCGCTTGTTCATCACGTAGTCCCAGTGATAGAAGATGTGCCGGTCGGGGAACTGCTTCGAGAACACGGTCCCGCAACGGACCCCCTCGGCTGCCAAAGCCGCGGCAATCTTCATGGCGGAATTCGCGTCGGGCATGAAGAACACTAACGAAATCCCGCAGTCTCCCGCACGGTCGTTGAGCCCCTCCATCACGGCCCCCGGGATCTCCTCGCAGGCCGGCCAGAGTCGCCCCTTGATCAGGCGGGTTCGCGTCACGATCCGGTCGCGCTTCTTGAGCTGTTCCAGAGCCACAGCTCCGTGCATCTCCGACATGCGGAAGTTTTCCCCGAGGAAACACATGTTCCTCCACTGCTCCGCAGCCGCCTGGTTCTGCGCCCGCTCCTCCATCCAGAATGCGTAGGCTGAGTCGTGGTACACCGCCGCACGCTCGAATATGTCGCGGTTGTTCGTGATAACCATCCCTCCCTCTCCGCTGGCGACAATCTTGTAATGCTGAAGGCTGAAGATCCCGGCGTCGCCGAATGTCCCGAGCGCACGTCCGCAAAAAGTGCCGCCGTTGGCCTGGGCGCAATCCTCAAGGACTGCGATCTTCCTGCGCTTCGCTATCTCCATGATGCGCCCCATGTCGCAGGGAATGCCGCGCATGTGCACCGGGATGACCGCCGTCGTCCGGTCGGTGATCTTCTTCTCCATGTCCTGCGGGTCCATGCTGAGGGACTCGTCCATCTCCACTAGGACCGGCAGGGCGCCGACAGCCATCACGGCCGCCGCCGTCGCAATGTAGGTATACGCGGGAATCAGGACCTCGTCGCCCTGGCTCACCTTCAAGGCGATGAGCCCGGCGATCAGGGCGGACGTCCCACTGTTGACAGCGAGAACATACTTTGCCCCGGTCTTCGCGGCAAACAGCGCCTCAAACTGCGCAACAGTGGATTTCGAGGGTTCCGCAGCATAGCGAAAGAGCACCTTGCTCCTAAGCACGGCCGTGACGGCACGGATCTCCTCCTCACCGATGTCATTTGTGCCATGAAGGAGGTTCGGCGGAGCAGGTTCCGTCACCGCTTTTGGGCCGCCCTTGATCGCCAGAACTTCTGTAATCTCGATCATTCACCAAGCTATCACGCATGATTCATAACGGGAATAGCAGTGCTTACGAAGCCATGTTAAAAATTACACAGGGATTGAATTGCGATTTGATTTCGGCGACGACATGAACGGTTCCTGGTTTCACAACTCCTTCATCACCCAGCTTCTTGCCGTGACATGCACAGGATCCACAGTTGAAAATGCGATGAAGCCCTGCGTCGGCAGAAGGCCGCCGGGGATTAGACCCCTCTCTTGAATCGATGTCCTCGGGTATGTGCGAGCATACGGTACTGAAGAAAAGCATCACCGCATTCCCTAGGGGGTTGTTGTGCGCGTTTGCCGCCTCCGCGGGCTTCTTGCATGCCCAAGTTGAGGATGCCGTGCAGAGGTCCCGGCTGCCCGAATACAAGACGATCCCGGCTGCCCTGCCGCAGGAGCAGACACCGACCAACGGGCTTCCTGCAGCGGATTCAATGCGGACGTGGAGCGTCTCGCACGGCGACTCGTTTGCCGATCGCTATTCGGCGCTCGCACAGATCAACCGAGAAAATGTCAAGAACCTGCGCGAGGCATGGACGTTCCACTCAGGGGACGCCTATGGGAACATCCAGGCAAATCCGATCGTCGTCGATGGCGTGATGTTCGGGCCCACGCCCGGACGCGCAATCGTCGCCATCGATGCGTCAAACGGCACTCAACTCTGGCGGTTCCAGCTTGAGGCCGTTGAGCAGCCCAGGATTGAGGACTCGCCCGCCCGACGCGGCCTCGTCTACTGGCAGGGAACGAAGGACCATCCTGCCCGAATTGTGTTCAGTTCCGGCGACTGGGTGTATGCCCTCGATCCGAAGACCGGCCGCCCAATGGCCGATTTTGGAGTCAACGGACGCGCGCCGCTGCCGACAGGCGGAACGGCGGTCGGCGTGATTTGGAAGGGCACCTACATCGTGCCCGGGTTATTGGGTGACGTCTTCGCGTACGACATCGGCACCGGCAAGAGCCTTTGGCGTTTCCACACCCTCCCTCAACAGGGCGAGGCGGGCGCGGACACGTGGATGGGAGCCGGGTATGGCAACGGAGCGCATTGCTGGGGGGGCATGTCCCTCGACGCGGAACGCGGCATTGTCTTTGCCGCAGTCGGGAATGCGGTGCCGGATTTCGTCGGCGTCGACCGACTCGGAGACAATCTTTACTCGGACTGCATCGTGGCGCTAGACGCTCAAAGCGGGGAGCTGCGGTGGTACTTCCAAAATGTTCGACACGACATCTGGGACCTCGACTGCCCTGCCCCGCCCGTCCTCCTGACCATAACGCGCGATGCCCGGAAAATTGACGTTGTCGCGTGCCTTAGCAAAGTCGGCGATACCCTGCTGCTAGACCGGATGAGCGGGAAGCCGATCTTCCCGTTTCGCCTGCGGCGGGCCCCGGTATCAACGCTGCCTGGCGAGGTTACGGCTCCGTATCAGCCCGACCCGGCGCTTCCCGAACCGTATTCATCCCAAGATTTCAAGATCGATGAGGTGACCAACCGGACTCCGGAGGCGCAAGACTTCGTTCTAAGACAACTTCGGCATGCGACCTATGGATGGTTTGAACCGCCCAGCGAGGGCCGCCCGATGATCTACGCAGGCTCCAGGGGTGGCGCCGAGTGGACCGGGGCCTGCGTGGACGTTCCGACCGGCCGCATCTACCTCAATAGCAACCATCTGATCGGCAGGTTCACCGTCTTTCGCAACGACGAGCGTGAGCGGGACCCTTTTCTTCCACCCAGCGAAGGCGAGAAAACCTTCCAGCAGATGTGCGCGGGTTGCCACGGTACGAAGCGCCAGGGAATCGGTATGGTTCCCGCTCTGCTCGGGCTTCGGCACCGGCTGACCGATGACGACGTGACCGCTCTACTAAAGACCGGGCGAGGCCAAATGCCCCCGGCGCCACCGATGACAGAAGGGCAGCGCCGCGACTTGCTCGATTTCCTGATGCGCCGCAATCAGCCGCCGCCTCCACGCCTCGCAGCCGCAGGCCCGGCGTATTTCGCCGACGGCTGGAATTTTATCAAAGACCAGGATGGTTACCCGGGCTGCAATCCCCCATGGGGCCTATTGATCTGCATCGACATGAACACCGGAAAGATCGTCTGGCGTGTGCCGCTCGGAAACTACGAGAAGCTTTCCAAAGAGGGGCAGCCCGAGACGGGAACAGAGAACTTCGGGGGACCAACGGTCACGGCAGGAAGTCTTGTATTCTGTTCCGGCACAAAGGATTCCATGATTCGCGCGTTCGACAAGGACACCGGAAAGGAGCTCTGGGCAGCAAAACTCCCCTGGGCTGGGTGTGCGCCACCGTCGATCTACGAGGTGAACGGACGGGAGTATGTCGTGATAGCGGCGACCGGAGGTGGGAAGATCGAAACTCCGACCGGCGACGCCTACGTCGCATTCGCGCTTCCAGCCGATTTGAAGTAACGATGAGGATCGCGTATCGACACATTCGGGCGGCCGCGCTGCCCTGAATCATTCCCGTCCCCTCAAGAACACCCGCGCACGGGTGACAACACCGTCCTCATGCCAGAATCCCCCTTGTTCGATTTTCAGGTAAACGGCTTTGGCGGGGTCGACTTCCAACGTGATGATCTTTCCATCGAAGACTTGCGGCGAGCGACCTCCGCCCTTCACCGGCATGGGGTTCGTGCGATCTTTGCGACCTTGGTCACGGCCAGCATTGACTGTCTAAGCCGACGCTTCGAGGGGCTGGAACGGGCGCGGGCGAACGACGCCGAGATTTCAAAGATGATCGCGGGCTACCATCTTGAGGGCCCATGGATTTCGCCTCTGCCCGGATTCCGGGGCGCCCATTCGCCCGAAACGATTCATGCGCCCTCAATGTCGGAGTTTGCGCGGCTTCAGAGTGCCGCCGGGGGCCGTATCCGCCTCGTAACACTGGCCCCGGAATGGAACGGCTCGTCTGAATTCATTGCGGGGGTCGTCCGACAGGGCGTTCATGTGTCGCTGGGACATACAAATGCAAGCGAGTCCGAAATAGGCGCCGCGGTCGCCGCGGGCGCACGCTTCGCAACTCATCTGGGAAACGGCACACCGCCAACACTTCCCCGCCACGACAATGTCGTCCAACGGTTGTTGTCCAGGGACGACCTGACCGCCTGCCTGATTCCCGATGGCATTCATTTGCCGCCGTTCGTCCTGCGCAATTTCTTCCGAGCGAAACCGCCTGGTCGCGTCCTGTTTACAACCGACGCCATGGCGGGGGCCGGCGCGCCCCCGGGCGACTACACCATCGGCGAATTGACCGTAACGATCGGCGCCGACGGAATCGCCCGACAGCCTGGAGGCGAAGGTTTTGCCGGATCGACACTTGCTCCGGACGAGGGCGTGTCGAGGACGGCCGCCTACCTCGGCCTGAGCCTGCCTGAGGCTCGCCGTCTCTGGTCCGACGCGCCTGCCGCGGCGTTCGGAATCGTCCTGCCCAAGCTCCCGTGAACCCATCATTGGCCCGACACTTCGTCGTCGATCGCCTCGCGGTCGAGATTCACCCGACACGGGCGGACTTGGGCCGCGCCGCCGCGGCCGCCGTGTCCGAATACCTCCGACAATGCATCGCCTCTCGGGGCCTCGCCCGGGTCGTGTTTGCTTGCGCACCATCGCAGGACGAATTCCTTGGCGCTCTTGTTGACGCCCGGGCAAACCCGGTTGCCTGGGACAGAGTAACCGCATTCCACATGGACGAATACGTCGGTCTCAAAGGCGACGACCCTCGGAGCTTTCAGCGCTACCTTTGGGACCATCTCCTTTCGCGGGTGAAGGTGGCTGCGTTTCATCCGCTTTCGGCGGGCGAAGGGGATAGCGCCGAGGTTTGCGGGCGTTACGCCGAACTGCTCGCCGAGCTCCCCATCGATCTAATTTGCATGGGAGTCGGCGAAAACGGGCACGTTGCATTCAATGACCCGCCCGTCGCGGAATTCGATGATCGCGCCAGGGTCAAGAAGGTGAAGCTGGATGGCGCATGCCTTCAGCAGCAGGTCAACGACGGCTGTTTCCGCTCAGTTGCCGAGGTGCCCAGCCACGCGCTTACCCTCACGGTGCCAGTATTCAGCACTGCGCGGCGCCTAAGCGCCCATGTTCCGGGACCCCGCAAGGCAGCCGCAGTGCGGGCGATGCTCGAGGGTCCTATAGGCGAATCGTGCCCCGCCTCCGTATTGCGCCTGCACCCAGATGCTACCCTGTATCTGGATTCGGCCTCAGCTGGCGAATTGTCCAAATGCACGCCGGATCGCGCGAGCTGAATTCACCGGATACCAACGGGCGCTCAGCGCGCGAGCCATCCCCCGTCAACGGCGATGGTGTAACCATTGACGTAGTCGGATGCCGGGGACGCGAGAAAGACCACCGCCCCCTTGAGATCGTCGGGAGTGCCCCAGCGGCCGGCGGGAATCCGGGCGAGAATCGAGGCGCTGCGCTCGGCGTCGGCACGGAGCGGGGCGGTGTTGTCGGTCGCCATGTAGCCGGGGGCAATGGCGTTGCAGTTGATGCCCTTCCCTCCCAATTCACTCGCGATCAGGCGGGTCAGACCCTGCACCGCGCTCTTCGAGGCGGTGTAGGACGGCACGCGGATGCCGCCCTGGAACGAAAGCATCGAGGCTATGTTTATGATCTTCGCCGTCGCTTGGCGCGCGAGCGCGTCGCGCACAAAGGCTTGGCTAAGGAAGAAGACGGCATCGATGTTGAGGCCCATCACATCATCCCAGTCCTTCTCGGAGAACTTCTCGAAACTCTCGCGCCGGATGATGCCTGCGCAGTTCACGAGAATGTCGAGGGAGCCGAAACCCTTCTTCCCCGCCTCGATCAGCCCGGGAATGGAAGCGCGGTCGCTCAGATTGGCGGTCAGCGCGACGCATTTGCGGCCGAGCGCCTCGACCTGTTTGCGGGTGTCTTCCCCAGGGAGAATGTCGACGGCCACGATGTCTGCGCCGGCTTCGGCCAGCGCCAGGGCCATCCCCTGGCCGAGTCCCCTGGCGGCACCGGTGACCAGGGCGGCTTTGCCGTCGAGTCTGAATTGATTGAGGATCGAGTTAGTTGACATGGGAAATCCGAGAAAGGGGGAAGGCGGGGGTCAGTGCGGCATTTCGAAGAGGAGGCGCCTATATCGGAGAATTCCCGATTCTCCGCGTCTATCCACCAAATAAAGCAAAAGGGAAAGGAGCTGCGATCCGATTTGGGCGGACGAAGCCCCATGGAACCCCAATCAGCTCGACGGCACAACGACCTGTAGCTTCTCAGCCCAGGGCGCGAGCGTTGCCATGACGCCCGGGTAGAGTTCGATGCCGCGGGCCAGCTGCTCCGCCCGCCGCCTGAGACCGGATTCGCCGGGCATGCGGACTCGGTCAAAGCCAGGCCGTGCCGGGGTATTGCGGCAGGCATCAGCTAGCCATGAGGTCTGTCTCTTAAAATCCTCGCAGCTGCCGAAGATCGCCGGGTCGATTACCAAGACAAAGACATTGGCGGACCAGCCCTCGGCCGGGTCGGCGCGGCCGTGGCCCGCAAGGCCGCTAGTAAGCGCTTCGACCAGCAGGCCGAGCGCAAAACCCTTGTGGCCGTGGTCAAGTCCCCCCATCGGCAGCAGTCCCCCGGGGTTGTCTCCAAAAAGATCGGCAGGATTATCCGTCGGGTTTCCGTCGCCATCGACCGCCCATAGGCCCGGGAACCGGCCACCTTCGGCGTACAGGCGCTTGCTTAGGCCATTGGTGGTTATGGACATAGATATGTCCAGGATCACAGGTTCTCCCTCAGTCGGCCACCCGGCAGCGAGCGGATTCGGCGTGTACAGGGATCGCCGGCCGCCGTGCGGAGCCACACCGCCGCATGTCGGATCGGAGCACGTGATCAGGGCAACCAGGCCCTGCTCGGTGATCGGCCGCAGGTAGGCAGCAAGGCAGGCGGTGTGATGGCACCTGCGGATGACGACGGAGCAGGTGCCTTGGCGGCGGGCCCGCTCGGCCGCCAACTGGAGCGCGCGGACGACGAGCCAAGGTCCGGGCAGGCGGAGCCCGTCCCATGTGACCGCGGCCGGATAGTCGGCAACGACTTTGGGTTCGCCCTCCTTCGCCATCATTCCGTTTTCCAATTCTGAAAGGTAGGGCGCGAGCAGCTGCAGCCCATGGGTCGTGTGCCCCAATAGGTCGCCCTCGACCAGCACCGTGGCGACCGTGTCGGCCTTATCCCTTTCGAGTCCTGAGGCTGTCAGGAGGGCGCGGGCGAAGTCGACCAGTCCTTTTGCCTGATAACGGGGATTCATGGAAAGGGGAATATTTGCCCGCTCAGCTCGCCATGTGGCGCGAGCCCGACGCGCGCCGCGAAAGCCTGGAGAAATCTGCACATCGCCGAGAACCACACGTTGGTCAGCATGCCTGGCACGATCAGCATTCTGGGCATTACAATTCCAGATCGGCAAGTTTACTTAAGCTACCTATTGTGGTAAAAACGGACTTAGGCCCAAGGAACGGTGCCAATAATCACCAATGCCATCGACGTGTCCCATCTTTCCCCGCGCAAGTACCATGAAGATTCACATATTTGCGTACAGCATCGTGCTCCCGGTCGCGGCTGCGGCCTTTGACCAGCCGCCTTCGTTCCCGAATGCCAGAATTGATTCGCCGTCGTTGTCGCTTTTGGGAGACGCCTTGCAAAGGGCGCCGGATTTTTTGAGTGAATTTCAGCGTCACAATCAAGCGGCCGTGCCGGAAGCCACCCGCGTATCGCGGATGCCGATTGTCTCCCCTAAATGCGACGCCGACCTGAAGATGATCAAGGCACCCAATTCCTCGATAGACTACAAATTGACGGTGAAATCCCCGGATGTTGATCCGCCCAAGTGAGTAACCCGTCCAACCGACCGGCGGGTCCGCATTCGGCAAATTGACATCCACTCCGTGAATCCCGTCGTCATCGTCCACCTTGCGGCGGCCCTTGTTGGAGTTGTCGCCTCGGTTCCGCTGATAGAAAGGCGAGTGAGGAAAAACCACTGGTATGGCGTGCGGATACCCGAGGCGTTCGCTTCAGAGGAAAGGTGGTTCGAAATCAACCGCTACGGCGGCCGCCTGCTCCTGATGTGGAGCCTGGCGATAGGCGCGACTGCCGCCGTCGGAGTGTTTCTCCCGCGCAGGGATTGGGTTGCCTATGACTGGGCGGCTCTTGTTGTTGTGCTCGGCGGGCTCACTCTTGTAATGACACTTATCCATCGGCATGCGCGAATCCCCGACAGGAACTGACCAGGAATCGACGGATCCGAGGCCCGCAAACTTAACACAGGGACGTTTCGCTGACGTTCTTTGTACTGCGGGGCCCAAGCTTCGACCGCTTTGTACGGCGTTGCGCAGGCTGATCGCGTCGCTTGACGGTGACTTCGTGGAGGTCGTGTGGCCCAAGCAGAGGATTGCAAGCTACGGCATCGGTCCCAAGAAGATGACCGAGCATTACGCCTATATAGGGCTTCAGAATTCCTATGTTAATCTCGGCTTCTACCACGGAGCGTCCCTTCGCGACCCGACCGGCCTTCTTGAGGGAACGGGGAAGAGCCTGCGGCACGTCAAGATTCGCAGCGCTTCGGACGTGAAGAATGCCGCTGTCGCCGTCCTGATACGGGAGGCAATTAAAGACCGTGAAAACCGCGCAAACGCCGCCTAGACACCCGCGGGAACCAACGTCCGTTCCTGCCGCCTCCTCCAAGCGGGAGGAGCTGCTCCGCCGCCAGCCCGGGCCTTTGGGGTACTAGGGCTACCGAATATCCATGCAATCCAAGGCGGGCACGATCCTAGACTACGTCAAGGGGCTCTCGCCCGGGCAGCGCTCAGTGATTCAAGCTCTCGACGAGGTCGTGCGAACGGGCGCACCAAAAGCCGTCGGAAGCATGAAATACGGCATGCCAACGTACGAGCTGGCGTCGAGGTTTGTCGCCTTCAACGCGCAGAAGAACTACTTTTCGTTCTATGCCGACCCGCAAATCGTGAAACGCCACCGCGGCGAGCTGGCGGGCCTGGACGTGGGCAAGAGCTGCATCCGATTCCGGAAGCTGGAGGATGTCTCGCTCGCAACCCTGGGTAAGATTGTCCGCGCTTCGGCAAAATGACCGCGACCGAGGAGTGACCTCGACAAAGACATCCGCGCTCGTCGCGTCCTCCTTCGTATTCCTTGTGATGATGAGCGGATGTTCGTCGATCGAGAGGAGCCTGCTGTACTATCCGACGCACAGCCCGGAAACCAACGGGCTTGCGCCCTGGGTCAGCGATGGGACGACCATCGGCTATTCGCGCACGGTCGCGTCGCCCAAGAACGTCTGGCTCATGCTGCACGGGAATGCGGGCCAGGCCTCCTCGCGGGCCTACGCAATCCATTGCTTTTCGTCCGAGGATTCGGTCTTCATTCTCGAGTATCCCGGCTACGGGAACCGCAAGGGCGTTCCCTCAAAGGAGTCCCTGGACCATGCGGCCAAGGAGGCGTACCTTTCCCTGAGGGAAAGGTTTCCAGGGACCCCGGTGTGCGTGGTCGGGGAATCGATTGGGTCGGGCCCGGCCGCCTCCCTTGCGAGCCTTAGCCGGCCGCCTGACAAGTATGTCCTGGTCGTGCCCTTTGATAAGTTGTCGCTGGTGGCCCGCGAGCACCTCCCGGGCATTCTTGTAAGCCTGCTCCTTACCGACAACTGGGACAACGTTGCGGCATTCGCGAACTACAAGGGTCCGGTCGAAATCTATGGGGCCAAGTCTGATTCGGTCATCCCTGTTTCCCATGCGAGGGCCCTTTCGGCTGCGGTGCCTTCGTCGAAGTTCATCCTGATTGATGGAGGGCACAACGACTGGTCTCGTCAGAATGCGGTTCGGATCCGAAATCCTTGAGCGGGCCCTCACCCGGGCACCCCTGGCCCCCCGGTCCGCTCGGTCTGTCAGAAGTTTGGGGGCTTTTCTTTTCCCGAAACCGCGTTCAAGTGGGCCGAGCGAGCATGGCGGCCCTTCGCCGGCCCGCCGGATCCCGCCTCGGCGGGCGTCGCAAATCGTTCCCCGATGCACCCCCGCCAAAGATTCCTCCCCGTGTCCGTCGCCGTGGCCTTACTTGCCGCTTCCGGCTCAAGCCTCGGAGCAGCCCCCGCCGATCCAGCCACTCCGGCCGTCGGCGCGCATTTTGCCGAGCCCCCCTCCCCGCGCGCGGTCTACAACTTTAATCCCGACTGGAGATTCTCGTTCGGCGACGCGGCCGGGGCCGAAAAGGCGGATTTTGACGACTCCTCCTGGGCGCGCGTGAGCCTGCCGCACACGTGGAACGAGACCGACACCTACCGCGCGTTCATCAGCCACAGCGGCGGCGACCAGAGCGAAAAGATGCTCGGCATCGGCTGGTACCGAAAGCACTTCAGGCTGCCCGCAAGCGCCGACGGCCAGAAGGTCTTCCTCGAATTCGACGGCATGAGGCAGGCGGGCCGATTCTTCCTGAACGGTCAACCGATAGGCATCTACGAGAACGGCATCACGGCGGTCGGCCTCGACGTCACCCGGTTTGCTCGTTTCGGGGGCCAGGACAACCTTCTCGCAGTCA
This sequence comes from uncultured Opitutaceae bacterium, assembly GCA_964534685.1. GTDB lineage: Bacteria > Verrucomicrobiota > Verrucomicrobiia > Opitutales > Opitutaceae > Palsa-1447. Next base: position 33,924 of record CAZHPC010000002.1, read on the forward strand.
AGGTCGACAACAGCCCCGACTACAAGGAGGAGGCCACCGGCACCCCCTTTGAATGGAACGCGAAGGACTTCAACCCCAACTTCGGCGGCATCAACCGCGACGCGCGCCTGATCGTCACGGGCAGGATCCACCAGACCCTGCCCCTCTACGAGAACCTCCATACCTCAGGCGTCTATGTCTATCCGCTGGCGATCGACGTGCAGAAGAGGACGGCGGATGTAAGGGTGGAGTCCGAGGTCACAAACGAATCCGGTGACTACGCCTCCATTTCGCTTTCGGCTGTCGTCGTGGATGCGGACGGGGTCGTGCGGGCGCGCCTGGCAGGCAACACGTCCGATCTCGTCGACGGCCAGACTGAAACCTTCACGGCCTCGGGCCCGCTCGAGGGCGCCCGGTTCTGGGATGTCGACGACCCCTACCTTTACAGCGTCTATTCCATCCTGTCCGTGAACGGCCAGGTGGCCGACGTGTGCCGGACGCGCACCGGCTTCCGGCAGACCGCATTCAGGGGCGGCGCGGGTACGGGGGGAGTCTGGCTGAACGGCCGCTTCATATGGCTCACCGGCTACGCACAGCGCTCGGCTGACGACTGGCCGGGCCTCGGCGGAGCCTATCCCGACTGGATGCACGACTTCAGCGCCGCGCTGATGCGGGCGAGCAACGCCAACTACGTGCGCTGGATGCACGTGTCGCCGCAGCGCGCCGACGTCGAGGCGTGCGACAGGTACGGGATCGTCGAGGTGTGCCCGGCGGGCGACAAGGAGCGGCTGGTCACGGGCCGGCAGTGGGACCAGCGGGTCGAGGTCATGCGCGACTCCATGATCCTCTACCGGAACAACCCGAGCATCCTCTTCTGGGAGGCCGGCAACACCATCGTGACGCCGGAGGAGATGGCGCAGATGGTCGCCCTGAGGAAGCAGTGGGACCCGAGCGGCGGACGGGTCATGGGGACACGGGACAACGACCTCGCGGACGCAAACAAGGCCCTCACGCCCTACTGCGAATACTACGGGGTCATGATCGGCCAGGCCCCCCAGACGGACCGGATCGCCGGCGACGACATCTACCGCGGCTACAGCATCGCCCGCCGCGACAGGGCGCCCCTCATCGAGACCGAGGACTTCCGCGACGAGGCGCCCCGAGGGATTTGGGACGACACCTCGCCGCCCAGTTTCGGCTTCAAGCCCCACATCGTCCCCAGGGTCGATGGCCGCCCCGGCCCCGGCGGCGACACCTATCACTGGAACTCCGAGACGTTCTGCCTCGCGGCCGCGACGCGCTACGCAAGCTACGTGCGCAACCGGATCGACAACCCCGACCCCGCGCATTCGAAGTGGTCCGCCTATGCCAGCATCTACTGGTCTGACTCCGACGCCGACGGCCGCCAGGACGCAAGCGAGGTGCTGCGCGTGAGCGGCAAGGTGGACGGCATGCGCCTGCCGAAGGAGCTCTTTTTTGTCTCCCGCGTGATGCAGTCCGCGAAGCCCGACCTGCACATCATCGGGCACTGGACCTATCCAAAGGGCACCGTGAAGACCGTCTACGTGGCCGCAACGCTCTGCGACCAGGTCGAGCTGTTCCTCAACGGCAAGTCCCTCGGCGTGTCGGCGAAGCCGGCGGGTTTCGTCGATTCGTTCAACGGGAATGACCTGGGCGACACCGGTTTTGTCTACGCATTCCCGGGCGTCGCGTTCGCCCCGGGGACGCTCAGGGCCGTGACGACAAAGGCGGGCAGCATCGTCGCCAAGGAGGAGTTAAGGACCGCGGGAGAATCCACGGCCCTGAGGCTCACCGTCCACACAGGCCCCGACGGCCTGCAGGCCGATGGTTCGGACGTGGTTTTTGTAGATTTCGAGGCCGTCGACGCGCAGGGCAACCGGTGCCCGACGGACGAGGCACGCGTCGACTTCACCGTCGAAGGCCCCGCGGTCTGGCGCGGCGGCATCAACGGCCGCATGCTCAACTCGACGAACAACCTCTACCTCAGCACCGAGTGCGGAATCAACCGCGTAGCCCTGCGGTCGACCCTGGCCCCGGGCATGGTCACCCTTACGGCAACGCGCGCCGATCTCACTGCGGCGTCGGTGCGGATCGAGTCGCACGCGACCGAAATCAGGGCCGGCCTCGGCTCCCGCCCACCCCAGGCCTACCGCGGCCCAACGCAGATCATCCCGGGGCTCGTCCCGTAGGCCGGTCACGGCCCGGTGATAGGGACGCCCTGCTTCACGGTCAGGGCAAGTCCCGTGGTGTCGATGCCACGGGCGTGCTCGATACTGAGCCCGGTGTCCGCCGAGACGGCGCAGTTAGCAAACGATACATCCTCGATGGGACGCTCGGGAACGCCGTGGATTATGCCCGCCGCGCGCGCGGTGCCATGCACGTTGACGAGCCTTATGCGGCGCATGGCCGTCGGCATTCGGGCCGCGGCCGGGTTGTTGATGCGCATGTACCAGGCCATGTCGAATTCGAACGCCCTGAGCACGCCCCTTAGCTCGATGTTGCGGTAGGTGACGTCCTCGACAAAGCCGCCCCTGCTGGGCTGCGACTTGATGCGGATGGGCGCCCAGTTGCCGTCCTCCGCGAGGCAGTCCCTCACCTCGACCCGGCGGATGCCCCCGGACGTCTCGCTTCCCATGGACGCCCCGCCCTGGCCGTAGCCGAAGCGCGTCCTCTCGATCGTTACGTCTTCGCAGGGGGCGTTGACACGGCGGCCGTCCTCGTCCTTCCCCGATTTGATCGATATGCAGTCGTCGTTGCAGTCGATGTCGCAGCCGGTGATGAGCACGTGCCGGCACGAATCGACATCGATCCCATCGGAGCTCGGGATGTAGTGCTCCGCGCGGACCGTGAGCCTCTCCGCGATGACGTCCTTGCAGTAGATGAAGACGAAGCCCCACCGCGCATTGTTCCTGAGCAGCAGGCCGGAGACCCGGACGCCCGCGCAGTTCTGGAAGACGAGAGCGCGGGGCGGGCTCAGGTGGCTGCCGCCCGGCGGAAGGCGGATGCCGGCCGCGTTGACGGGGGGCAGGTGGCCCGCGGCGGCGGCGAGGTTCACCGCGGCTGTCGTCGGCAGCTGTGCCGGGTAGACGTCCTCGGGCCTGGGGGGCGGCCCCGGCGAAGCGGTCGGGGTCGGAGGCCACGGCGGACGGGGGTTCTTTCCGAATCCGCACCATGCGTCGCCCGATCCGTCGATCGTCCCCTCCCCGCTTACGACCACGTCCCTCATGCCGACGAAGTTCAGGAACGCGGACGTCCAGTAGCGCTCGATCCCCTCCCAGCGGGTGTAGATTGGGGGAAAGTCGGCCATGGACGTGGTGCTCTTGAGGACGCCGTCCTTCTCGACCCGGAGGTCCACGCCCGGCCTGAAATAGAGCGCTCCGCTTAGGAAGACACCGCGTGGGACGACGAGGACGCCTCCACCCGCAGCCGAGCAGGCGTCGATGGCCGACTGGATGGCCCTTGTGTTCACCGTGGCGCCGTCGCCAACGGCGCCCCGCTCGCTGATGACGTACCGGGTGTTCGGCGCGGCCGTGACCAGGGATGCCGCGGCAAACAAGAGGAGGACAAATCCGGGTGTGCGAAGGTGGGACATGATTCCTGGTGGAAGGACGGGCCGGGCGGGCGCCTGCGCGCTATTGCGCCACGAGCCTCACCGGGCCAAGGAGGCCGGCGGGAGGAGGGGGCAGTTCCGGAGCCTCGGGCGGTGCGAGGCCCTGGCCCGGGGGGCTTCGCGGCGCCCTCGGTGCGCCGGCTCCCAGGGGATCGTCGCCGCCGAGGCCGCCCGGCACCCCTGTCGGGAAAAATCCGCGCGGGGCCGCCGGGGGGGTCCCCGCGCGCCGGACGCCAAGGTAGGCGTGCCGCTTGACAGGCGCAGGCACCTGCACGCGGATCTCCAATTGATTGGCGCCGCTCCTGACCAGATCGGACACGTCCCAGCGATACGGCGGCCATGCGCGCGCCTCGAGTTCCCTTCCGTTGAGCGTGACCCGTGCGAACTCCTGCACCGCGCCGAGGTCGAGATAGAGCCTCCTGCCCGTGGGCAGGTTTCCGGGAACCTCGATCTCATTGCGGTACGTTGCCGGTTCGGCGGGGCGGCCGAGGCCGAGGTCGTCCCAGGATTTGAGCGGTGTGGTCAGGCGCTTGTCGCCCAGTGTCACCGACCAATCGGCCGTCGGTGCGGCAATCGTCGCGCAGGACGGCGTCGGAAAGGCAGCAGCCATGCCCTGTGGGGCGGGTCCGATCACAATGAAGCGGGATTCCTGCGGACCGAGATCGAGGGGGACCTCGGCGTGCCCTGCCGCCGCGGGGACGCCCGACAGCGGGTGGATCGTCCCGCGGGTCGGGTCCCAGACCTGGACGTCACCGCGGCCCTCCAGCGTCGCAACGCGCGACTGCGCCGCCTGGGACTCGTTGAAGAAGAAATAGACGTCCCCGTCGCCAAGCCTGCGATGGAGGTACTTGAGCGGCGGGCAGCCGCTATCGAGCTTCACATCCGGCGCCGGGAGCGCTGCGATCACGCGCTCGGTCAGGTCCGGCGTGGGCTCGAGCGTCGCGAAGGAAAGGTCCGGGGCGCCGCTCTCCGGGTTAAGGTAGGTCCGGCCGATCGCGAGCGAGGGGGTTCGGCCGATAAAGATGACCCTGCCGCCTTTTGCAGCGAAGGCCCGAAGCCTTTCCAGGACCCTCGCGTCAATCGAGGTGGAGGTGGGGACGATGACGGCGCGATAGACCTGCCCGCTCAGGTTCCTCAGGCCCCCTTCCCCGAGCGTGACGACCGAGGCCAGCCCGTCCAGGTCGATGTGGTCGAAGTCGATCTGGTGCTCCATGAGTTCCGTGACGAGCTTCACCGTCACGTCGTCCGCCTCCTTGTCGCCAAGCCACATGCTGTCGGTCGGGTGATAGAGGGCGACCTGGGCCGCAGGCCGGCCGATCGCGAGGAGATAACTCGCCCGGTTCACGTACCACGCGGCCGCGGCGGCGGGGTTCAGCAGAAGCGGGGGGGCGCCGCTTCCTTCGTCCAGCCCCCTTATCTGCAGGAAGTTCATTCCTCGGACGAAGTTGTAGTCGGCCACGAACTTGCCCTCCTGGAGAAGGCCCCCTCCCTCCTCGTTCCAGACCTGCGGACGGCCGAACACGTGCGCCGCCGAGGCCGCGAGCTTCGGGAAGTCGGCGACGATCCCGGGCCCGATCTGGTTCAGGTTGTCCACCCCTGGCACCCCAACGTACCGCATGGCGCGGAAGAACGACCCCTCGTTGCGCACGAGGTCCTCGCCTAGGTTGAGGTTGATCATCAGCTCCTCGTGGTTCAGGTGGACCATGTACTCCATTCCGCGCGCCCGGCACCAGTCGGACTGCGGCTTGAAGAAGCTGTCGCGGAACAACCCGCTCCAGACATCCCAGTAGTCGGCCTTCGCGCGCAGCACCTCCGGGGTGAAGTCCGGCTCGAAGAACTGGGGCAGGTAGGGCAGGAGGTCGTAGCCCTTGGTCCGCCTGAATGTCTCCAGGAGCTTGGGCGTCCATGGCATGAACCCGGTGTAGTCCGGCTCGTCGCCTCGGAACCCGAGGATTGTCCGACCAAACTCGTCGCCGACGACCTTCTCGTACCCCTCGTGGATCACCTTGAGGAAGGCGCGCGTTGCCTCGGGATCGAGGTAGTCGATGAGCGAGTAGAGGCTGTCCTTGTCGTTGGTGCCGTCCGCGCGGTTGGTGTAGCGCGTGGGTGAGCTGCGGTACACATGCCGCACGAAGACGACGACCGACATCCCTGGGTCGGGAGCCGTCCACGCCAGCTGCCCGTCAGGGGGCACCGGAATGACCGCGCTTCCCGCCTGGCGGTTGTAGGCAAGGATCCCGAGTGTGCCGGGCGGCACGGGGAGCCTGAGCGTCTGCCCGGCCGCGACCATGTAGCGTCCGTCGGCTACAATGCCCTGCATCCCAAGCCCCGGATAGTCCCTGCTGATCGCGCCGCCCGCAAATCCGCTGGGATAGCCCCCGTCATCCTCAAGCCAGACCTTCATCCCGCGCTTCTTGCACTCGTCGACCAGGAACCTGACGAGACCCATGTACTCCGCCGAGAAATACTTGGGCTGGAGGCCCCGCGAGGCGTTGAGCATGATGACATAGGCGCCGTTGGCGTGGAGCTGCTCGATCTGGGCGAGGATGTGCTCCCGGGTCTGCAGGCCGCCCCAAATGGCCCAGTGGATGGCGCCGAACTCGCGCGGCGGCGCTGGGAACGCGGCGGCCGCCTGCGCGACCGTTGGGACGGTGATCTCCCGCCAGGCCTGCGCGGCCCTCGACTGGAGCGCAAGGCAGACGCAGAGGGACCCGAGCGGGAGGGCCCTCCTCGTCATCGGCTGCAGGGACGACATCGCGTGCATGCCGGCGGTCGGCTCAGGGGCCATAGCGGTACAGCCAGGCACGCTGGATGGTCGGTCCGTTGGCGGGTGCGAAGCGAAGACCGCTTCCCGACTGCCCCTGCGCCGCGGCCTCGGCGAGATGGTAGTTGAGCAGGACGTCGTCGCCGTTGAGGATCCTTCCAGGTGTCCAGCGGCCCTCCACGAATTCGCCCGCCTCGACGCGGGCGAGCCCGGCGATGGGCGCGCCGGGCTTCGCGGGCGAGAAGGTGACCTGGACATCGCAGCCGGCGACGAGGTACTCGTCGGGCCCCGTCGCGATGGCGAGTCCGTAGCCGAACGGCGGGGCGTCGTCCGGGTGGCGGAAGTTGCGCAGGAGATTCATATGGACCGTGTAGTCGCCCACGCGAAGGTCCTCCATGGGATGGGCGGACGTGAGCGAGGCCGCGGAGATCGCCCCCCTTGCCTGGGCCTCCAGGATCGCGGGCGTCAGCTGGCGCAGAACCGCGTAGCCCTTCGGCAGCGGCAGGCCCTCGAGGGCGGCGGGCGGCTCCTGGCTGCCGTCGGGCCGGAGCACGAGCAGCCGGCCCGCGTCGTCTATGCCGAACGGCGAATAGCCCATGCCGAGGTGCCGGCCTATCGCGTAGAACGCGTTCGCCACCCCGGCCGCGTCGCCGCGGGACTCGGGAACAAACAGCGGGTTGCCGTTCTGGTTGAAGAGCCCTACCCACTCGGCGAAGTTGGGAAGGTAGATGTCCGGCGCGTTGAAATCGATGTGCGGCGCCCCCGCGCGCCACAGGTCCAGAACGTGCGGCTCGGGGCCGCCGCTCGGGTAATCGCCTGGCCCCTTGTCCTCCGGCTGGACGATCCAAGTGTTCGTGAAGACGGGCACTGGATACTCCGCCTTCCCTGCGGCCGCCAGCCGGTCCATGTAGCGCGCGTAGTTCCAGGCCATGAAGCGCTCATCGGTCGCCGCGCCGGAGCCGAAGACCTCCTCCCAGGTGCCCGCGGACCTGGCGCCTGCGCCTTCCCAGGCCGTCCGCAGCTCGGTCCTTAGGCGGCCTCGGTTGGCGGCAAGATAGCCCGTGAGGTCCGCCGGCACCTGACCCACAAAGGCCGCATCGGCGGCAGCCGACCGGTCCCGCGAGTCGCCAAGCACGCCGACCTCGTTCTCAAGCTGAATCATCAGGACGGTGTGCTGCCGGGAGTCGGCCTCGCGCAGGTGCCGCATGAAGGCGGCGTAGGCGCGCGCGTCGGCGTCACGATTCGCGTCGCTTAGCGTTGAAAGGACCTCGATCGAGCGACCGTACCTGACCCTCACCCTCGGGAAACGGTCCTGGTCCGCCTTCACCCAGGCCGGAGCGAAGCTCGAGATCCCGTTCTTCCAGCTGCCGAACCAGATGAAGACGACGCGCAGGCCGTTGTCCCGGGCGCCCTCCAGCAGCCCGTCGACAATCGAGAAGTCATACTTTCCCTCCGCGGGCTCGACCTGGGCCCAAGAGACGCCGATGAGGGCCGTGTTGAGGTTCATCCGCACGAGCCTCGGCCAGACCGGGCGCATGTAGCCGAGGCTCGAGGACGCGGTGTTCGCCAGCTCCCCGCCGAGGACGAGGAACGGCCGGCCGTCGACGACGAGCTGGGTCGCCTCGCCGCGCCTCTCAAGGTGCGCGACGCCCGGATCGGTCTGGGACCGGGCGGAAGCCGCGGCCAGCGCCAGGGCGCAGGCGAGAATCGATCGGAAGGCTGGGTCAGTTTTCATCGGGGGTTTGGCTCATGTTCGGATGGGGAGAATCGCGGCTTCCTCGGGACCTCGGCGCCTAGCGCAGCTGAACGTCCCAAACCTTGGAGCGGCGCGACGAGCCGGCCGGGCCCGAGACCTCCAGGATGACGACGAGGTTACCGGGCTTCTGGTATTGGTGCACGGGATTGCGCTCGGTCGAGGTTGAGCCGTCGCCGAAGTCCCATTTCCACGAGGTGACCTCGCCGGCCGAGAGGTCCTTGAAGGCGACAAGGCGGCGGTCCATGTCCATGACGCTCCACGACCACTGAGCCTCGATCGGCTTGCGGAACTGGGATTCGAGGGGCATGAGCCGGAACGCGCATAGCTCCGAGGCGTCGCCGTACATCGTGTGGTGGCGCGAGAGGTTCCAGAAGTGGTGGCTCGTGCGGGCGCTCGCGTCCCCGTAGTCGATGACCGCCCAGGAAAGTCCGATGATCTTGTTCTCCCGAAGGACGGACTCGACCGCGCGCTGCGGCCCCTCCGGCCCCGCGTAGTCGAAGGGCGTTATCCAGAATTCGAGGACCAGGTGGCCCGGCTCGCCCGGCCGGAACGCATAGCGGGTGGCCGCATTCGCATACGGAAGCTCCTTGATCCACGTCGGCGCCCCCCAGGCCATGCACCAGTCCTTGCCCTCCGCAGGCGTGAAGATGTGGTAGTTCTGCGCCTGGACGCCGTGGATCGCCCAGTGCGCCTCGTCGACGCTGATCCGGTCGTCGGGCGCGGCGGCGTCTTTTCCCACGTGGCCCCCGTTCCAGAATTCCGCGTGGCCCTTGTCGATCAACGGGCCGCCCGAGGCGTCGCCGTCCACGACGACCTCGAACGTGTCGTTGTGGAGGCCGGGCTGCGCGAAGTCCCAGCAGGCCTTGTCAGCCTCGTAGAGGAAGTACAGCCGGTTCATCCCCTTGACCCAGCCCACCTTCACCCGCAGGCTGAATTCCTTCGGATCGGGGCGGCCGTGCTGGCCCGAGTCGTCGATCAGCTGGTCGGAGCCGACCGCGTAGTCGTCGGGCACCATGGCCCAGTCCGACGGGTCGCCGTCAATCCGCGGTATCCTGTCCGGCGGGAACTGGAAGACCTTGAAGGTGACGTCCGGACGGTCCAATGCGAGGACCGGCTGCAGCGATAACGCGAGGACGGCCAGCGCCGCGAGAAGTGAGTGTGCGGGGTTCATCGGACGCCGTTCGGGGGTAAGCCGCGAAGTGTTGCCGGTTTGCGCCGGCCTGTGAAGGGCGTCCCGCTTCGGACAGTCAAGTGAGCCCGTCCGGGAGGGAGATTCCCCGCCGTCCGGGCGGCGCACGGAAACCCGCGAAACCGTTTGTCGATCCCCCGATCGATGCTAGGTTTGCAGCCAAGCCCCATGCTCACAAAAGCCGCCCTGCTCGCGCTCTGCACCGCCGCCGCCACCCTAGCCGGCGAGCGCGCAACCTACGACTCGGCCGGAAGGCTGACCTCCCTCATTTCCAACGGGGTCGAGCTGCCGGTGCACGGCGGGTTTGTGGTCACGTTCACGGGCGCCCCCGGCGTCTCCGCCCAGCCGAACGACCAGCGCTCCCCCATCTCGCGCGAGGATCCCGGGCAGAAATGGGAGGGGAGCGTCGGCTTCCCAAACGGAAGCCAGGCCCAGCTCTCCGTGGCCTGGAGCGAGTCCGATGCCGGGGTCGCCCTCGACGGGTCCCTGACCTCCAAGTCCCCGTTCCCCGGCCGCGCGTTCCGCTTTCCGCTGGATGTCGCCTCCGTCGACTACGTGATCGACCTGCCGCGCGCGTCCTTCGCCGGCTGGCACCTGGAGCCTTCCGGCGCGCCGCTTCCGGATGCGAAGCCGGCCGACCCCAGGTTCTTCTCCGAGAGCACCGCGGCCGTCTCGTTCGCCGACGCGCAGGGCAAGTCGAGGCTCTCGATCGCGCTCGACCGGCCGAGGAGCGTCACGGTGACCGACGTCTGGGACTCCTCGGGGCGGTCCTACCGCGTGCGCATCGGCGTGCTTTCGGGCCCGTGGATGATGGGCGACACGCTCAGGCTCGCACTGACGCTCAAGCTCGCGGAGGAGCCCGGTCCCGCGGCGGCGAACCTGTCCGTGGACGCGGCTTCGGGCCTGTATCCCTTCGACGGGTTCGGGGGCAACTACCGGGTCTACGCCGACACGCCCATCGTGGACTACACCCTGAAGAACCTCCAGCTGTCGTGGGCCCGGATCGAGTTCAAGGCCGTGGCCTGGGACCACGACCGGAACGCGGCCTCGCCGAGCCCCCAGGTGACGCGCGACTTCGAGTTGATGCAGCGGATCCAGAAGATGGGGGTGCCGTGGATCCTGAGCGTGTGGTTTCTGCCGGAGCGCTTCTACACGGACCCGAACCAGAAGCCCTTCGGAACGTTCGCCCGCCAGATCGCGCCGGAGCGCTGGCCCGAGTTCCTCGACCTGCTCGGCAGCTACCTCGTCTACCTGAAGGCGCACTACGGGGCCGAACCCGACCTCTTCTCCTTCAACGAGTCCGACCTGGGCGTAAACGTCGGCTTCACCGCCGAGACCCACCGCGACGAGATCAAGCGCGTCGGGGCGCACCTCGCCTCGCTCGGACTCAAGACGAAGATGCTCCTCGGCGACACGGCAAACCCCCGCGACTCGCACAGGTTCGTGCTGGCCGCCGCGGCCGACCCCGAAGCGATGCGCTACGTGGGGGCGGTCTCCGTCCACAGCTGGGGCGGCGGCACGCCGGAGCAGTACGGGGCGTGGGGCGATGTCGGCCGCTGGCTCAACCTTCCCCTCCTCGTGGCCGAGGCCGGCGTTGACCCGGGGGCCTACAAGAACCGGATGTACGACAGCTACTCCTACGGCCTGCGGGAGGCCGCGCAGTTCCAGGACCTGCTGCGCTACGCGAGGCCGCGGGCGCTCATCTACTGGCAGTTCACGGAGGACTACGGCCTGGTCCATGTCGGGGCCGGCGGCGCCATCGAGCCGACCGCCCGGTTCTGGCTCATGAAACAGTTTGTGAACCTCTCCCCCACGAAGAGCCAGGGCGTCAGGACCTCGAGCGACAATCCCCAGGTGCAGATCAGCGCGTTCGCCCGCAAGGACGCGCTGGTCGTCCATGTCCTGAACTCGGGGCCCGACTGCGAGGCGAAGCTCTCGGGGCTGCCGGGCGGCTCCTGGCGGACGGTGACCACGACGGAGATGTCGGGCTATCAGGAGGGCCGCGTGAAGCGGGACGGAGGGGGCGCCCAGACGATCAGCCTTCCCGCCCGCAGCCTGACGACGCTCGTGCAGGAGCCTGCCGCGCCCTGAGCGGGGCCCCATCGCATCCCGGGCCGCGAATCCCAGGGGTCGGCGCCTTTTGCGTTGCCCCCGCGAACGGGGTTCCGAGTGTCTTGGCCGATGCCGCGCACCTCAAAGCGAACCTCCGTCTTCACCGAGTCGCTGATCCGCGAGATGACGCGGGTGGCCCAGCGGCACGGCGCGATCAACCTCTCCCAGGGGTTTCCGGACTTTGACCCGCCGCCGGCACTCGTGCAGGCGGCGAAGGACGCGATGGACGCCGGACGCCACCAGTACGCCATCACCTGGGGGGCGCCCGAGCTTCGCAGGGCGCTCGCCGCAAAGCTCCAGCTATTAACGGGCCTCTCCGTGGACGATGGGACCGAGCTCGTCGTCACATGCGGCGCGACCGAGGCGATGATGGTGGCCATGATGACCGTGTGCGACCCGGGCGACAAGGTCGGCCTCTTCTCGCCCTTCTACGAGAACTACTCGGCCGACGCGATCCTCTGCGGGGCCGAGCCCGTTCTCGTCCCGCTGCATCCCCCGGACTACCGGTTCGACCCCGGGGAGCTGCGCCGCGCGTTCGCCGGCGGCCTGAAGGCGTTCGTGCTCTGCAATCCCTCGAATCCCTGCGGCCGCGTGTTTACTCGCGCCGAGCTCGAGGCGATCGCGGCGGCCGCCGAGGAGTTCGACGTGTTCGTCCTCACGGACGAAGTCTACGAGCACATCGTCTTCCCGCCCCACCGGCACACCTACTTCTCGACGCTGCCGGGAATGGCGAGGCGCACCCTCATGTGCTCGTCCCTCTCGAAGACGTTCTCGATCACGGGCTGGCGCCTCGGCTATGTGCACGCGAGCCGCGAGATCATCTCCCAGGCGCGCAAGGTGCACGACTTCCTTACGGTCGGTGCCGCAGCCCCGCTCCAGCACGCCGTCGTCACGGCGCTCGGCTTCCCGCGGAGCTACTACGACGAGCTGGCCGCGGTCTACGCGCGCTCGCGGGACGTCCTTCTGAGCTACCTCGACCAGACCGGCCTGTCCTACACGCCGCCGGAGGGCGCCTACTTCGTCATGGTCGACATCTCCCCGTTCGGCTGGGAGAGCGACGTGGAGTTCTCCCACTGGATGGCCCGCGAGATCGGAGTGGCGCCCGTGCCGGGGTCGAGCTTCTTCGCCCCCGGCGAGAACCGCTACATCCGTCTCAATTTCGCGAAGAAGCCGGAGACCCTTCACGCCGCCGGCGAGCGTCTCCTGCGGCTGAAAAGATAGCCTGCCCGGGGCAGGACGGATCGGATCGGGGCCTCCTTGGACGGCACCGGCGCCGCGAGGCTTGCAAACGCCCCGTTGAACCCGAATAATTTTGCGCTGGATTCCGCAAACCCTTGGCAACGCGGCCCCTTTCGGCATGCGGCATCGTTCTCCGGTTCACGTGCCGCGCACAGGCACCCTCCCAATCCGATCCCCTTAAACCATGGCTCAATACGGCTACTTCGACGACACCAACCGCGAATTCGTGATCACGCGACCGGACACCCCGCTTCCGTGGCTCAACATGCTCGGCCAGGACGAGTTCTACGGCCTCTGCACCCAGACGGCAGGCGGTTACTCCTTCTGGAAGGACGCCCGGCTGCGGCGCCTCACGCGGTACCGGTACAACAACAACCCGATGGATAACGACGGGCGCTTCCTCTACGTGAAGCAGGGGAAAAGCGTCTGGAACCCCGGCTGGAAGCCCGTGCGCGCCAAGCTCGACGCGTTCGAATGCAGGCACGGGCTGGGCTACACGCGCATCAAGGGGCGCAAGGGCGGCGTCGAGGTGGAGCAGCTCATCTTCGTCCCTCCCGACGAGAACGTGGAGATCTGGAAGGTCACCGTCCGAAACGCGTCAAAGTCCACCCAGAGGCTCTCCCTCTTCTCGTTCGTCGAGTTCTGCTTCTTCGAGGCCCTGAATGACATGACGAACTACCAGCGCACCTACTCGATCGGCGAGGTCGAGGTGGAGGGCTCGGCCATCTACCACAAGACCGAGTACCGCGAGCGCCGGAACCACTACACGCTCTTCGGGTGCACGCGCCCGGTCGCGGGCTACGACACCTCGCGGGACGCCTTCGTGGGCGTCCACCGCGGGCTGCACGATCCCCAGGCGGTCCTCGCCGGCAGGTGCTCGAACAGCCACGCCCACGGTTGGAACCCGGTCGGCGCGCACCAGGTCGACCTCACGATCAGGCCCGGCAAGAGCGAGACCTTCGCGTTCGTGCTGGCCTACGTCGAGCAGGGGGATCTCCCGAAATTCGACGCGCCGTTCGTGATGAACAAGGCGAGAGGCCGGGAGGTCCTGAAAAAATACTCCGACATTTCGGTCGTCGACTCAGCCTTCTGCGCGCTGCAGCGGCGCTGGCAGGACCTCCTCTCGACCTACCAGGCCACCCGGGTCCCGAACAAGCACCTACAGCGCACGGTCAACATCTGGAACCAGGTCCAGTGCATGGCCACCTTCAACCTCTCCCGCTCGACCTCGGGCTACGAGACGGGCATCGGCCGCGGGATGGGCTACCGCGACTCAAACCAGGACATCCTGGGCTTCGTGCACATGCTGCCGGCCCGCGCGCGCCAGCGCATCCTCGACATCGCCTCGACGCAGCTTTCCGACGGCACGTGCTTCCACCAGTACCAGCCCCTGACGAAGAAGGGCAACGCGGACATAGGCGGCGGCTTCAACGACGATCCCCTCTGGCTCATCCTCTCGACCTGCGCCTACATCCGCGAGACGGGGGACACGGGCATCCTTGGCGAGCCGTGCGGATACGCCGACAAGCCGGGGTCGAAGGACACGCTCCTCCACCACATCGAGACCTCGATCGCCTTCACGCTCAGGAACCGGGGCCCGCACGGCCTGCCGCTCATCGGCCACGCCGACTGGAACGACTGCCTCAACCTGAACTGCTTCTCCAAGGAGCCGAACGAGTCGTTCCAGGTCACCGGCGACATCGCGGGCTCGAAGGCCGAGTCGGTCATGATCGCCGGCCTGTTCCTCTACGCAGCGCGGGAGCTTTCCGGGCTGTACCGGTTCCTCGGCGCCCCGGGCGACGCCGCCCGGCTCGACGGCTACTACGCCGACATGCTGAAGACGGTCGAAGAGCAGGCCTGGGACGGGGCCTGGTACACCCGGGCCTTCGACGCCGAGAGCCGGCCCGTCGGCTCCAGGAGCTGCGAGGAGGGCAAGATCTTCATCGAGAGCCAGGGATGGTGCGTCATGGGAGGCGCCGGTGCCGGAAACGGCCGCGCGCTGAAGGCGCTCAAGTCGGTCGAGAAGCACCTCTACAAGCCCGAGCTGGGCTGCGCCCTGCAGTGGCCGCCTTACTCGACGTACCACCTCGAGCTGGGCGAGGTGTCAAGCTACCCGCCGGGGTACAAGGAGAACGGCGGGGTCTTCACCCACAACAACACATGGATCCACATCGGCTGGACGCTCGTCGGCGACGGCAAGCGCGCGCTCGAGTACTACCTGAGCATATGCCCCTCGGCGAAGAAGGACCACGATGTGTATCGGTCCGAGCCCTACGTCTACTCCCAGATGACGGCGAGCCAGTTCTCGCCGACCCCCGGCGAGGGGAAGAACTCGTGGCTCACGGGCACCGCAGCCTGGTCGTTCGTGGTGGGCAGCCAGTACATCCTCGGCATCCGCCCGGAGTTCGACGGCCTTCGCATAGACCCCTGCATTCCCGGAACCTGGAAGGGCTTCACGGTCCAGCGCAGGTTCCGCGGCGTCACCTACACGGTCACGGTCACCAACCCCAGGCACAGATCGAAGGGAGTGAAGAGCCTCATGGTCGACGGGCGCAAGGTGGCGGGCAACCTGGTCCCGCTCCCGACGGACGGAAGGACGGCGGTCAGCGTTGAGGCAGTGGTCGGGGCCTGAATCCTGGCCCCAGGGCGGGGCCTTATCGCCTCGCCCTGAGGACGATTTTGAGGTTCCTCACGCTGAAGGTGATTGGTCGGCGGTCGCCACGGCCCGGCGCAACCGCCGGGCGATCGCTCTGGAAGAGAAGCACGGTATCGCCCGGCGGAAGCTCGATCCCGGATACCTTGGCCTCGCCGTATTCGCCCGGCCTGACCATGGTGCGCCAGACGACCTCGCCGCGGATGCTTAGCTTCGCCAACCGCACGTCCCCCGTGGCAAGCCCGAAACTCAAGTCCGCCAGAACCGCGAAAGGCTGCGGATTGTGGATAGTGAGCGCGCTGTCACCGCCGCTCCAGCGCCACGAATCCTTGCCCTCCGTCTCGGGCAGCCACCAGTTGCTGGAGCCAAACTCCGCGTCGAAATCGAAGCCGCTTTCGGTGTTGCTTCTCAGCTCGTAGGGGCCCTCGATGACGAAACACTGCGGCTCCTTCTCGGAAAACCGAAGGAGGTCCGCCGACCCCAGGACGCCGAGGTTGCCGGCCAACAGGAGAAGGACCCACCAGCGGCCCCGCGGGACGAGAATGTTGAATGCGAGCGTCATCGGGAGCAGCACCCGGGCCGCCGCCGAGGGGTAGTGCTCCCAGACCGCGTCACCCAGGAAGAGCATGAGCACCGCATAGCTTACGCCGACCCGCCACCAGGCATCCCTCCAGCGGATCCTTACTGCAAAGAAGAAAAACTGCGAGAGGATGCCGACGATCACGAGCGCGTCGAACCTGACCTCGGGCGAGAACGGATATCCCTCCGCCATCATGCTCGAAACCACGTCCTCGAGCTTGTTGCACAGCCCAACGAACACCCCCGCAAAGTTCCCCAAGCCGATGTCGTCGCCCTGCCCGAGCCACAGCCTGAGGCAGAGCATCCAGACCAAGAGGGGAGCGAGAACCAGCGCGACGCGCGCGAGCCAAAGCGCCAATGCCCGGGGGTCGCGCGAATTGGGAGGCCCAAGTGCTGCCCCGCTGAGAACGCTGGTGTCCTTGCCCAACCCGCAAATCCCCATGACCAAGGCGCCCGACCATGGCCGCCCCGACTCGACAAGCGCCATCGCGGCGGCGGTCAGGAGCAGGCTTGGGCCATCCAAGAGGGAGCGTCTCACGCTGAAGATGAGGCCGAACGAGAACAGAACGGCCGCCCACCTGAAGACGTTGCCCCAGGACCCGGGCGGGAACCATCGCAGGAGCAGCGCCGCCAGAATGTACCAGCAGAACACGTTCTGGAGGGCAAAGGCGTTCATGACGCGCGCCGTATCGCCTCCCCCGATCGCCCAGGCCGTCCATTCGAAGAGTATGCGGCGGGCGCGGTAGGACAGGCGGTCAACCGAGGCCAGCAGCACAGGATCCGTCAGCCGCGGATGCATCGCGATCTGCACGTACCACTGGGCGTCGTAGCCGGGGGACTCCGGTTGCTCGTAATGCTCCACCGCCTTCAGCTCGCGCAGAAACTGGGCGTGGTGCTTCGCCCCAAAGTAAATCAGGCTGGTGAACCCCTTGCCGGGCATGTGGAAGTTGGACATGCACCATGAAAAGAGCGCCACGGCGCCCGCGCACGCGAGCCATCGCAGCACACCCGGAAACCTGCGGATGAATGGTCTTGTTGCGGACACCCGCCTGTGACAATCCACCGCCCCCCAGCCCCAACGCAAGGCCGGATCCTCGGGAGGCCGGTGTCAGAAGTCGTGGATCACCCTCGGGGGGAAGGCGGCCCTTAGGGCGTTCAGCACCGCGAGGACATCGATGACCTCCTGGCAGATCGCCCCGCTCACGGGGCTCAGGTGGCCGGACGCCGCGAAGACCATGCCGACGACGCTCAGCGCCATTCCTCCGACCGCGCTCTGCAGGGCGATCGACCGCATGCGCCGGCTGATGTGCATAAACTCGTCAACCTTCCTCAGCGAATTGTCCATGACCACGACGCCGGCCGCCTTCGCGGTCACGTCGCTGTTCTGGCCGATCGCCATGCCGACCGTGGCCGCCATCATGGCGGGGGCGTCATTGATCCCGTCCCCGACGAACAGCGTCCTTGCGGCGGCGGTCTCCGCCCGGACGATGGCGAGCTTCTCCTCGGGATTTTTCTGGGCGTGGATCTCGGTGATGCCGACCTGCGCGGCAAGGTAACGGGCCTCGGACTCGCGGTCCCCCGAAACGATCATCACGCGCTCAAACTGATGCTTGGGGCGGAGGTGGTGGATGAAGGAGCGGCTCTCCGCCCGCGGCTGGTCGCGGAAGCGCAGAAGGGCCGCCTGGCGAAGGTCGATCACCACCACGCACTCGAGCCCCTCCCCCGCCGGGGGCAGCCAGCCGGCGCCCGCAACATTCTCCGCCGCGGCCGTGCTCCGGCTCGTGATCTGGAGCTGCCTTCCGGAGACGGTTCCGCGCAGGCCGTCGCCCGGCTTCTCGCTCACATTGGTCACGTCCAGGAACTCGAGCCCCTCTTCAGCCGCGGCCGCGAGGATGGCCCGCGCAAGCGGGTGCTTGGAGTAGCGCTCGAGGCTGGCCACGAGGGCCAGCACCTCGCCCCGCTCAAATCCAGGCCCCACGAACTGTTCCGCGAGCTTCGGCTCGCCGTAGGTGAGCGTCCCCGTCTTGTCGAATATCGCCGTCCGGCAGCCCGCGATCTGCTCGAGGACCACGGGGCTCTTGATGATGATGGCGCGCCGGGCGCAGAGTGAGATCGATCCGATGATCGCTATTGGGATCGCAAGGAGGAGCGGGCACGGCGTGGCGATCACAAGCACCGCAAGGAACCGGACCGATTCGCCGCTCGCCAGCCACGCCGCCGCGGCGACAGCCAGGGCCACAGGCGTGTAGATCGCACCCAGCTGGTCGCCAAGGCGCCGCAACTTCGGCCGCTTGGCCTCGGACTCGCGCATGACCTCCATGATCTTCGCGTAGCGAGAGTCGGCCGCGCGCTGGGTCGTGTTGATGGTCAGGGCCGCGTCGCCGTTGATCGCCCCCGAGATCACCTGCGAGCCGTGGGTCTTCGTGATCTTAAACGGTTCGCCCGTGAGGTAGGATTCATCCATCACGCCGCGGCCGTCGACCACCACCCCATCGGCGGGACAGATCTCGTGGGGATAGACGACCAGCGTGTCACCCACCTCGATCTCGGCAAGCGACACGTCCGACAGCCCGTCGGCGCGCTTCCTGTGGCCGATCGACGGCATCCTCGCGGCCAGCGCGGCCAGCACCGAGGAGGCGCTGCGCAGGGCGTAGCCCTCCAGCGCCTCGCCGCCGGAAAGCATCAGGACGATGATGGATCCGGCCAGGTATTGGCCGAGGAAGAGCGAGGTGACGATCGATATGCCCCCCAGCAGATCGGAGCCAAATTCCCGCCGCATGACCTTTATGAGGAGGCCGTAGACGAGCGGCGCGCCGCCCAGGGCTAGCGTCATCAGGAGCGGCGCATTGTAGAAGCCCGGCGCGGCGTGGGTGCCAAACCTTAGCGCCAGATGCGCGAGTATGCACGCCACGGAGAGCACGGCGATGACCGCGGTGCCGCGTTGCACGGCCCCAGGCCTTGGATCCCCGCGCGGCTCGGGCCCAGTCCCCATCGGAGGGCGACTGCCAGAAGGATCTGCAGGATTGGCCATGGTGCGGAGGGGCCCCATCTCTACGGGCCGCGTCGGCGGGAATCCAGCCTTCGAATCGTCCGTCATCGGGCCACTCTCGCCGAACCCATCCCCACGGTCACGATTGCGAGCGAGGCAAGGGAGCTGGCAGGCATAAGGATGGCCGCCACGAGGGGATTCACCATGCCGGCGATGGCAAACCCGGCGGCCGTGACGTTGTAGGCCACCGAGAACGCGATGATGACGGACTGGACCCGGCGGTGCGTCCCGTCGGTGGCGAGGAGGTCGCGTATGCCCCCGATGCCCTGGCGCAGGTAGTAGAAGTCGGCCTTGTTCTCGAGGACGCCGCGGTGGATGACCGGGGTTCCGCGGCAGAGCGCCCGGTCGAACGCGAGGCTGTCGTTGGCACCGTCGCCCAGCATGAGGGCGTTGTGCGGCGCGTGATTCTCGATCCAGATGGCCTTCTGCTCGGGCGAAAGCTCGCCGATGGCGTGCGCCGGCGGCAGGCCAAGCTCGATGGCGAGGGCCTCCACCTTCTCACGGCGGTCGCCACTGAGAATGTAGACCCCGTATCCCTTCCGCGCCAGCCCCTCCAGCTCCCCCGGGACGTCCGGGCGCACCGAGTCGGCGAACTGAAACCGGGCGACCGGCCTGCGGTCCTGGGCAAGCACGGTGTCCGGACCGGACGGCCCCGAGTCGCGCCAGCCGGCGCGGCCCAGGCTCCAAGGCCCCACCCAGACGCCGAAGCCCACCTCCTCCTCCAGAGCGCCCTCGAGCGCCGCATCTGCGCCGCCGGAAAGGAGGGTTTCGTGCAGGCAGCGGGCGATCGGATGCTGGTTGGCCTGGACGAGGGTGAGGAGCGCCCGCCGCTCCAACGCCCCCAGGGAGCGCACGGACTCCGGGTTGCCAAGCACGGGGTTCTCGAGGGTCAGGGTGCCCGTCTTGTCGAAAATGATCGTCCGCACGCGGCCCAGCTTCGACCAAAGGTCGTTCTCGCGAACAAAGACCCCGCGCCTTCGCATCACGCCCGTGGCGATCTCGTCGGCCAGCGGAAGCGCCAGCCCGATGGCACACGGGCAGGAGACAACGAGGACGGCGATCGCCGCCGCGCCGGCGCGCACCGGATCGTGTGTCGCCAGCCACCACCCGAAGCCGGCGAGGGCGGCCGCAGCGATGATCCCGACCACGTAGCCGCGGACCACCTTCTCCAGGAAAAGATGCCTGTAGCCTACCCGGACGGCCGGAGCCAGGAGCTGCGCAAGGAGCGAGCGGCTCCAGGGCTGAAGGGCTCGCAGCCGGGCGTCCGCCAGGTCCAGGTTGACGGCCCCGGCCGGCACGTGCTGGCCCGCGCCGAAAACACGCGACTCAGCCTCCCCGTTTATCGAGGCCAGCGAAAAGGCGGCGGCTGAGTCCTCGAGGCGCGACTCCACCGGGACGGTCTCCCCCGAGGCGATGAGGATCACCTGCCCGCCTTCGAGGCGCTCCCTCGGCACGGCCCCGCCCACGGCGAGCCGTATCCGCGACGGCACGGGCTGCTGCTTGAGGAGGCGCTGGCGGTTTCGCTCGACCGCCGAGACCTGCGCCCAGCGCCCCACCAGCATGAGCAGGATGAAGGTCGCGACGAAATCGGGGTAGAAAATCCCGCCCAGGCCGAGCAGCCACCCGACCAGCGTGGCCGCGTAGGCGCCCGCGATCCCCATCGCTATCGGCAGGTCGATGTGCATCACCCCGGTTCGCAGCGCGCGCACGGCGCGCACAATGAAGTAGGTGCCGCCGACCAGGACGCTCAGCGTCGTGAAGACGAGCGAAAGGAGCCGAAAGAGCCCGGCATACTCGAAATCGGGGCGCATCCCGAAATACGCCGGAAGCGTGAAGAGCATCACGTTGAGCGCGAAGGCGGTGCACAGGCCGATGCGCCTCACCATGTCCGTGCTCTCGAGCTCGGCGGGCTTCTCGCCCTCGGGGCCAAGCAGGTAGCCGAAGGTCTGCAGCCTGCGCGCCCATTCGGCGGCTTCAAAGACGCCGCTCAGCCAGCGCACCTGAACGGATCCGAGCTGGGCGTTCACCACGATGTCGCGGGCGCCGGTCTCCTGCTGGAAGAGGCGCTCGACCAGCCAGACGCAGCCCGCGCAGGAGACGCCCTGGATGTCGAGCGTGAGCTCGGGCGGCCGGTCGCCGCACGCCTTCTCGGCCTCCTTCTGCGCCGCCCGAAGCCACGAATAGTCGCGGGGCTGGAAGACCGTGGCGTCGGCCGGGACGGTCACCGGATCCTTGATGCGGTAGTAGGCGTCGAGGCCGTGCTCGTGCACCAGGCGAAAGACGTAGGCGCAGCCGCTGCAGCAGAAGCCTGACTCGGCCCGTAGCGGGTCGGCGATCGGCGCTCCGCAGTGCCTGCATGCGGCAGCCCGGCGCACGTTGGGATTCTGTGCCTCCTCTAGAAGCATACCATAGATGTCGGGTCCGGGCCGCCGCCGCCCAGCGTGCCGCGCAGGCGCCACGCCGCGATCAGCGCGGCCACGAGCGCCAGCCCGACGCGGATCTTGCTGCTCCAGACGGGCGAGATCCTGCTCTGCAGTCGGCCGAACTGCGTCTGGGCGACCCAGAGGAGAGGCACTGTGCCCAGGCCGAAGGCGAGCATGAATTCGGCGCCGCGGGCGACCGATCCGGACAGCAGCGCCAGAGCGAGCAGGAAATAGAGAGGCCCGCAGGGCAGGAGCGGCGTGGCAAGCCCCAGCGCCGCGGAGGTCGCTGCGGGCGGGTGTCCGCGCAGGCGCCCCGAGATCCCCGTGTAGATGCGGCCGAAAAGCGGCAGCCTCGGCCAATACCGGTCCCAGCGCAGGGCCAGGCCCACGAAGAACAGCACGCCGAGCCACGGCAGCCACTTGAGGACCGAGGCCGAGAACAGGGCCAGCGGCATCCGTCCGAGGCCGCCGGCCAGCGCGCCTAGCGCCGTGTAGCTGACCATGCGCGCCAGCTGGTAGCTCGTGGCCGCGGTCGTCGCGTCACCCTGCTCGCGGCGCACCGGCAGCACGGCGCACGCAAGCGGGCCGCACATCCCCGCGCAGTGGAGGCTTGTGACCAGGCCGGCGATGAACGCGGCCGACGGGGAACTGATGCTCGCGTATTCCATAGTCAGCGCCTCGCGGTGGCGAGCGGCACGTCGGCGACGGGGTGCCGGGAGGCAATCCAGAACCATGCCACCCACGCCATGACATGGAGGATGAGGGCCGCGGCCACCCACCACCAGATTCGGGGCCGCAGCGGCCTAGGGACTGCGCGGGCCGGGTTCATTGGAGTTTTGGGGGAGCTTCGGCGCCAGAGGCGCAGGCGAACCCGGGACGGCTTCGGGGCCCAGAAACTCCATCGCGCGGCTCAGCCTGAACGATCCCGCCGAATCGCTCGCGCCGACCTCGAACGTGAAAGCGAGCACGCTCTGGTTGCGGGGCAGCTGCACGATGAGGGGCCGGACCTCCTCGCCCATCGGGGCGATCTCGACCGGCGTCTCGAGGCCGTGAACGGTCGCGGCGGCAGGCAGTCCCCGCACGGACAGGTTGAGAGTGACCTTCTCGGAGCGCTTGTTCACCAGCCGGACGAGAAACTGGTTTCGGACGGTTTCGCCGTCCATGTAATAGGGCGCCCCGATCATCCGCGTGGCGGTCAGCACCGCGGGCCGGATTCCGGCGATGCTCCAGCCGGCGACCGACGCCCCGATGAGAAGGAGGACGCCGTAGACGACCATGCGGGGACGGATCCAGCGCTTAGGACGCCCCGAGAGGCCCGCGAGTGAGTCGTACCGGACAAGGCCGGGCCTGCGGCCCAACCGGACCATCACCTCGTCGCAGGCGTCGATGCAGGCCGCGCAACCGATGCACTCAAGCTGCAGGCCCTGCCTGATATCTATCCCCGTAGGGCAGACGCTGACGCACCGGTCGCAGCTGACGCAGTCTCCCACCCCGGCAATGTCGGGCTTGCCGCGCGGCTCGCCGCGCGCCCAATCGTATCCGATGACCAGCGTGTGGTCGTCGGTGAGCGCCGACTGCAGGCGCCCGTAGGGGCAGATCACGATGCAGAGCTGCTCGCGAAACCACGCGAAGTTGAAATAGATCGCCCCGGTGGCGGCGGCGATGAACACGAAGGTGCCCCAGTTCTTCGTCGGAGCGTCCCGCATCATGGCCCAGACCGAGGGAATCGAGACGAAGTACGCGAGGAACAGGTGGGTGATCGCCGCCGCGAGAAGGAGGTAGATCGCCTGCTTGGCGGCCCGGCGCAGGATCTTCGACGGGGTCCACGGGGCGTTGGCCAGGAGCCGGCGCTTCACAGCGTCGCCCTCGATCCAGCGCTCGACCCTCCGGTACACGTGGTCGAGGAACACGGTTTGCGGGCAGGCCCAGCCGCACCAGATGCGCCCCAGGAGCGCCGTGACGAAGAAGAGCCCGAAACCGAGGCCGCTGATGAGGAAGAAGAGAAGCCAGAGGTCCTGCGCGGCCAGGGTGAGCCCGAACAGGTGGAAGCGCCGCTCGGCGACGTCGAGGAACACCGCCGGATAGCCACCCACCTTGATCCAGGGCAGCAGCAGGTAGATCGCGATCAGCGCAAGCGCCACCAGGCGTCTCGCGCGTGCAAAGCGGCCGGACGAGTCTGCGGGATAAAGGAACCTGCGCGAACCATCCTCGCGGATAGTGGTGACCAAGTCGCGGACTGGCTTGAGGGGCGAGGTGTTCTGCATCCTTTACCTTGCCGGGGAGGAGTTCGCGGCATCAATGATCACGGACTCGCCCTCCTTGTGGTGGCTGAGCACGTAGGCCACCGCCTCGGTGATTCTCTTCGCCCCGAGCACGGGACCCCAGGTCGGCATCCCCTTGACGGGAACGCCCTCCGTGACCGTGCGGTAAAGGTCGGTCGGATTGCCGCCGTGGATCCAGACCTGGTCCGTGAGGTCCGGGCCTATCGCCGTGGGGCTCTCGCTCTTGCCCCTGAGGCTCTGGAGGTGGCAGGCGACGCAGTTGGCGTCGAAGGTCTGGCGGCCCGCGTCGACGAAGACCGGGTTCCTGCTCATCGCCCACAGGCTCGTGTCGTCGATGTTGGCAGTCGCCGTGGCCGCGAGCTTAGCGGCCTCGATGCGCGTCATGGCCAGCTCCACGCTCTTCGCGCCCTCCGGGGCCGCCTTGAACCATTCGTAGTAGGCCCAGTAGCCGACCCAGAACAGGATCGCGCCATAGAGCGTGAACAGCCACCAGTTCGGCAGGCGGTTGTTGAATTCCCTGATGCCGTCGAAGACGTGGGGACGGACGTCCGGCTCAGTGGGGGGATGATTCGGGTCTGCACTCATGCTGGCTGGCAGGGGTTTCGGTTTCGAAAGGAAGCTGGGCGAGGCGGTCCACCTGGGCCCGGCCCATCCTGAGCGCGCGCCAGGCGACGGCCGCGAAGATCGACGTTGCGACGATGAAGGCCGCGATCGTGTAGAGCGCGGCCGAGTCTTCGAGAATGAGGCGTTGGAACATGGCTGAGGGTCAGTCGTTGAGCCGGGAGCCCTTCTCGGGCACCCGTTGCTGGACGGGCTCGTATTTCCCGAGCCCCTGAAGGTACGCGATGAGGGCGATGACCTGCTTGTCCGGAGCCACCGTGGCACCGGATGCCTTCAGGTCGTCCGCGATCCCGGCCGCCTGCGCCCTGGCGTTGGCGAGCACCATGGTATCGCTCATCGCGGGATACGGCACCCCGAGCGTGCGCATCACCGCGATCTTCCTAGGCAGGATGGCCATGTCGACCGGGTCGGCCAGCAGCCACTGGAAATTGGGCATGTTCGAGCCCGCGGAAACGGACCGTGGGTCCTGCAGGTGCCGCAGGTGCCAGATGTTCGGGTACTTGCCGCCGACGCGGGCCAGATCGGGGCCGTTCCGCTTCGATCCCCATTGGAACGGATGGTCGTAGATCGACTCGCCGAGGCGCGAGTAGTCGCCGTACCGGAGCACGTCGGGCACGAGCGTGCGGATCATCTGCGAGTGGCAGAGATAGCAGCCGTCGCTCACATAGAGGTCGCGTCCGGCAAGCTCGAGGGGCGTGTAGGGAATCTGGCGGCGGTCCTCCACGTTCGAGGCCTGCTGCGCGACCACGGTCGGGATGATCTGGATCAGCCCCCCGGCGATGACGGCCACCAGCGTGAGCACCGTGAAGGGCAACGCCGTAACGAGAAGCCGGTCATACCAGCCCGCCCACTCCCTGCCGCGCGACTCGTAATGGAGGTAGGCTACGACGATGCAGAACAGCGCCCCGACGATTCCGGCGATCTTCATGAAGTCGCCGCCGAACATCCATGCGCAGGCAAACGCGAACGCCAGGACGGAGAAGAGCACAGGGGGATTGAAGATCGATCCGAGGAGGCTCAGCTCGGGCGTCCGGGAGGCGGCCGGCTCGACGAAGATCTCGATGCTTCCGTTGACGGGCCGCGCCCCGCGGACGGTGCGGATGACGTTGTACGCAAGGAGGAACCAGCCCGTGAGATAGAGCGCCCCGCCTATCACCCGCATCAGCATCATCGGGCGGATCGCGTTCAGGGTGTCGAGGAAGTTGGGATACGCGAGGACGGTCCCGTTGTCGGTCGTGGCGTTCAGCATCACGCCCTGCGTGATGCCGCTCGTCCACATCGCCGAGACGTAGAGCAGGATGCCCACAAGCCCGATCCAGAAGTGGAGGTTAGCGAGCGCGGTCGAGTACAGGGGCTTGCTCCAGAGGCGCGGCAGCAGCCAGTAGATCATGCCCGCGGCCATGAAGCCGTTCCAGCCGAGTGTCCCGCCATGAACGTGCGCGATGATCCAGTCCGTGTAGTGCGCAAGCGCGTTCACCGAGCGGATCGCGAGCAGCGGCCCCTCGAAGGTCGCCATGCCGTAGAAGGTCACGGCCGCCGCGAAGAACTTGAGCACCGGGTCGGTCCGCACCTTGTCCCAGGCCCCGCGAAGCGTCAGAAGGCCGTTGAGCATGCCGCCCCAGGATGGCGCCCAGAGCATCAGGGAGAACGTCATCCCGAGCGTCTGGAGCCAGTTCGGGAGCGCCGTGTTGAGGAGGTGGTGGGGGCCCGCCCAGATGTAGACGAACACGAGCGACCAGAAATGGATCACCGAGAGCCTGTACGAGTAGACGGGCCGCTCCGCCGCCTTCGGCAGGAAATAGTACATGATGCCGAGAATCGGCGTCGTAAGGAAGAAGGCCACGGCGTTGTGCCCGTACCACCACTGCACCAGTGCGTCCTGCACCCCGCCAAACACCGGATAGCTGTGCGTGAAGCTCGTCGGGATCGACAGGTGGTTGACGATGTAGAGCATCGCCACCGTCACGATCGTCGCGATGTAGAACCAGAGTGCGACGTACAGGCTCGGCTCGTTGCGGCGGCCCAGCGTCCAAAAGAAGTTGACGGCGAAGACAACCCAGACGACCACGACCATCAGGCTGACGGGCCAGATCAGCTCCGAGTACTCCTTGCTGCGGGTCAGCCCGAACGGGAGCGTTGCCGCCGCGGCGACGATGATCGCCTGCCATCCCCAGAAGTGGAACTGCGACAGGAAATCGCTCGCAAGGCGGGCCTTCACGAGCCGCTGGGTCGAGTAGTAGATGCCGGCGAACATCATATTGCCGACGAAGGCAAAGATCGCGGCGTTGGTGTGGAGCGGGCGCAGCCGGCTCCATGTAAGCCAAGACGTATTGAAATTGAGCTGCCAGAAGTTGAGCTGGGCGGCGATCAGGACGCCCACAAGCATGGCCACGGCGGCCCAAACGACGGTCGCCAGCAGGAACTGGCGGACGATTCGGTCATTGAATTCAATGGTGATCTTTTGATTCGACATGGCCGGAAGGAAAGGGACTTCAGCTGCGCCGGGACGCAGGCGGATTCGAACGGACGCGGACGGGGACCGGGGTCCTCGCCTCATCGTCCAGGGGAAGGAGCGAGTCGCGCTCGGCGCCGCCGCGGCTGCCGCGTTTCTGC
Source organism: uncultured Opitutaceae bacterium (assembly GCA_964534685.1). Classification (GTDB taxonomy): domain Bacteria; phylum Verrucomicrobiota; class Verrucomicrobiia; order Opitutales; family Opitutaceae; genus Palsa-1447. Next base: position 60,814 of record CAZHPC010000002.1, read on the forward strand.
TCACGCAGGAAGAACGCGACGAAGGTCAGAACCAGCACAAGGCTGATGGTCAGGGTGAGTGGAATGACAGCCATGTCTTATTCTATCGCAGCGCTCCTTTCACCCGCTCCGCGCCTCTTGCTAGGGTCTGCGCATATCTTGCGTTCGGCACGGTCAGCGCGGGCGAGAGAGGCAAGACCCGCGCACCGCCGTCATATGGTCTTCGAATGGTGCCCCGCGCCCGGCGCCAGGGTCGCGTCAAAGCGCATCGCGATGACCCGCAGCAGCGGGGCTCCTCGGGGCAGCACCTCGACCCCCTCGGCCGTCCGGAGCAGCAGGCCATCGGCCTCGAGGTCGGCGAGGCCGGCAATCTCGGCTGCGTAGCGGCTCGCGATGTCGACCCCAAGTTCCCTGGAGAGCTCCGCGTAGTTGAGCCGCCGCTCGCACATCAGCCCCATGACCAGGGCCCGCCGGCGCTTGTCCTCGCCGTTCAGGATCAGACCGCGCTCGATCGGAAGCCGGCCGGCGGCGAGCGCGGCGCGCCATTCATCGAGCCCCTTGAAATTCTGCCGGTAGCTGTCCGCCGTCGACGAGATCGACGATATGCCAAAACCGTAGAGCGAAGCGCCCGCGGCGGTGCTGTATCCCTGGAAATTGCGCTGGAGCTTCCCGCTGTGCTGCGCGAGGGCGAGCTCGTCGTCCGGCCGGGCGAAGTGATCGAGCCCGATGTCGACGTAGCCGGCGCCGCTCAGCTTCTCGTGGGCGAGGGCAAACATGGCCAGCTTCTCCTCCGGCGGCGGCAGCTCCCCGCGGTCGTCGAAGATGCGCTGCGCCGGCTTGAGCCAGGGCACGTGCGCATAGCTGAAGACCGACAGCCGGTCGGGGCCGAGACGGAGAACGTCGTCGATCGTCTTTCCAAAGGAGGCCTCGGTCTGGAGCGGCAGTCCGTAGATCAGGTCCACGTTGACCGACGAGAAGCCCGCGACGCGAAGCCACTCCATGGCCTGGACGTTGAGCCGCGAGGGCTGCCAGCGGTGGATGGCGAGCTGCACGCGCGGATCGGTGTCCTGGACGCCGAGCGACGCGCGGTTGGCACCGATCACGCCCAGGGCGTCGACGTGCTCCTGGGTGAGGCGCCTGGGATCGATTTCCACGCCGAATTCGCAGTCCTGCGCGACATCAAAGCTGCTGTGGATGAGCAGGCCCAGCTCGGCCAGCTCCTCAGGCAGGAAAAAGGTCGGTGTGCCGCCCCCGAGATGGATCTGGGTCACGGGCCTCTTCGCATCGATCCGGGAGACCGTCATCGACACCTCGCGCTTGAGGTCATCGAGGTATTCGCGAACGGCGCCGCGCCGGCGGGTGATCACGGTGTTGCAGCCGCAGTACCAGCACAGCGACTCGCAGAACGGGAGGTGGAAATACAGCGAAAGCGGGCCCGCGCCCGGGAGGTTGTCCGCGGCTATCGCCTCGTCGTAGCGCTCCGGCGCGATATCCTGCGTGAAGCGCGTGGCCGGGGGATAGGACGTGTAGCGGGGACCCGCGACCGAGTACTTCCGGATGAGCTCGAGATCGAGCTGGGCCGCAGAACCCGAGGCTGATTCGTTTGGAAGGACCATGGGGTCGGGCCGCACCGGGTTTGTCAGTCTGCAGCCCAGGCAAACGCCGCGGCGGGCGCCTGGCGCGTCTGGAGGGGCTCCTGCGGCCGGCCGTGCCCCTCGGCGCCGCTGTTGTTGAACTGGACCTGCACCTGTCCCCAAAGCGAATCGGCGCGCGGGGCGAGGATCTGCCGGGCGCGTTCGGCCTCCGCGGCGCGCGCGAGGCGGTTCTTCGCGGCCAGCTGCGCAAGGTCGTCGAGATTGTAGAGGAAGACATTGCCGGCGCCGACCGCCGCGGCATCGACGTCGCGAGGCATCGCCAGATCCACGAAGAGGATCGGCCGAGCCCCCCGCCGTCCCATGGCGCCCCGTACCGCGTCTGCCGAGATGACCGTGCCCGACGCGGCCGCCGAGCAGACGATCACATCCCATCCGTCCAGGATCCGCTCCCGCTCCTCGAACGGCAGCACGGCGGCGCCGAGCTTTTCCGCGAGCTCGCCTGCGCTCTCGAGCGTCCGGCTGCACACGGCGAAGCTCCTGACCCCGCGGCTGGCGAAAGCCTTTCCGCTCTTCTCGCCCATCGCGCCCGCCCCGAGAAGCAGGACCCGTGTGTTCTCGAGCTTTCCAAAAACCCCGGCTGCCAAGTCGACCGCCAGGTTGGCGACACTCACCTGCCCAACGGAAATGGCGGTGTGCGTGCGCGCGTGCTTCGCGGCCTGGAAGCCCTTCTGGAAAAGGCGGTTGATGACGGGTCCCGCGGACCCGCGCTCCTGGGCGTTCAGGTAGGCCCGCTTCATCTGGCCCAGGATCTCCGTCTCGCCCAGCATCTGCGAATCGAGTCCTGAGGCGGTCTCCATCAGGTGAAGGATTGCGTCCCTGCCCACAGAGACGAAGCCGAAGCGACCAAAATCGTCCGGGTTCACGTGCTGGCGCGCGCAGAATCCCGAGGCCACCCGGCTGGGCACATCCTCCGCGGCGGCCACCCCGTAGACCTCGACCCTGTTGCACGTGCTCAGGACTGTGAATTCAATAAGCCCATGCATACCTGAGAGTTCCGTTGAGAACATCGCCTCGTTCTCGGCCCCCAGTGCAATCCGCTCGCGAAATTCGAACGGCGCCGTGCGATGGGTTGCTCCAACGACGAAGAGGAAAGGGGTGCTCATGCTGCGGTTCCCGGTCTATTCCAGCGGAGCTAGGTGCAAAGAGTGCATCGACGCGGCCCCGGCCCGAGCCACAATCGCTAGTGCCTTGTGTGGAAGGTGATGTGTCATCAGTGGATTCTCCGGCAGCCTGCTTGCGCGCATGGGCGGCAAGGGTTGGCGCTACCGGTCTCTGGCTCGCTGCGTATCATCAGGCCAGAAGCTAACCGATAAACGGCGGACCGGCTGCGCGCAGCTTGACGAAGGCTGCGCATTTCTTGCTGCTGTTCGGATGGCGCCGGATGCGCAGCCGCACCCCTCAGCACCTCCCCTGCCCCCCGGCCCGCCACCGATAACGGTCAGGAACCCTTTCGAAGGATGATCCTTTGGACCCCTGGCTGGAACGGGTGCGTGGCGCGCGTGCCGCCAGGCCAGGCGACGTCGATTGAAAACGGCACATTGGCCCCGGAATACCCGAAGAAGGCGACGGGCTCGGACTGCGAGAGGCGGCTGGGCCTCGCCGTGAAGCAGCTTTTCAAGGTGCGGCACCCGCCAGGCCGCGGCTACCCGCCGAGCCGCACGATCGCACCGAAATCCTCCGCGGAGAGGGGCATGACCGAGAGCCGGCTGTTTCGCACGAGTGCGACGCCGGCGAGTCGCGGGTCGGCCTTGATCCGGGCCAGGGTCACGGGGCCCGCAAGGGCCCCCTGCGCCTCGAGTTCCACCGACACCCAGCCGGGCTCCTTCGCCGTGGGGTCGGGGTAGGCCGCGCGGGCAACCCTCGCCAGGCCGACAACCGCCTTGGAATCCCCGCTCTCATAGAAGAGGACCCGGTCGCCCGCATGCATCGCCCTCAGGTTGTTTCGCGCCTGGTAGTTGCGGACGCCGTCCCACGACGTGCGGCCCTCGCTCGCAAAGGTCTTCCACGAGTAGCTTTCGGGCTCCTGCTTGACGAGCCAGCACCCGGGGTCTTTCGGGTGGCCCTGCCGCTCCCCGGCGTTGGGGACGCCCGTCTTCGCGCGGGTTTTCGATGTCATGACGGCATAAGCATGGGCCCCGGCAAAGGCCCGCTGCAAAGGGAAACTGAGGCGCCCGGCGCCGGCGCGGCCCCTCCCCGGCTCCGGGGAATTGCAGGGTTGCCGCGCTGCGCCAAGTCCGCCTTCCTTCGGGAATACCCTGTCCGCACCCGTCGCCGGAACGCAGGCGGGCGCCGGCCACCGAACAAATGCCCTGGACACAGACCTACTCCCCCATCGCAGGCAGCCCCGGACTGTCCGCTGCGGTTGCGGCCATCCCCCTCGGGGTCGTGTTCTTCTGCCTGGCGGTCCTCAGGATGAAGGCGCACAAGGCGTCGGTCCTCGCCCTGGCGGCAGCGCTGGGCCTGTCGATCCTCGCCTGGGGAATGCCCGCCAAGCTGGCCACGATCGCCGCGGCCCAGGGCGTGGCGTTCGGCCTGTTCCCCGTCTTCTTCATCGTCCTTGCGTCGCTCTTTCTCTTCAACATCACGGTCAGCAGCGGCCAGTTTGAGATCATCCGGGCCTCGCTGGCCGGCGTCACGCCGGACCGGCGGCTGCAGGCGCTCCTGATCGCGTTCTGTTTCGGCGCCTTTATCGAGGGCTGCGCGGGCTTCGGGGCTCCCGTGGCCATCGCGGGAGCGATGCTCGTGGGCCTCGGGTTCCGCCCGTTCTACGCCGCCGGGATCTGCCTGGTGGCGAACACGGCCCCCGTCGCTTTCGGGACGATCGGGATCCCGATCGTCGCGCTCGGCGGGGTCATCGGCCTCAATGACGCGGGCCTGATGAGGCTCTCGGCCATCGTGGGGCACCAGCTGCCGCTCATCTCACTCATCCTCCCGGCCTACCTCGTGCTCATCATGGCCGGCCCGAGGAAGACGCTCGAGATCCTCCCCGCAGTCGCCGCCTGCGGCGCCACGTTCGCGGTCTGCCAGTGGGCGGTCGCCAGCTACCTCGGGCCCTACCTGCCCGACATCCTGTCCGCCCTCGCGTCGATGGCCGCCCTGATGCTCCTTCTAAGGTTCTGGCGACCGCCGACCGTCTTCCGGTTCCCGCACGACCCGGCGATCGAGGGCGAGCGCCACCGCTACTCGGCCGCCCAGGTCTTCCGGGCGTGGTCCCCGTACCTCGCCCTTACGGCGATGGTGCTGCTCTGGGGAGAGCCGGCGGTCAAGGCCGCGCTCAACCGGACGACGGTGACGCTTTCCGTGAGGGGCTTGGACAACGCGATCGCCAGGGTGCCCGCGCCGGCTCCGGGTGCTCCAGCGGCAGTCCCGGTCCTTCTGCCGGCGAAGTTCAAGCTGGACTACGTGGCGAGCGGGGGCTCCGCCGTTCTCATCGCGGCCGTGCTTTCTGCCCTCATCTGCAGGGTCGGCGCGCGGGAGACCCTGCGTCTCTTCGGAAAGACGGTCCGCGACATGCGCTGCCCCGCCGTCACGATCGCCTCGGTTCTCGCGCTCGCCTACGTGATGAACGCGTCCGGCATGACCCCCTGCCTTGGCATCTTCTCCACGAGGGCCGGGCGCCTGTTCCCCTTCATCTCCCCCGTCCTCGGCTGGATGGGCGTGTTCCTCACTGGCTCCGACACGTCGAGCAACGTCCTCTTCGGCAGCCTGCAGAAGACCGCGGCTGAGCAACTGGGCGTCAATCCCCTGCTGACCTGCGCCGCCAACACAACCGGAGGCGTCATGGGCAAGATGATCTCGCCGCAGTCGATCGCCGTCGCTTGCGCCGCCACGGGAATGGTGGGCGAGGAGGGCTCGCTGTTCCGCTTCACGCTGAGGCACTCGCTCGTCCTCCTCCTGCTCGTCGCGACCCTTGTCTACCTGCAGGCCTACTACCTGACGTGGATGGTGCCGGCGTGAAGGATCCCCGATTGGCGTTGCGCCCCTGCGCCGAGGCGAATCAGAATGCCGCGTCTGCGCGTCATGGCCCACGTCCTTTTCACAACCGCCTTCGGCACGTGCGGGATCGCATGGAATGAGCGGGGCCTGTCGCGCTTCCAGCTGCCGGAGGAGACCGAGGGCCTCACGGGAAAACGCCTCGCGGCCGGCGCCGGGGAGCTCGTGGCCGAGGAGGAGGCGCCGGCGTGGGTGCGCGACGCCGTCGCTCGGGTGCGGCGCCACTTTGGGGGCGACGTGCAGGATTTCTCGGACGTGAAGATCGACTGGACACTCGTCAGCCAATTCCAGAAGGCCGTCTACCTGCAGGCCCAGTCGATCAAGCCCGGCTTCAAGAACAGCTACGGCGAGATCGCCAGGGCCCTCGCCCTGGGGCCCGAGTCGGCGCGCGCGGTGGGCGCGGCTCTATCGGCTAATCCCTGGCCGCTCATCGTGCCGTGCCACCGCGTGGTGTCGGCCTCCGGCAAGATGACGGGGTTCTCCGCGCCGGGCGGCGTCCGCACAAAGGCACGCATGCTGGCCCTCGAGGGCGCGGAGCTCCTTTCGGAATAGGCCGCCCGCGCCGCCGCGACTCGACAAATCGAGAATTGTGGGTGTCTTGCGCACCATCCTGATCCCATGCCCGGCCTCCTCGACCCCGTCACCCTCGGTGAAATCCGCCTCCCAAACCGCGTCGTCATGGCGCCGCTCACGCGCGCCCGCGCCACGGGCGGGGGGCGCGTCCCGAACGCGCTCATGGCGCAGTACTACGTTCAGAGGGCCTCGGCGGGGCTGATCATTTCCGAGGCGACCGCGGTGACCCCGATGGGCGTGGGTTATGCGGACACCCCCGGCATCTGGTCGCCGGAGCAGGTTGCGGGCTGGGCCGCGATAACGGCCGCGGTTCACGCGGCCGGCGGCCGCATGATCCTGCAGCTCTGGCACGTGGGGCGGATCTCCGACCCGTGCTTCCTCGACGGAGCGCTGCCCGTGGCGCCGAGCGCGATCGCCCCGTCGGGCTACGTCCGCCTCGTCCGCCCGCAGAGGCCCTACGTGACGCCGCGCGCCCTCGAGACGAGCGAGATCCCGGGCATCGTGGAGGCCTACCGAAAGGGCGCCGAGAACGCCCGCGCCGCGGGCTTCGACGGCGTGGAGGTGCACGGCGCGAACGGGTACCTGCTCGACCAGTTTCTTCAGGACAGCACCAACCGCAGGACGGACGGCTACGGGGGAAGCATCGAGAACCGCGCGAGGCTGATGCTCGAGGTGGCCGACGCCGCGATCTCCGTCTGGGGTGCGGGCCGTGTCGGCATGCACCTGGCCCCGCGCGGCGACGGCCAGTCAATGGGCGACTCGAACCCCCCCGCGACGTTCGGCTACGTGGCCCGCGAGCTTGGCCGGCGGCGGATCGCGTTCATCTGCGCGCGAGAGTCGGTCGGCCCGAACCGAATCGGGCCGCAGCTGAAGGCGGCGTTCGGGGGCGCTTACATCGCGAACGAGAAGTTCTCGCGGGAGGCCGCGGAGAAGGTCATCGCCTCGGGCGAGGCGGACGCGGTCGCCTTTGGAACGCCGTTCATCGCGAATCCCGATCTGCCCCGGCGCTTCGCCCTGAACGCCCCGCTGAACGAGCCTCAGCCCGAGACTTTCTACGCGTCCGGGGCCACGGGCTACACGGACTATCCGAAGCTGCCCGACTCGCCCTGACCGGAGAATGGTCAAAAATCATTGAATCAAGGCCTTCCGCGCGCACCGGCCCTGCTCGGCCTGGGGTTTGGCGTTGCGTAGACCCCCCGCCGGATGCGACGATCCCGCGCCCAAGTCCATCCGGCCAAGACGCGCAACGCACCGTGCCCAACCCACCGCCCGAGCTCGTTCTCATCGTGCCCGTCTTCAACGAGGAGGACGCGATCGTGCCCGTTCTCTCGGAGTGGCGCGCGGAGCTGGCCCGCACGGTCGGCGACGGGCGCTTCCAGATCCTCGTGGTCGACGACGGGTCGACCGACGACACCCCCTCGCGCCTCGCGGCGCTCGGCTGGCCCGACCTTCGGGTGCACCGGCACACGAACCGGGGCCATGGCCAGAGCTGCCTCGTGGGCTACATCGAGGCGGCCGCGATGGGCGCGGCCTACGTGTTCCAGATCGACTCGGACGGCCAGTGCGATCCCGCCTGGTTTGCCGGAGTGTGGGCGCTCAGGGACAAGGCCGCCTCGATCTACGGACGGCGCAGGACCAGGGACGACGGGATCGCGCGCTGGCTGATCAGCCGCGTGCTGCGCGCCTCGCTCAAGTTTGCACGCCGCACGAGGCTCAACGACACGAACGTGCCGTACCGCCTGTACCGCGCGCCCCTCGCCGCAGCCGCCGCGCGGAGGATCCCGGCCGATTTCAACCTCGCGAACATTGCCATGGCCCTCCTTCTGGAACCGGAGGGCTTTCTCGAGGTGCCGATCCATTTCCGCGACCGCATCGGGGGCCACCCCACCGTGCGCTTGTGGGGGTTTGTACCCAAGGCCCTGCGGTTGCACCGCGACGTTTACAGGCTAGGGCATTAGGGGATGCGCGACAGCTACGATTACCTGATCGTCGGGGCGGGCCTGTCGGGCCTCGTCCTCGCCGAGCGCCTGGGCTCCCTCGGGAGAACCTGCCTCGTGGTCGAGCGGCGCAACCACATCGGCGGCAACTGCCACGACCGCAAGGACCGCAACGGCCTCTTCTATCACGTCTACGGCCCGCACTACTTCCGCACGAACTCGGAGCTCGTCCGCACGTACCTGAGCCGATTCACGCAGTGGACGGAAGCCAAGTACCGCGTGAACGTCTTCACCCGCGGGACTTACTGGAGCTTCCCGATCAACCTCGGGACCTTCCGCCAGTTCAGCCGCAACCCCGCGGCGACCGAGGACGACTTCAAGGCCTACCTCTCCCGCAGCGCCGTCCCGATCGCGTCCCCCTCCAATTCCAAGGAGGCCATCCTCTCCTCGGTGGGGCACGAGCTCTACGAGCTCTTCTACAAGGGCTACACCGAGAAGCAGTGGGGCCGGCCGGCCGAGGCCCTGGACGCCTCCGTGTGCCGCCGGATCCCGATCCACACGGGCCTCGACGAGCGCTATTTCCGCGACGAATTCCAGGCCCTGCCGAGGCTCGGCTACGATCCCATGTTCGAGGCGATCCTCGAGGCCTCGAAGGCCGACCTTCGCCTCGAGACGGACTACCGCGACGTTGTGCGGCTCGTGCGCCACCGCCACCTGATCTACTCGGGGCCGCTCGACGAGTATTTCGACTGCCGGTTCGGCCCGCTGCCCTACCGCACCGCGCGCTACGCCCTGGAGGAGCTGGACGAGGGAGGCGTTCCCGCCGGAGGCTTCGTCCAGCCCGTCCTCCAGGTGAACTATCCCGGGCCCGAACCCTTCACGAGGACCGTGGAGCTGAAACACGTCACGGGCCAGGTGAGCCGCTCGTCGAACCTTGTGCGCGAGTTCCCCGCGGAGTACAGGCCCGGCGAGAGCGACCCCAACTATCCCGTCCCCGGCCCGGAGAGCGACGCGCTTGCGGGGCGGTACCGGGAGCTCGCCGAGCGCGAGCCCGGCGTTACCTTCATCGGCCGCCTGGCGCAGTACCGCTACCTCAACATGGACCAGGTGGTCGGCGCAGCGCTCCACATGTTCGAGAAGCTGCGGGACGCAAGGCCCTGAGGATCACGGCGCGGCAGGGACCCGCTTCCATAGCCCGACACGCCTTCCGTCCTCCCGCTCGTCCTGGTAGGTGAGGATGTCGCACCAGACATACTCCGGGCCCACCGAGGCATTCACCTTCCTCCAGAGCTCGGGGGCGTCGCCCTCCCGGTACCAGAGGACGTAGTCGATTCCCTGCGCGACAAGCCACTCTCCCGCGCCCGGCATCTCTCCGTCGAACAGCCTGATCAGGCTCTCATGGCGCTTCCTCACGTCCTCGCGGAACTCCCGCCACAGGAGCTCGTGCCCGTACCATCCGAGCCACATCCGCTGGCCCGCAAACAGGGGGATCACCGCGGAATTCGTGAATCCTCCCTCCTTGTCGGGGCGCTCCACGACCACGCCGGGCGCCTCTACCTTCAGCCGCCCGAGCATGAGCCTCGGGAACTCGTCCTTCGTGAGGTAGGTGGTGCCCTCCATCCGGCCCATCGACGCCTTCGGCCCCTCGTGGAAGGGCCTCCACAGGTCGAGGGCGTAGAAGCACGGGTAGAGGCAGAACAGGAGCCCCGCGGCGCGGATCCAGCGGCGCCTGGCCTGCTCGAGGACAAAGGGCCCGAGCGTCATCAGCGTGCCCGCCGCAACCCACGGCCACCACTTGAGGGTCGTGTTGAAGCGGTCGTACATGCCCGAATAGATGTCGTCGACGTAGAAGTACTCGGAGAACAGAAGGAAGAAGAGCCACAGCGCCCCGAGCCGCCGGCCCTGGGGGCTTCCGGACACGAGGCCGAGCAGGATGAGGGCGATCGTCGGCAGCATGAACAGCAGCAGGAGAAGGGGCGGCGTGTGCTCGTTCCAGGGGACCAGCCTGAGCGCGGCTCCGTAACCCGCGGCCGACGAGGTGAACGCCGACAGGTAGACCCAGCCGAGAAGCCAGACAACCGCCGCGCCGGAGGCGACCGCGGGCACGAGCCGCCTCCAGTCCCTGTAATTGACGAGGAGCCACGCGCCGATCCCGATCGCCTGCAGGGGAAGGATCCACGTGTTTGCGAGCAGGGTCCATGTGAGCGTGCATCCCGCGATGACGGCATAACGGTCCTTCCCCGAGCGGGACCAGAGGAGCACCGCCATCGCACCAAGGCCCAGCAGATAATAGCCGGACAGCGGGGCGTGGTAGTCACCCAGGTAGATGGAATAGGAGAACGGCTCGCCCGGAAGCTCCATGCGCTCAAACCGGGACTGGTAGGCCTTGATCCAGGTCCCCAGCGGCGCTTTGTCCATGGGCGCGCTGCCGATGTACCGCATGCTGGTCCACGGATGCACGTTCCGGTCGGTCAGGTGGACAAGGAGTGTCGTGCCCATTCCCCCCACCACAAAGCAGGCGACCACCAGAAGCCGGACCCAGAGTTTCCGGGCGGCCAGCACAACCGCTCCCGAAAAGGCGGCGCCGCTCAGGGCGATCAGCAGGCAGAACGCGATGTTGTAGGCCTCCCCGGGCGGTATCGACAGCACCCTTCCCATCAGGGCGGCGCCGTAGTGCTGGAAGCTGTAATACTGCGTGGAGAGGTAGGGATAGAACCACGCGTCCGGAACCGGTATCGTGTCGCCGGGATAATAGCTGCAGATGTAGGAGAAGTCCGCGATCTTCTCGGACGACCCGTCGATGTCGGGGTACGCGAACCTCCACAGCATTGCGTACAGGAAGATCGCGGCGAAGGCCGCGCTGCAGCCGACGAGCCTTCCGGGGGCGAATTCCCTCCGCCACTCCCGGAGGAGCCCCGTCGCCCTTGGGCCCACGCCCGCCGGCTCCCATGAAACCGAGCTCAGGCCTATGAGCGCCACCGAGACCAGGGTCGAAAAAAGCCCGAGACCGGGCAGCGACGGACCCAGGCCGTGCTGGCACTCGATCGCGTACATGCCTGTCACTGCGAGAATTGGCGCGGCCACCATGGCGAACCAGCGGTTGCGCCAATAGGTCCCAGCAATCAGCATCAGGCCCCAGAGATTGGTCGCCAGGAGCGCCAGCGTGAACAGCAGGCCCAAGTGTTGCATGCGGTTGTGCGGTAGTTACGTATTACAATAGTTTGACGCAGAATTGCGTTGAAAGGGCCCTCTTGTTGCAATGCAATTACGACAAGAAGAGTCAGGTCCAGACACCAGCAACCACACAGTGCAATTAGCAAATTCAGCTCCCGTGCAGATTTCCCGTTTGGGAAGGCGCCGCACGGCGTCCCGGAGAGGTTTCACCCTCGTGGAGGTCATGGTTGCGACGGTGCTCCTGTCGATGATCATCCTCGCGATCCTCTCGGTGCTCATCGGTGCGTACAGGGTCGCCGCGAAGGCGCGCTACAACGACCATGCGCGCTACATCATTAAGTCTCTCTCGGACCAGTTTCTCACGCAGCAGACAACGGACACCTCCGGAAACACGCTGCCGATGTTCCAGACGACGGTTGATCCGAACCCGGGCCCGAACTACGGGAACCAGACTCCGCTTGGGACGGGCATCAGCTGGACGAACTCGGATGGCTCCACCGGATACCTCACGGTGGGCTCCTACGGCTACCAGGTGCTGCTGGGTGACAACACCGGTGCGCCCATCACGGCCACGGTGACCCGCAGCGTGTGGTACCTTTACGATTCGACAGGCCAAACGACCCTTCTCGTCCAGAACAAGTCGGCTGGGTACATGCTGGAGGGTGACTTCTCGATCAGCTATCCCCTGTTCGGCGGCACAATGAAGCAGAGTATTTCGAACATAAGGGCCGTACCATGAAATTACACGCGGAAGATCCAGGCCGGCGCAGTGGCAACGCGCGCCGCACCCCTCCCAAGGTCGGATTCACGATGGTGGAGATGGTCGTGGCGCTCGGCATCGCGTGCCTGCTGATGGTGGCGGTCGTCGCCTTCCTCGTGAACGGCGTGGTCAGCTCGACAAAGACGACGGCAATCAACGACACGACGGCCAAGGGACGGTACGTCTTTGAACATCTGACAAGGGAGATGGCTCGGTCCGCCGACCTTCTGCCGGCCGCCTTCTCCGGCCAGAACGGCTCCTCGAACGCCTTCAAGGGCTTCACCTATCGCATCAATGTGGGCGGCCAGGGCTCCGTGCTTGCGAACACCGCCCTAACGTCCAGCTCCATCCAGATACAGATGCCCGCGGCCCAGCCTCCCGATTACCTCGTGCCACAGGCGGGAGATTTCCTGAAGCTTCCGTATCCGAACCTCGGAGGATCCGGCTCCCAAATCGCGTCCGCCAGCGGGCCGGTGGGGGGAGGGACATGGACCATCAACCTCGCCGACACGCTCGCAAATATCTCGGGTGCGGATCCGACGTCCGTTGTCACCGCCAGCGAGGTTGCGACGATTGAGCGCCAGCGCTCCTACTCGATACAGTCTGATCCCGGCACGGGCGACCTCCAGTTGTGGTGGTACCCGGCGACCGTCGGAATGCCCTCGACCATGGTCGTCGCGAAGTCCCTGCCCGCAACCGTGGGAGGCACCCAGTATCCCTTTGTTCCGCAGACGAAGGTCACCGGTGGAAACGGGACCGTCTATGTGGGCGTCCAGCTTTCGCTTGCCGCGCCCACCACTGAGGGCACCGGCAAGGTCCTGACCGGAAGCTCAAGTTTCTACTCGAACAACACGGTGAACGCCGTGTTTGCGAACAAGTCTGGCCAGTCGTTCAGCCTGGTGTACCTGCCGACTCCCACCCCGACACCTTCCCCGACACCGTCGCCGTCGCCGACGCCCTCGCCGACACCGACGCCCACACCTTCGCCGACACCCTCGCCGACGCCGTCGCCCACAGCGACCCCTTCGCCGACACCCTCGCCGACTCCGTCGCCCACTCATACGCCGTCGCCGTCACCGTCGCCCTCGCCGACACCCTCGCCGACGCCGTCGCCCACGCACACGCCGTCTCCAACGCCGACCCCGTCGCCGACCCCGTCCCCGACTCCGTCCCCGACTCCGACCCCGACGCCGACGCCGTCGCCCACGCATACCCCGTCGCCGACTCCGTCGCCGACCCCGTCGCCGACTCCGTCGCCGACCCCGTCCCCGACCCACACACCGTCGCCGACGCCGTCGCCCACGCATACCCCGTCGCCGACTCCGTCGCCGACCCCGTCCCCGACCCACACACCGTCGCCGA
>CAZHPC010000002.1:74346-80456 GCA_964534685.1 uncultured Opitutaceae bacterium
CGCCGACTCCGTCGCCGACCCCGTCCCCGACCCACACACCGTCGCCGACGCCGTCACCGACTCCGACACCTTCACCCACACACACACCGTCGCCGACTCCGTCGCCCACGCATACCCCGTCGCCCACTCCGTCACCGACTCCGTCACCGACTCCGTCGCCCACGCATACCCCGTCGCCCACACCGACTCCGACTCCGTCACCGACTCCGACTCCGTCGCCGACCCCGTCGCCCACGCACACACCGTCGCCGACTCCGTCGCCCACGCATACCCCGACTCCGTCACCAACTCCGACTCCGTCGCCAACACCGTCGCCCACGCATACCCCGTCGCCGACGCCGTCGCCGACTCCGTCGCCAACACCGTCCCCGACGCCGACGCCGTCGCCCACGCATACCCCGTCGCCCACACCGACTCCGACCCCGTCGCCGACTCCATCGCCGACCCCGTCGCCCACACCCACGCCCTCGCCGACGCCGTCGCCCACGCATACCCCGTCTCCGACTCCGTCGCCCACTCCGTCCCCGACGCCGACGCCGTCGCCGACTCCGTCGCCGACTCCGACTCCTACTCCGACTCCGTCGCCCACGCATACCCCGTCGCCGACTCCGACGCCGACGCCGTCCCCGACGCACACCCCGTCGCCGACCCCGTCGCCCACGCCGTCGCCGACTCCGTCACCCACGGCAACGCCGACGCCGACTCCGACGCCGTCGCCGACTCCGACGCCGACGCCTCCGCCCGATTCCTAAGACCCTGAAGTGGCCGTGCGCATCCATAAGCCCAGAAAAGATCTCCGTCGCGGCAGCGCGCTGTTGGCTGTCCTGATCGTCATCGTCATCCTGTCGTTCGCAGCGGCGGGGATCCTTTCCTACAGCCTCACGACCTACCTCAATTCGAAGCGGCAGGCCCTCCTCGACCAGGCAAAGGAGCTCTCCGACAGCGAAATGGAGAATCTTTTCTACACGTGGAAGTCGGCCCTTCTCGCGAAGCAACCGGAGGCCAATGCCGAGAACATCCCGCCCCTGGGCACGCTCTGCAACGGAACCAACAAGAACCTCCCGTTCTACGCCACGTTCCAAGGCCCTGTGAATGGCAACACCTGGTCGGTCACGCGGTATATTCACTTCACCCCGATCCAGGGCACGGCCGACGGCGGGGCGTCGGGCATCGTCCCCGGAACGCTCTCGATCGGTAAGAACTATTACTTCATCGCGGAGACGAGCGCGTCGACAGCGAGTTCGGTCCTTGGGACCATCACCTACCATTCGGGCCGCCACTTCGTCTTCTCGAGCACATCTCTGTTCCAGTTCGCCGTGTTCTACCAGGGGAACATCGAGATCGCGGCGGGCGGCAACATGACGATAACAGGGCCCATTTCGACGAACGCCAGCGCCTACATGGGCTCGCAGACGGGCTACAAGCTCACCATCTCGGACACGGCCTACTACTTCCAGGACTACAACGGCGCCTCCGACCCCCTCTCCGGGGAAACCGACCGCCTCGTGGGCTCGGGCGCGCTTTCCGACCCGGTCTACAATCCGAATCCCCTGGCGCCCGATCCCCCGGACCAGGCTGCCCAGCGCCAGCTCCAGGTCGTCAAGAACGCATCGCAATCGAGCTTCATCGGGGGCGTCGACGTCGCCACGGACATCGCCACCTACCCGACCGCCTATGAGAACCTGCAGAACCAGGTCGACCCGAACGAGGTTTACCGCGCGGTCATCGCCCCGCCGCCCCTGGATACCAACGGCCACTTGATCCCCGAGGATCCCGTGGTGCAGGAGAGCCGGATGTACAATACCGCGGCCCTCGTGGTCACCATCAGTCAGTCGTCCCTCGCATCCACGCCGACCGTGCACGTCGGCTATGCGAGCACGGACGCCCTTAATCCCGGCGCCAACCTTTCGGCCTACGACGGCGATTTTTCGGCGAACATCAACAATATCATTCCCCCAGCCCAGACGCGGGTCCTGATGAATGATCCGCGCGAGATGAACGCGGGTGCTTCAGGGGTCAATCTCACGACGGTGAATGTCGGCGCCCTGAACACGGCGATCCAGGCCGCCATTACTGCGGATCCCTCGCTCGCGGCTGCGTACAACGGCGTGGTCTACATCTACGACAAGACCAACAATGCGCCGACGTCGCAAGGGGGCATTGGGGCCCCGGGCAACTTGAACGGGATCCTCTTGACCCAGGGGCAAACGACGCCCGCCGTCAACGATCAGAACAGCAATCCCCTGGGATTCTCGGTTGTCTCCAACAACGGCATCTACATCCAGGGAGACTACAATACGACGCAGATCAGCGTCGGCGGGACGATGGTGAACAACCCGGCCGCAATCCTCGGAGACGCGATTACGGCGGTCTCCGCGGGCTGGAGTGTGAACGAGCAGAACACCCAAAAGATAACCGACCGGCCGTCGAACGCAGACGGCTCCGGGTCGATCATGACCATCAATGCGGCGATCCTCACGGGAAACACGCCGTCGAACTCCTCCGGCAACGTCAACAGCGGCGGCGTCCAGAACCTCGTCCGGATGATCGAGGACTGGTACGACCCAAATCCGCCCACCGGACTCACGCTGACGCTCAACGGCTCGCTCGGCCAGCTGTTCACGTCCAAGTTTTTCACGGGAAACTACGTCGGCAACGGGCACCAGGCGGCCATCAACGATTCGGTGTACATCCAGCCCAAGACCCGGAATTTCTCGTACGACCTCGGCTTGAAGCAGCGCCAGCCAGCCGGCACCCCGACCACGACCAATTTCGCCCGCGGCGACTTCTTCTACTGGTGACAACGCAGGGGGATGCTGATCTCCTGCGCACCGGTGTCCAACGATTCGAAGGCTAGGGAGCGGCTGGCGTGGATTGATCAGCTTCGCACGATGGTGATCGTGCTCGTGGTCAACATGCATGCGTGCGTGACCTACAGCCACATCGGCAGCTGGTACGTCCAGGAGCCCCCAAACCCTCCGATGGCGACGAAGGTCGTCTTCGCGTTCTGGCAGGGGCACCTGCAGGCCTTCTTCATGGGGATACTCTTCCTGATCGGGGGCTATTTCGCGCACGGGTCTCTCGTGCGCCGCGGGCCGGCCGGCTTCATGCGCGAGCGCCTCCTGAGGCTCGGCGCGCCGACGCTTCTCTACGTTGTCGCCCTCCACCCCGCAATTGTGTACCTCATAAACCCGAACGGGAACGACTACGGTCCGCCGGGCGTGTATTTCAGGTACTTCCTGACGGGCCGATTCCTGAGCGGGACAGGCCCGATGTGGTTTGCCGCCGCCCTGCTGATCTTCTCGGCCGCGCTCGCTGCATGGCGTTCCCTCGGGCCAAGCCCCAAGGCCGACCCCGCGCCCCCGGGCCGGCTTCCCGGGGCCGGGGCGATCGGGATCTGGGCGGGAGCCCTTGTCGCGGCCACCTTTCTCGTCAGGACCGTCCAGCCGGTGGGCCAGTCGGTCCTCAACATGCAGCTCTGCTATTTCCCGCAGTACATCATGGCCTTCGGCACGGGGGTTGCCGCTGCCCGCGCCGGCTGGCTCGTTGACCTCGCCCGCTCGGCACTTGCTCGCCGGGCGGGATGGACGGGCCTGGTCCTGGGTCCGGTCGCGCTCGCGGTTGTGCTGGTGGCCGCGGGCGTGCTCAAGGGAAAAGGAATGGAGGCGATATCGGGAGGCTGGCACCCGGAGGCCCTTGGTCTGGCTGCGTGGGAGCAGCTGGCGGGCCTCTGTCTCGGCCTTGGTTCCCTGGCGTTCTGCTGCCGGTGGCTCGACGCCTCGACGCCCCTCGCCCGCTGGCTCTCCGAGAGATCATTCGGCGTGTACCTGTTTCATCCGGTCGTGCTCATCCTCTTCACGCTTTGGCTGCGGCCGCTGGACGCCAATCCCTTCTTCAAGGTGTCGATCCTGACGGCGGCAGGGCTGGCCGGGAGCTTTCTCGTCTCGGATATGGCCCGGCGGGTCCCGGGCCTGCGCGCCATGCTCTGACGCAGCGGCGCGCGTGGTTCATTTGCCCGCGGAACCTTGGGGGTGTATCCTTTGTCACTGAAAGACGTCTTACTCCGACAAATAACATGAATGCCAAGAGCCTGTTCCTGATTCCCGCAGCACTTGCGCTGGGCGCGCCCACGCACGCCAACGCCTACGTCGGGTTTCGGCTGAATCTAGCCGTGCCACTCTATTATCCTTATCCCTCTGCCGGATATTATTACGCGGCACCGTCATACACACAGAATGCCGTCTATCAGCCCCAGGCCACACAGGTGGTCGGCGAGCAGGTCACGCCTGCCCCGGGGCCCGGATATGTTTGGATGGCAGGACATTGGAACAATGTGGCCCAGCGCTGGGTATGGGTGCCGGGCCACTGGGAGCTCCCTCCTTCGCCGAGCGCCTCATGGGTCGCCGGCCACTGGATACAGGGCAACGCTGGATGGGTGTGGGTTGACGGGGCATGGACCGTAGGCGGCCCGCCCGCCCAGCCGCAGAGCCCCCCGACCGCGCCCGGTGCGCCGGAAGGCCCCGCCACCCCCCAAGCGACCGCAGAGCCCCCTCCCGCGCCTCCAGTGGCAGCTGCGGCAGTTCCCTCTCCCGGCACGCCCCCTCCGCCCGCACCCGACATGGCCGACGGAACGGTGGTCGGTTACGAACCCCCAGCTCCCCTGGTGGAGACCGTGCCCGTGTGCCCTTATCCCGACTACGTATGGCTCGGTGGTTACTGGGGTTGGAGCGGGATCGGCTGGTACTGGCACGGTGGCCACTATGCCCACAGGCCGTTCAGGGGTGCCGTATGGGCCGGCGGCGGATGGGGCAGGGTTGGCGGCCGGTGGGCGTGGCACGGCGGCCGCTGGCACTGAGCGGCAGGCGCGTGTCCCAGGGCGCCCATCATTAGACTTGTCTATTAAAGTGAGTTAATATCGGTTCCGGGGATGACCCGGCCCGAGTACGCGCTCTATGTCCTGGCAAGGGTTGCCGAGGCGCTCGCCGTGGCCCTCGGAGCCGCGCTAATGGCCCATCTTCTCCAGGCGCTGGGGACGCTCGCGCCCCTCGACTGGATCCCCGCATGCCTTCGGCACGGGCAGCACGCTCGGATCGCGCTCGTCATCACCCGAATCGAATGGTGGACGCGGCCGGCGGCGTGGGCCGCGCTCGCACACGTGCTTCTCGGCCCAAAGCAGCAAAGGCCCGTGTACCTGAGGCACCCGGGGGCCATGTATTCGTACGCCGGCGTGACGGTCGACCGCAACGCCGGCTGCAGGGGCGGATGCGTTACGGGGGCGACCGGGTCGGGAAAGACGCTGGCCTGCATCATCCCGAGGCTGCACTCGCTCTGCGTCAACGAGCGGGGCGTCGAGCGTCCCGAATGGTCGGGAAGCCCGTCGAGCCTCGACTTTGAGCGGCTCAGGGAAGGCCACCGCGCCCTCTCCCGCGACCTGGGCTTTGAGATCGCGCGCCTGGACTCGGCGCGGCTCGATGCCGAAAGCGGGAGCAGCGCGGCCGCGGCCATCGAGGGGGAGATCGGCCGGATAAGAAGCCTTTCCGAGCAGAGCGCGCAGGCCCTTCAAGCGGCGTCCGACTCCTGCCGCCGCCTGAGGTACAGGGTCCCGCCCTGGGGCGGATTCGTCTGCGGCGAGAAGGGAAACGAGTGGCAGGCCATCGAGTCGCTCCTCCGCCACCACGGCCGCGAGGAGGACCTCTGCCTCCTGCGCACGCGCCCGTCCTGGGCCCCCCCCGAATGGCGTCCCGCCGTGCGCCTCAACCTGCTCGCGATGGACGAGATCCCCGCCGACACGTGCGCGAAGCTGATCGTGGATACCGCCCTGTCGGTCGAGGAGGCCGCAAGCCGCGACGAGTTCTTTGTGCCCCAGGCGAGGGACAAGATCGCCTGGGGAATCCGCCTTGTCCGTGCCGTGAAGGCCGCCTGCGCCTCTGGCCGCGGGGACACCCCGAGCCTGCTCACCCTCTTCGACATCCTGACCGTCCAGGAAAGCTACCGAAGGTACCTGGTCGCGTGCACCGGTGCGCATCGGGGGCTGTCCTCGTCGCAGGCGTTCTCCGAGGCGCGCTTCCAGCTCGAGAACAACTACTGGAGCCAGCCCCACGAGCAGCTGG
>CAZHPC010000003.1:0-75772 GCA_964534685.1 uncultured Opitutaceae bacterium
TCCGGAGCGTCCCGCCGTTCGGCATGGCCTGCGTGGCGTTGATCACGAGGTTCTGAATGACCTGGCTGATCTGGGCCTTGTCGACATCCGCCGCCCAAAGGCCCGCGGCCATGTCAAATTCGCTCTTCACCCCTGACCCGCGGTGCGCGAAGGTCGTGGCCTCCCGGATCACCTCCGGGAGATGGACGGCGGAACGGACGGGATCGCCTCCCTTTGAGAAGGTCAACAGTTGCAAGGTGAGTTCGGCGGCGCGTTTCGTCGCCAGCACCGCGTCGTCCAGCATGCTCGCCTGCTCGGGCATGCCGCTCAGGTCGAGCTGGAGGAGCGTGAGGTTGCTCAGGATGGCAGTCAGGATGTTGTTGAAATCGTGGGCGATGCCGCCGGCAAGTATCCCAACCGATTCCATCTTGGCGGCGTTCTGGAGCTTCTCCTCCATGCGCTGGCGCTCCGTTATGTCGCGCAGGACCAGCACGGCGCCGACCCTCTTGCTGGAGACGTTGGCGACGGGGACGAGCCGGCCCTCGACAAGGCGCATCCGGTCCGAGCGGCCCTTCATCAGCGTCTGTGCGGGCACCTCGGCATGGATGCCCTCCTCGAGGACATCCTTGACCGGAAGCGCCGTCTCGCGGCCGCTCGCTGCATTCTTGAGAAGGCATATCTCGGTCACGTCGCGGCCCACGGTCTCCTCGGCCGTCCACTGCGTCATCTCGGCAGCCGCCTTGTTCATGAACAGGACCTTCCCGCGGTGATCGATGGTGATCACGCCTTCGCTCATGCTGCCGAGCGTGACTGCAAGACGTTCCTTCTCGGCGGCGAGGGCGAGCTCGGCTTCGCGCCTCGCGGTGATGTCGACAACGACCCCGACCAGGTTCCACATGTTGGGCCCGAGCCGGGTGACCTTGACGTGCTCACGGAAAAGAAACGTGTTGGCGTTGTTCGCCACGTGGAACTCCTGCTCATAGTCGGGCCGGTCCTGGCGCAGCGCGTCCCGGGACGCCCTCTGGATCTCCTTCCATTCCGGCACCATTTCCTCCGTCCAAAGCCTGTCCTTCTCGGGGCCGGCATTCTCGCCAAAGATCCTCTTGAAGAGGATGGAGGGCGGAACGAACATCTGCCACTGCAGCTGGATGTCCGGGTCGCCGGTGACGATGGCCTGCCACAGCAGGCAATCGGCCCCCTTCAGGATCTGCTCCAGCTGCCTCTCGGTCGTCCTGCGCGCGTCCTCGGCCTCGTGCCTCTTGGTGATATCAACGATCACGCCGGCCAGATTCCACTCGTTGGGCCCCCCCGGGTGGATGATGACCTCCTCACTGAGCCAATGCAGTCCGTCCGTACCGATTATTGGGAATTCCTGCTGATAGCCGCTCGCCCCGTCCAAAAGGGCGCGCTCGGCGGTCCTGTCCATGCGCTCATGGTCCGGGGACTGGTCGTTGTTCCACAGCCAGTCCTTGTCCTTGAGGGAGGCCAGCCGGAAGATCGGATTCACCTTTAGCTGCGGCGGCGTCCGGATCGTCCAATTCATCCCGGTGCCTTCCCTTATCACCCGGCCCCACCAAAGGAGGACGTTGGAACGGTCGAGCGTGTCCAAGATCAGCTGGTAGTTCGCCAACCCGGCTTTGCTCTCGGATTCGGGCGCCGCGGGGGCGGCCGGCGCGGACACCGGAGGACTCGCCTTCGCACGACGTCCCGGCCGGAAAAATGCCACGATGGCCGCAGCCGCGGCCAGCCCGCACAAGCCCAGTGCCGCAAGCGCCGTGATCGAAGGGGTGAGAAATGCGAGAAGCACCGGGTTTGGGTATCCAATGAACGGTCCCGGATCCTTGGGCCGTCACAACTCCTGTGGTCAGACGGATCCTGTCGAATACGAAGAAACCCTCGGTTGTAAACGCTGTCAACCGCGCAACTTCGCGTAGTCGCAGCTCCGTCGCGGGTGGGCTGGGCCACCCCTCTGGCGGCTATTCCTCTCCCTCGTGATAGTCGATCGGTTCGGACCGGATGATTGACCGCTCGGGCGACCGGACGAGCCACTTCTTGCTGTCGGGGTAATAGCAGGTTTCGCCGACGGGATTGTCCGCAACAATGTAGAGAACCAGGTCGTCGTCGCTGTCGTTGATGATCTGATGGGGGTCGCCCGGTTCGAATATGAAAGAGTCGCCGGTCTCCACAGGCGTTGTGCCTTCCTTGTCGCGCACCGCACCCGCACCCGAAATGACATGGTAGAACTCCCACTGTGCGCTGTGCGAGTGAAAGGGGCACGCGCTCTTGCCCGCAGGTATCCGGCAAATCTCGACGTCGAACGGGTGGCGTTTCAGCAGGTCGGTCGAATTCGGGTCGCGGCCCAGCGCGATCGAGATGTTCCTGTCGGCCATCCCGTACTTTCCCTTCGGGGAGCTCCAGGATTCCTCCGGAATCTCCCGTGTGTTGATCTTCTTCATGGTCGGTATTGCGGAGGCCCAGGGGCACGGGAAGCGCCGCAAGGGGCTAAGATTGATCCTCCTCGATATGAAACGAATGCACGATGCGGTGGAGGACCGGCGACAGGACAATTGCCACGGCGGAAAGAAAGACCACGCCGCTGAAAAGCGCGTAGGCCGACGCGAAGAGCTTGGACGGCGTGTCCTTCATCGGGTCGACCGGGCCCATTCCGGCCAGAATCATCGAGGCGTTGAGGAGCGAGTCTATCCAGGAAAGCCCGGTGACCAGGTGGTAGCCAAGAACGCCGGCCAGAAGCGAGACGGAGACGACGGCGAGCGTCAGAGCGAACGACAGGGCCATCCTTCGCGCGAACTTCGGCCACGGCAGCAGCTTGTCTCCCTTTTTTTCGAACATGGTCTTCGGGCCGCCGGCGGACGGCTCCATTAATGAGTGGCATCAATGCCTCCCGCCTTCAAAGCCATATTGCGCCGGCAGATGGATGCAATCTCGGGTTTCCCCTCAGATCGGCTCAACCATAATGTAGCTGGCTGCCGCATCGCTCAAGGCTATGCGCGTCTCGCATAACTGGCAGATCAGCATCCTCTTCCCGGCGATCTTCTCTATAACCGCCGACTCGCAGAACCCGATCTCGCGAAGGCGCACGCAGACCTCGGGCTCCCCGGCAAGCTCGCATACCCGGCCCGCAGTGCCCGCCGGAAGGTCCGTGAGCCGCATCCTTTGAAGGCGGGGTGCCGGGAAGATGCTGCGCTGCATGAGAAAAGCCTGCGACCGCGCAAGGGCATGCCAATCCTCTTCACTGCGCATACCTTGCGGAAAGCTGGGCGTTGCTTGCCCCCTGCCTGCCGTCCGCGGGTAGGTTAACGCCTGCAGGTCACCGATATGGCTCCCTGGCGCCCGCAGCCGGGTTTTAAATTGAGTTTCGCGGCGGGTGAAACAATCTCCCGCGGTATAGCCACCCCTGCTACACCGCCCCCAATCCATCCCACTGCCTCGGCGAGTGACAAGGAAGACCCCTCGGGTCTCTTTACCGCAAAACGGTTGAGCAACCACAACCGCGCCGAGATGCGGGACATCTTTGACCGCGCGATCAAGCTCGCGGAGCAGGACAGGCTGCGCCTGCGCGTTCCGAACGAGATGAAGCAGGTGCAGAACCTCAGGGGTATGCACTACCACTACCGGCCGGAGTTCTTCCTCCAGCTGCAGGGCCGCACAGATTTTAATTTTCCGAAGGATTCCTTCACCCTTAGCCCTGATGAGATCTGCATTATTCCCGCGGGTGTGCCCCACGGCGAGTATGTCCACTCCGAGGGGGCTCTGCCGTTTCGTAATCTGGTCGCCGGGTTCTACAACAACACCCTGAGCCTGCATTTCGCCTATGAGGCCCGGCTGCACCACCCCGACATCGATGTCATTGAGTTCTTTGACGCCCCCAACCTGGACGTCTTCCTGACGCTGGCCAACAGCCTCACCCATACGTTTCACTCGCAGGGACCCGCGCGCGGGTCCGTGCTCAAGGGACTTAGCATCGCGCTCCTCGGCCTTTTCCGCAACATCGTCGAGACGGGAACCGGGCAGCTGAACAGCGACATCGGGAAGGTCTTCCGCGCGAAATGCCTTGTGCGCGAGCAGTTCGCGAACCCCGAGCTGAGCGTGCAGCACATCGCGGGTACCCTCGGTTGTTCCGCTGACTACCTCTCCCACTTGTTCCACACGGAGACCAAGGAGCGCCTGACTCACTATATCCAGCGAATCCGGATCCAGGGGGCCATTCTCGCCCTCGAGTCGACGTCGCTCAACATCTCGGAGATCGCCTACGCCGGCGGCTTTGCCG
Organism: uncultured Opitutaceae bacterium; assembly: GCA_964534685.1. Taxonomy (GTDB): domain Bacteria; phylum Verrucomicrobiota; class Verrucomicrobiia; order Opitutales; family Opitutaceae; genus Palsa-1447. Next base: position 4,268 of record CAZHPC010000003.1, read on the forward strand.
ATCCCGCGTATTTCGCGAGGATCTTCAAGCAGCACAAGGGCATGACGCCTCAGGAATACCGCGCTCAGCTCGACGCCAGGCGCAACGAGGTCGATTCAAAGCCCAAGACCGTTTTCTTCGATCACCTGGACTTCACGCACGGCCAGCCCAAGCAGGTTGGAGGCGGCGAGACGGCGGCGCCGGTCAAGGGGCCCGCACCCCTAGGAGGGGCTGGCGGCAGGGTGGGAAACAAACGATAGCGCGCCCGCCGCAACCAGCAGGGAGACGCCGCCGGTGACGACGGCGGGAAGCGCGCGACCGTCGAAGAGATGCTTGACCACCGGGCCCAGCAGCGTGGACGCCACGATCTGGGGTAGCACGATGAAGAAATTGAATACCCCCATGTAGAAGCCCATCTTTTCGGCGGGGATCGCGTCCGCCAGCATCGCGTAGGGCATCGATAGGATCGTGGCCCACCCGATGCCCACGCCCGCCATCGAGATCAGCAGGTAGTGATGGTTCGTCCAAAGACAGGTCGATATGAGCCCGAGGCCCGCGCAGACGAGCCCGATGCGGTAGAGAGCCCGCGTCCCTGTGCCTCCGCGTGAGAGCGCCACGAGCCCGAACGACACGAGGAACGCGAAGAAGCTGTACGCGGACACGCACACGCCGCCCCATTCGACGCCCTCCTGATAGGCCGCGGAGCCGGGTTCTCCGTGGAAAATCTCCCTGCCGACGGCCGGCGCAAAATAAAGCCACATGCAAAAGAGGCCGAGCCACGTGAAGAATTGGACCACGGCGAGCTGCCGCATCATGCGCGGCATCTGAAAGATGCCCCTGACGATCTCGAGGAAGGCCGACCACCCCGAGCTCGCGGCCGCCTTGGCGGACGAATCCGGCGGTATCTCGGGCGTCGTCACGATGGTGTAGAGCACCGAGCCGAGGAAGACCGCCGCTCCCATGTAGAAGGCGAGATGGACCGAATGGGGAATCGACCCCCGCGCGGTCGGGCCGCCTCCAAAGCCAAGGTGCGTGATGAGCCAGGGCAGCGACCCCGAGAGCACGGCGCCAAGGCCGATGAGGAGGCTCTGCATCGAGAATCCGAGCTGGCGCTGCGACGAGGGTAGAAGATCGCCGACAAACGCGCGGAACGGCTCCATGCTGATGTTCACCGACGCGTCCAGCACCCAGAGCAGGCCGGCCGCCATCCAGAGGGATGATGCATTTGGCATCACCACAAGCGCGGAGCTGGCGAGAATCGCCCCAGCCAGGAAATAGGGCCGGCGCCTGCCAAGGCGCGTCCATGTATGGTCGCTGTAATACCCGATGATCGGCTGCACGATCAGGCCCGTGACCGGGGCGGCGAGCCAGAGGATCGCGAGGTCGCTCTCGCTGGCGCCCAAGTACTGGTAGATGGCGCTCATGTTGGCCATCTGCAGACCCCATCCGAACTGGATCCCAAAAAAACCGAAGCTCATGTTCCAGATCGCGGCGAGCGCAAGCGGGCTGCGTGAGGAATTCATGAGTGAGTGCTGTGGTTCGCCGGGGGTTCGCTGTAGTCGCGCACCATTCCCTCCCCGCAGCGATCGTAAAGTTTGATCCAATGCCGAAGCGTCTCGAGCCGTTCACTGACCAGGCGCTCCAACTGGGCGTCCGTGTAGCGCCACTGCCAATTGCCCTCGGCCGTTCCCGGCTGGTTCAGCACACTCGCCGCCGGCAAGTCGAGCAGATCCTGGATCGGTATGACCGCGAGACGCGAGACTGTCGCGAGCGCGGCGCGGATAACGGGCCAGGCCGAGAGCGTATTGCCGAGCTGGAAATACTCCCTGACCTGCGCGGACGCCCCATTCGGCATGCTCTCCAGCCAGCCCCGGGCCGTGTTGTTGTCGTGGGTGCCCGTGTACACCACGCTGTCCCGCGTGTAGAAATGCGGCAGGTTGACGTTGCCCGCGTCGTGTCCGTAGGCGAACTGCAGGATCTTCATCCCCGGCAGGCCCGCCGCGTGCCGCAGCGCCACGACCTCCGGCCCGATGTAGCCCAGATCCTCGGCGATGATCTTGGCTTCCGGGATTGCCTTGCGCACCGCCTTGAAGAAGCGCAGTCCCGGACCCTTGCGCCACTTGCCGCCGCACGCATCCGAGGCGCCGGCGGGAACCTCCCAGTAGTTTTCAAAGCCCCGGAAGTGGTCGAGCCGGATGATGTCGTAGAGCGCAAACGCGGCCTGGATGCGGTCGATCCACCAGCGGTAGCCGGTGCGGCCAAGGTAGTCCCAGTCGTAGAGCGGGTTCCCCCAGAGCTGGCCCTTGTTGGAGAAGTAGTCCGGGGGCACGCCGGCAACCGCGAGCGGATCCCCCTTCCCGTTGAGACGGAAGACCGCCCGGTTCTGCCATGTGTCCGCGCTGTCGAGCGCGACGAAGATCGGCACGTCGCCGATGATGCCCACACCCCGGGCCGCGGCATAGCGGCGCAGCCTCTCCCATTGCCCGAAGAACAGGTACTGGTAGAATGCGTGCCTGTCGGCATCGATGCGCACGGATTCCGGAAGGCTCGCGTGCAAGTCCTTGCTCCAGCTTCCGAAAGCCTCCGGCCACGCGGTCCAGGGACGTCCGCCGAAATGGGCCTTTAGGGCCATGAAGGTCGCGAAGGGCTCAAGCCAGTCGGATTGCTCCCTGCGGAACAAGGCGAGCGAACCGAGGCCGTTGATCTCGTCCCTGCCCGACGCTGAGAACCGGTCATAGGACCGCGCCAGGACGCGCCAGAAGTTCTCGTACAGCTGCCCGTAGTCCACCCGGTCGTTCGGAAGGATGCACAGCGGCGCAAGGTCCTCGTCATTGAGGAGGCCAGCAAGCGCAAGCTCATCCAGGTCTATGAAATAGGGGTTGCCCGCCCGCCCCGAGAACGTCTGGTAGGGGGAATCGCCGAAGCCCGTGGGACCCACGGGACATATCTGCCAGTAGCGCACGCCGGCCCGTCCGAGAAAGTCGACCAGGTTCCGGGTTCCTGCGCCCAGGTTACCTATGCCGTAGCGGCCGGGCAGGCAGGAGATGTGCGCCAACACGCCCGCGCAGCGGGTGGTCAGCCATGTGGGAGGCTTTGAATCCATCTATGTGAGAATCCGATCGAGCGTCGAAGCGGCATCAAGCTGAGGGTGGGCTCGGCAATTGGGAAACGAGGCCGCGCGCTGGCAGGCCGATCCGGAAAGGGCCAGCGCGGCGATTCAGCCCCCCGGCTAGAAAAGCGGCCACCAGAGTTAATCCGGTGGCCGCATGACTTGGTTCTACAGACCAGACGCCCCTGTCTGGAAACGGTTAGAGTTAGAATCTATAGGACACACCCGTGTTGTAGGCTGCGCCGTATTTCTGCCAATTCGCAAGCTGGCGCGGATCTCCACTGTTATACGAGATGAGGGGGGCATTGTTCAGGTTCGATCCCTCAATGAAGATGGCCACGCCCTTTAACGGACCGTTCTTGAAGCCGTACTCAAGATGGGCGTCGATCTGATGGAAGGGTATCACGATTGAGTAGCCGTCGCCGGGCGTCCCCAGTGAGGCGAAGGTCGGCGCGCCGAACTGCACGATGTAATCCCTCTCCTGCCCCTGGTAATGCTCCTGGAGGCGGGCGGAGAAGCCGAAGCGCTCGTAGTAGAGGGTGATGTTCGCCTGCTTCTTCGCCATGTCAGGGAGCGGCGCGCTCGGATTGTTCGGCCCCCAGGGCTGGATGTTGCTGTCGATGACGGCCGCATTCAGCTGGATGCCGAATCCCTTGATCGCCCCGTTGCTCAGGAGCTCGCTGGTGATCTGTACGTTGGCCTCGACGCCGCTCAATTTGCCGCCCGAGCCGTTCACGAACTGTGACCCGACGCCATAGTTGATGATGGGCGGAGTGGAGCCCGTGTAGGGGTATCCCGCGAAGCTCTCCACCGTCTGCGCATCGTAGATGTAGGTCAGGAGCTCCTTCTCGAAGAACGACAGCGAGACGTAGCCGTTGCCGTGCGCGAAGTAGTGCTCGAGCGAGAGGTCGACGGAGTCGGAGAGCCACGGACGAATGGCCGGGTTTCCGGCCGTAGCGCCCCATGGGCTGTTGGTGGTCGAAAGCGCGTTTGTTGCGTTGTAGCTGTAGTCGCGCGCCGCCCTCATCTGGTACATCGTCGGACGCATCTCCGCGCGGCCCACGTAGAACCGAATCAGGTCCTGGGAGGTGGGCTTGAAGATCAGGTTCAGGCTGGGAAGGACATTGCCGTAACTCCCGCCGCCGGTGACGGGGAAAACGATGGGACCACCGTTGCCCGAGAATCCTGCGGAGTTCTGGTCCGCCCAGCTGTACATGACGCCGAAATTGCCATCGACCGGTATGCCGAACATCGTGGTCTTGATGTCGAACATGACGAACGGACGGGTGACCTCTTCCCAGACCCTGTAGTTGTCGCCATACCAGCTGCCCGGGTTCGGGTTTGGCAGGAACTTGACGAGCCCGCTGTTGTATTCGCTATTCGGGTCCCAGGCCACCGGAGTCAGGTTGCCGATGAAGGACAGGTTCGTCGTCCCTTCAAGGGGAGGCAGGGGAGCCGTGGGTTGGCCGTTGGCGTTGACCAGGTATCCGCTGGGATTCTGGCCATACTGCTTGAAGCGCTCGGTGAAGCTCACCCCCAACTCGACGTCCTTAAACAAGGCCCCTTCGAACTCGTGCTTGGTGGCCAGCCTGTACGTGTCCAGGACATCCTTCTCCTTGAAATACTTGAGGTAGCCTTCCATGCCGGAGACCGGGTACACGCCCGTCCCGTAACCATCCGGGTCGGTGAGGAAGATCTGGCCGCCGTTGGCAAAGGTCGTGTTGGAGGCAACCGTCGGGGGGTTCGGGCCGGCCGGATTGCTCACGACAAACGTGGCACCCTGGTTTGCGGGCTCCGAATTTGCGAAATAGAGGCCCGCGTAGGTTTCCAGAACCTCGTTGCTCTGCGTCGCCTGGGAGTAGCCCATCGTGAACTTCAACGGCCACGCCGACTTCTCGCCGATATCTAGGTTCCACACGCCCGAGGCCAAATGGGACAGCCATCCCGTGTCCATGGCCCGGAGGACAGGATTGACGTGGGTGAGTGTGCTTTGGGTGATAAGCCCGTTGGTTACTGTGTAGCCCGGCTGGAGGGTCGCGGGGCCCCATTGAGACATCGGGACTTCCATGCCCCGCAGCAGCTGATTCTCATTGGTGCACGAGAGGAACAGGTCGATCTTGCTGTGGATGAAGTCGTTCGGCTTGCTCTCGATCACGACGGTGCCCGAGTTGCTCTTGAGCAGGTCGTTCTGGTCGTAGATCTTCATGCCGCCCATGATCAAGTTGCCGTCGGGGGCCGTGGCGTCTCCCCAGGACTGGAACTGCTGGCCCTCATAGGGGTTCTCCCGGTGGGCGAAGCCAACGTAGATGCCCTCCGTCCCGTTGGCAAACTGGTCGATGTAGGAGGCGGAGTAGCTCTCGCCGCTCACTTTTTGTCCGGGAGTGAGCTCACCGAGATGCGTCCACTTGTAGTACGCGTCGAGGGCGATCACTCTGCGGTCAAAGCTGAGGGGGGACACGGTCTGCAGGTCGATCGTGCCGCCGATGCCGCCCACCATGTCGGCCTCACCCGTCTTGTAAACGGTCACGCCGCCGACAAGCGAGGAGGGGTATTGGTCGTATTGAAAATCGCGGTTGTCGCCCGTGGTGGCCTGCTCGACGCCGTCGAGCGTGCCAACGTTGAAGTCCGGATCCAGGCCGCGAATGGTGATCTCCTGATAGCGCCCGTTGACGCGCTGGCTGGTCAGGCCCGCCAGGCGCACGAGGTCGTCTGCGATGCTGACATCAGGAAGCTTGCCGATGTCCTCGGGCGCGATGACCTCGACGACGGAGCTTGAAGCCTGCTTCAGGTTCGCCGCCATCTCAAGGGCGCCTGCATAGGACCCGTTGACGGTGAATTCATTGAGGACGACCACATCGCTGGCCTTATTCGGCTGGGTGGTGGTCGTGGTGGTGGTCGTCGTGACCACCGGCTGGGCGCCGCCGGTCGATGTCTGGTCGGTCGAGGTCGACGGCGGGTTTGCCGTCTGGGCCAAAGCCGACATTGAGGCGGCCAGCGAGATCAGGCCGACAGCAACGAGCCGGCGGCGGCTCGCGCGTGAACTTAGGTTCGTATCTTCGGTGTGCATGGTAAGGTAATTGAATCTTGGAGACACAGCGGGTGCGGCTTGCGAAGGGACTGCTAGGATGGTTGGTGACGGCTACAGTACAGGGTGGAGAGCCAGCTTATGCATGGCTCAGGTGCATTTAGCATCCGGCCGAAGGCGCGGTTCGCTACTCCCAAACCAGTCAAAAAACCGAGATGACCCGGAAAAAACCTTGAAAAGAGCCTGCTAGGGCCCCTTCCCGCGGCCGCGACACAGGGGCTAGGTGCAATCCCAATCGCCACTTGCGCGGTTCGCCGCGCCGAGGTTTTGTCCGGTTTCCCTATGTATTTTCCGGGCGCCACTTTTTGACTCCGGAGTCCTTGGACCCACTCTCGCGGGCACGAGCCCCCGACCCATGCCCCCCCCATCTAAATCCCGCCTGCAATGGAGGCGCCTCGGCCGCCTCATCCCCGCCCTGCTGCTCGCCACCCTGCCCGCGGGACTGTCGCAGGCCGCCGCTGGTGCGCCGCCGGTTGTGAGCGTGCCCCGCTTTACCCATCCCGGTTCCGGCCAGGTGGTCTATTTCGTGCTGACGGACAGGTTCTGCAACGGCTCTAAGGCCAACGACACGGGTGGGATCGCGGGCGGTCCCGACACGAGCGGCTTTGATCCCACGCGGATCTCCCATTTCCACGGCGGAGACTTCGTCGGGCTCACGTCGAAGCTCGACTACATCAGGGGAATAGGGGCCACGGCCGTCTGGATCACCCCCCCGTTCAAGAACAAGCCTTTTCAGGCCGGCTCAGCTGGCTACCACGGGTACTGGATTCTCGACTTCACGAAGGTCGACCCCCATCTCGGCACGGAGGCGCAATTCAGGGAATTCGTGGCGCAGGCGCACGCCCGGGGCCTGCGGGTCTACCTGGACATCGTCGTCAACCACACCGCGGATGTCATCCAGTACAGGGACGGAACTGACTATCGCACCATGGCCGAGGCGCCCTACCGCGACGCGGACGGCAATCCCTTTGATCCCCACGCGGTCGCCTACAACGGCCTGGATTCGTCGCCCAGCTTCCCGCGGCTGTCCGTGGACCGGAGCTTTGCGCATGTGCCGTATGTGCCTCCGGCGGAGGCGCACGCCAAGGGGCCCGGGTGGCTGAACGACGTGACCCTGTACCACAACCGGGGCAACAGCACCTTTAAGGGGGAGAGCTCGCTGCACGGCGACTTCGGGGGGCTCGACGACGTGTTCACCGAGAACCCGGTCGTCGTGAAGGGGTTCATAGAGATCTATGGCCGCTGGATGAAGGCCTACGGGATCGACGGCTTCCGCATCGACACGGTCAAGCACGTGAACATGGAGTTCTGGCAGGCGTTTGCGCCGGCGATCCGCGCGATGGCCCTGAAACTGGGGCGGCCGGATTTCATCCAATTCGGGGAGGTGGCCAACAACGACCAGGACGTTGCCCTGATGAGCGAGTTCACAACGACCGGCACCCTGGACGCCACCATCGACTTCGGCTTCTACGAGGCCGCCCGCGACTTCGTCTCGAAGGGCCGCGGGGCGCAGGAACTCGCCGGACTGTTCGCCAAGGACGACTGGTACACGGACCATGACAGCAACGCGCAGACCGCCGCCACGTTCGTCAGCAACCACGACGCCGGCCGGCTCGCCTTCTTCCTCAAGCGGGACAATCCGCTCGCGAGTCCGGCGCAGCTGGGCGACCTCGTCCTTCTCGGGCACGAACTGCTGCTCACGGTCCGGGGCGAGCCCGTCATCTACTACGGGGACGAGCAGGGCATGGCCGGAATCGGCAACGACATGGGCGCGCGCGAGGACATGTTTGCCTCGCAGGCGCCGAGGTTCCGGGAGCTCTCGCTCCTCGGGACCCGCCGAAAGGGGGGCGACGACAAGTTCGATGCCGGCCACCCCTTCTACCGGACCATCCGCAGGCTGGCTGGGCTCCGCACGGCCCACCCCGGCCTCGCGCGCGGCGCCATGCTGTTGCGCGCCAGCGGCGAGCCCCACCTCTTCGCGTTCTCGCGCGTCGAGCGCGGGGAGCAGGTGGAGTACCTGGTCGCGCTGAACAACTCCCGGACCGACACCGCCGCCGCCGACCTGGCCACGTGCCAGCCCGCGGGCGCCAGGCTGCGGGTGATCTTCAACTCCAGGAGTCCCGACCTTCCGGGCGGCCCCGCGCTGACGGCGGGCGCCGACGGACGGGCCTCCGTGTCGCTGGACCCGCTGCAGTGCGTCGTCTGGCAGGCGGAGGCGCGGCTGCCCGCTCAGGCCTCCCCGCCTTCAATCACCTTTGCCGCTCCGGCCGCCGGGTCGGTCATGACCTTCACCGCGCGCAGTCTGGCCGGACACGTGATCCCGGAGCGCCAGGAGCTTCGCGCCGACGTGTCCGGCGGCGACGGCTTCGCGGAGGTGACCTTCGTGATGGCGAGGGCCTCTCGGCCCGGGCAGTACGAACTGCTGGGCACGGACGACGCCCCGCCCTACCGCGTCTTCTGGCGCCCGCCGGCGGACCTCGCACCGGACGACGAGCTGACCTTCATCGCGACCGTGGACGACCTGCGCGGGCACAGGGCGTCGGCCGAGGTCGACCGGGTGCATATAGCGCCCGGGTCCCTGTCCTTCGGGATCCGGGGAGCCTCGGTCCCGACGCTGACGCGCCAGCCTGGTCCCCTGGTCGGCGCAAAGGCGGGCGGCGACCTGACGCTTTCCGTGTCAGCCAAAGGCACCGGGCCCATGGAATACCGGTGGCTCCACGACGGAAGCGAGATCGCTGGGGCCTCGCGGCCGGCGCTCCGCCTGAGGAAAATCACGGCGGAATCCGCGGGGCGCTATGTTGTGCTCGTCCACGACGCCGAGGGCACAGCTATCAGCGCCGGCACGCTCGTCCGGATAGACCCCGAATAGCCCGGGCCGATGGACCCGGACGGCCGGATCGCGCGGGCGTCAGCGCGCCAGCCGGATGATCACACTGCGTCCGTGGGCGTGGACCCGCAGGACGCCGCCGGAGGGATCCCACGACATCGTGGCTCCCTCCACCGAGGCCGGGGCGGAGGACCCCAGCCTGAAAAGCTCCTCGGAGTCCGCATCGTACTTGTCATACCGGATCCGGGATCTCCCGTACTCGATCGACCGGATCACTGAGGACGTGCGCAGCAGGTGATCCTGGTTGGCCGGCGCCAGCCCGGGATCCGAGGCCATCGCACGGAGGTAATGCCGCACGAAGTCCCCGTAGCCGTCGGTGAGCCAGTTGTCGTCGCGCGGGTACTGGTTCTTCCCGTCGTCGTCCACCCAGTAGGTCGCCCAGTTGAGCTGCCGGATCGCCGCGTCCCTCGCCGACCCGTCCCCGGTCCTCTCGGCGTAAAGCAGCTCGACCGCCGCATGGCGGGACGTGTGGCTGTTGCCCGGCACCGGGTACTGCGTCTGCTCGTTGATGACGACCACGCCCCACTTGTCCGCCTCATGGTTTGCGAACCTTCCGTAGGACCAGTCGAGGATCCCCCTCGCCTTCGCCTTCCATTCGGGATCCCACCCGGGATGCTCCAGGATGTAGGCCGCGAGCGTGTCCGCATTGATCTCCGTATCCGAGTAGTCCTTCGTGCTCACGTCCTCGAAGAAGGGCCCCCAGCGGTTGTTCGTCAGCGGGTACCTCTTGAGCCAGTCTGAAACGAGCCGCGAGGTCTCCCGGTACCTTTCCGGCTGGCCCTCGTTCAGGGCCGCGAGGTCGTCGAAGAGCCTGAGCGCCCCGGTCCAGTTGGTCGTGTAGGAGGCCCTGTAGACGCGATGGTCGTTGTCGTTGCGCTCCTCATGGACCCGTCCCGTCGCGCTGTTCACGCGGAAGGGCCAGGGCGAATTCGCGTCGTCCCCCGGCGCCACGTTCCGCACCAGCGTGTCCGCAATCCGGATCGCACGATCCAGGTAGCGCCGGTCGCCTGTCACCTTGAAGAGGACGACGAGCTCCGCGCCGAAGCTCGCCGCCTTGTCAGGCTGAAGGAAGCCTGGGCCGGCCCTCATGTCGCCGTCATACAGGCCCGAGCGCTCGTCCAGGTTGTAGGGATAGGGAAGCCCGCCCCACATCTGGTCCTCCGGGGCGATGCCGTGGGCCATCCAATAGTCTGCCATCAGCCGCATGTTCGCGTGGAGCGCGGGGTCGCCCAGGTACCCGTAGAGCAGGTTCCACGACGAGAGTGCCATGTTAATCTGGTCCCCCCCGAGGCCCCGCGGGTCGTCCTTATCCGGCTTCCAGACCTGGTGAAGCAGGTAGTACGGGACCCCGTTCGGGCACGCCCTCATCGTGATCCAGAAATTCCAGACCTGCCGGATCACGTGGTCGTAAGCCTCGGACGGCCCATCCCCGTACCAGGGGACGATCCTTCCCTGCGGGTCCGTCCTCACCTCATGGTAGCCGAGGCGTTCGGCGGCGCGCATTCCCGCGGGCAGCAGGTTCGCCACCGCCAGCACCGCGCTGAGACGGAGGGCGGGGCTCCCCAGACGCATTGTGAAGGCCGTCATGGAGTGCCGCAGCCCCGCGGGTTCGCCTGGATCATCCTGAACCAAGGCTCCATGGGAGCATCGCCGCGTCAACGCAATCATGGGCGCAAGCGGTCGGGCTCCAGCTGCGCCTCCTCAGGGGCGCTCGAGAAACTCCAAAGGAATCCCGACTCGCCTCGCCCACGAGGTCTCCGAGTGTTCGTCGCCGGGGAAGATGCGGCTCATGAAATCCTTTTCCGAGTAGCCCCTGTCGCGTACGACCAAATCGGCAAACGCCTGGGCCTCGCTGAACAATGCGTCGATCGTCGCCGTCCCCTGGTCAAAGTAGATCCTGTGTGTCTTCGGATCGGGCAGGTGCCCTTGCAGGTAGTTGAAGGTGGCGAGCGGGAAGGTCGCATTCTTGGGCGTTGTCGCAATCCATCCCGTCGACAGGCATCCCGCCCTGCCGAAGACCGCGGGATACTCGCACATCGCATATAGGGAAATGATACCCCCCATGCTCGAGCCCATCACGGTCGTGTGATCCCGGTCCGGAAAGGTCGCGTACCTTGCGTCGATCGCCGGCTTCAGCTCCTCGACCATGAACCTCAGGTAATTGTCCGCCTGGGGCTTTCCGGAAAGGTCAGAGCGGATGAACCTGTCGCGAAGTTCCTGCGGCACGAAGGGCAGCGCCTTTTCAGGGAAGTACTCACTTTGCCGCGTCGCACCGATCGACCAGATTCCCACAATGATGGTCCCCGGGATCTTCCCTTCCCGTATCAATTCGGTGGCGGTCTCCGCCATGTTCCAAGACTTCTTGTTCCACGTTATGCGGCCGTCAAAGAGCATCTGCCCGTCGTGCATGTACACAACCGAGCAACGATCCTTGGCACTGTACCCCGGAGGGAGCCAGACATCGACGTCCCGCGCCGAAACGAATCTGGATGGAAACGCGCTCGTGTGCTCGATGCGGCCGACGGTCACGACCGGCACCGGATCAACGGCCTGGGCACAAAGGCATCCCGCAAAGGTGCAGAAGAGGATCACGAGGAATCTCATCGTTGGGCAGTCTGTCTCCGCAACGCAGCATCCGCCATGTGGGTGGCGATCAAGAAACCGCGAAGCCTCTCAAAAAACCTAGGAATGGCCTTGGACCGGCTGCGGAACCATCGGCCGCCGTATCCCGAGCCTCGCTTTCAGCGACAGGCTGTGCAGGGGCCTCGCTTGCCCGCTCGACACCAGCCGTGCGACCCGGCTTACCTTAGCGTTGGGATAGCATCTTCCCTCTCCCTAACTCCGAATTCAGACAATCACGAACCGAAATGGACGCCATGCTCCCAGCAACCGAATCAACCATCGAAGCCTCTCCGCCGGAGTCGGGCACACGATACTTCGATATCGCCTCGATGGCTTTTGTCGCGGTCTACCTGATATCACAGGTCTCAAGCTCAAAGCTGTTTGCGATCGGCGGCCTCCCGTTGCCCGGGGCCGCGGTCGTGTTCCCCCTCTCGTACATCTTCGGCGACATCCTGACGGAGGTCTACGGCTACGCGCGGACGCGCAGGGTGATATGGATGGGCTTCGGCTCGGCCATCGTGATGGCGCTTGTCCTTTGGATTGTGCAAGTTCTTCCCCCCGCGCCCGACTGGCCCAACCAGACGGCCTACGAAGCGATCCTGGGCGTGGTGCCGCGGATGGTCCTGGGCAGCATAACGGCGTACTGGGCCGGCGAGTTCACGAACTCATACGTCATGGCGAAAATGAAGCTGCTCACCAATGGCCGATACCTTTGGACGAGGACGGTGGGCTCAACTGTCGTCGGCCAGGCGGTGGATTCGACCGTGTTCATTCTCGTTGCCTTCGCCGGACGGCTTCCGTGGAACAGCCTGTTCCAGATCGCAGCCACGCTTTATCTGTTCAAGGTCGCCTACGAGATCGTGGCGACTCCGTTCACCTACTCGATCGTCCGGTGGCTCAAGCGGGCAGAGGGAGTGGATGTCTTCGATAGGAACACCGACTTCACCCCGTTCAGGCTCTGATTTCGGTTGGCGATCTTTGTCACGGGCCGGGGGATCGGCCCCAAGATCCGTGCAGGCAAAGTCCGCCTCCCGGGCTGATGAGCGGATGCGCCTTTCCAAACCGATCCGCAGGCGGCGGTCGGAACCCGCCTAGGGAAGCGGAACCTCGTAAAGTTCGGGGAATGCCACCCCGGTCGCCCCACCCGCGCCGGTCACCTCGACGGAATAGGCTCCCGCTGGCAGCGTGACAACCAGGGCCGAGTCCGCAGATGAGGCGGCAATCGGTTTGGTGCCCAGGGGAAACGCCTTCCATACGATGGGACCAAAGGCAGCCAACATTTCTCAAACACTTTGTGTCTTCTTCGCGGACCCATTGGGTCTTGCAGGGTAGCCGAGATGCGTGGCGTGGGTTTGCAGGCTCACCTGGATCGTCCGGCAGGGAACCTGCTGGGAAAAGGATCCTTTCCTCCTGTCAGGAAGCTTGATCAGAGGTCGATGCCCGTTCCACCAACTGCGCTCGCAACAGGATGCGACGCGCCGGGGCGTGCGTCTCTCGTAGCCGCGAGACCATCGTCGCCACCGCTGTTGCCCCGAGTTCCGCGCAGGGCTGTCGCATCGTCGTCAGGGGCGGAGTCAGCAGCTTCGCATAGCGGACATCATCAAAACCCGCAACGCACACGTCGCTGGGAACGCGCCGCCCGATCATTTGGAGCGTCTGCATCAATTGAGCAGCCGTCGCGTCGTTCGAGCATATCAGTGCTTCCAATCGGCTGCGTTTCAGCATCGTCCGCACAAAATCAGGCTCGTTGGGTTCCCCGACGCAGAATTCGACGCGGGCATCCGACGCCCGGGCCACTGCGGCGCGCACCCCTGCAAGTCGCAGATCGGTGGTCGACGGATACATCGGCCTGGCGACAAACCCAATGTTGCATCGCTGTTTGCTCAGGAGATGAGCACCCAGGTCGAAACCGGCAAAAAAGTCGTCAATTGCGACCAGATCCAGTCCGCTGCGCTCCGGGAATTCGCTGACGTCGCGGTCCAGGAGAACGACCGCCATTCCGTGGTGCATGAGCCGTTCGACGAGCGCGCGGTTGACCGCCTCGCGCACGGGGTGGTGTTCGATCGGGGCGAAGAACACGCCGGAAACGCCGCGCTCCTTCCATTCCCGTCCGATGTCCTCCGGACTGCGATCGGCGACCGCGCCTCCGGCCAGCACACTCCACCCTGCCGCCTGTGCCGCACTGGTGATCTCCACGGACAATGGGCCAAAAATCTCCGTGGCATTCAGCCCGTCGGCTATGAGCCCGAGAGTGCCCGACACGGCGGGTTCCAAGCTTCGAACAAAGGAACCGGCGCCCGCATGGCGCTCGATGAGCTTCAATTGCTGCAGTTCACGCAGTGCCTGGGCCACCGTGGGCCGCGAGGCGCTGAAACGCCTGCCCAACGCCACCTCGCTTGGCAGGCGATCCCCCGACCCAAAGGTCCCATTCCGGATCTCCTCGTGCAGTTTTTGGAATATCGCCGTGTGCTTGTGCAAGGCGCCCATATGCCGCGATTGTCATTACAGGTTTATGCCGGCTGTCAGGCTTTTTGTTCGAAGGATGCCAGGACCTCCTGGAAGATGCTCCGCAGCTACCGATGGCACAGTCCCCTTCCTTCACTGCCGATTCACGCTGGCTCGACGAGCTGCTCCTGCGCCTGCCAACCGGCCGCGTAGCGGTGTTTGGCGATCTTTTCTTGGACGCCTATTGGATGCTCGACACAGCCCCAAGCGAAAGATCGGTGGAAACCGGTTTAGAGGCATATCGCGTCCGCACGCAACGTTACTCTCCCGGTGGCGGTGGCAATGTGGCCGTTAATGTCGCTGCGCTGGGCGTCGGGCACGTGGAACTGATCGGCCTTGCTGGTGCGGACCTGTTTGGCGACGAGCTGTTGCGGCAATTCGTCTCCCGAGGCGTGCCCGTTGATGGCGTGCTGCGCGGGCCTCCCGGATGGCAGTCACTGGTATATGCCAAACCGTACCTCGGTGCGACCGAGATGAATCGTTTTGACTTTGGCCTGGGCAACAGGCCGCCAGCGGATATTGAGCGCCAGTTGGTCGGACGCCTTGATGCCGCAAGCTCAAGCTGCCCGGTTGTCATCATCAACCAGCAGGCGCCCGGCGGGTGGCCCCCCGCCATGATCGCTGACATCAAGGCATTGATTGGTCGCCACCCGGATACGCTTTTCATCGTCGATTCCCGAGACCACGCGAACAGCTTTCGGGACGCGGCGCTTAAGCTGAACCTGCGGGAGGCCGCCCGCATTCTAGGCGAGAATACAGACACGCTTGAGCCGGACGACGCCGTGCGCCTTGCCGCGCTACTTGAAGCGCGTCAGCATCGCCCTGTGCTTGTCACCCGGGGAGAGCATGGCCTCGCGCTCGCGGTGAAGGGCGAGCTCTTCGACATCCCGGGAATCGAATTGCCCGGCCCCATAGATCCGGTCGGAGCCGGGGACACGGCGCTTGCCGCGCTGGCGGCCGCATTCGCAGTCGGCGCACCGCCACTCGATGCCGCCACGCTAGCGAATCTGGCGGCCGCCATCACGACTCACCGCGTACGGATGACCGGCGTCGCCACTCCAGACGAACTCCGCGCCGTGGGCCCTGCACCGGACTACGTGTGCGCCCCCCGGCTCGCCGCGCAACCCCGCCTGGCCCTGTATCTGCCCGAGACCGACGTTGAAGACGTAACAGGCCGACATCCCGCCGCCCAGATCCGCCATGCAATCTTTGATCACGACGGCACCATCTCCGTCCTCCGGCAAGGATGGGAACAGGTGATGGAACCGATGATGATCAGGGCGATAACCGGGGAACTAAAAGATCGCGTCGACGACAAGACTCACGGCTCAATTGTCTCGACTGTTCGAGCCTTCATCGACCGCACGACCGGCATCCAGACGCTCGCCCAGATGAAAGGCTTGGTCGATTTGGTGCGGCAGTTTGGCCTCGTGCCGGCGGACGATGTGCTCGACGAACACGGCTACAAGAAGATCTATAACAAAGAGCTGCTTGCGGTGATCCGTGGGCGCTCCGAACGGCTGGAGCGCGGCGAACTCTCGCCGCTCGACTGTCAGATCCAAGGTGCCCGTCAAATGCTGGAACGCATGCGCGCAGCAGGGGTCACCCTGTATCTCGTAAGCGGCACGGACGAGGCAGACGTCGTTGGCGAAGCCCGGGCCCTTGGCTATGCGCACCTGTTCTCCGGGGGCATCTTTGGAGCGGTGGGCGACCTGCGCATCGAGGCCAAGCGCGACGTGCTGGCACGCGTGGTTCAGTCCTCAGGAATGGGCGGCGAAAGCATCGCCGTGTTCGGAGACGGACCGGTCGAAATGAGAGAAGCCCGGCGGCGCGGCGCGTACGCAGTCGGAGTGGCAAGTGACGAGGTGCGGCGCCATGGGCCAAACCTGCACAAGCGGGCGCGCCTGATTCGAGCAGGCGCCGACCTCATCATCCCAGATTACGGTCGGACCGACGCACTTCTGGCTAGACTCGGATTTCGCTGAGATCTCCTGATAAAAACTCACTTTGGTTGTTGTGCCCCCGTTGGTGCCCAGGGGGGCGCCCCCACGCCTTTCGGAGCCGGGTTTTGATTCGCTATACCAGCTCCGCCCTTTGTAGCGTGTCCTTAGCACCGTTGCCCGCTCAAACACCGCACGTTCACGCTTTGCGCGGTTATAGTCCGATCCAGAAGACACTCATAAACCAAGCTCCAAATGGTCATCCGAATTAGGTTATCCCACCTCGCGCGCACGTCCCTTGTTGCGGCGTTGCTGGCCCTTGTTCCCGGGCTGGGCTTTGCGCAGCAGACAAAGGACCAGTCGCAGGACGTGGCAACCAGTCCAAATGTGACGACCAAAGCCCCGTCAGGCTGGTGGAAGAACGGAAGCAAACCCGGCGCTTACGTGGTGGGAGTGGACAAGGACAAGACGCACGACGGTCAGCCGAGCGCGTACGCCAAGTCGATCGAGCCGTCGATCGAGGGCTTCGGGGGAATGATGCAGATGTGCGACGCCCGCAGCTTTCTCGGAAAGAGATTGCGGCTCAGCGCATGGATGAAGACAGAGGATGCCAATGACGGAGGCGCCCATCTCTGGTTCCGCATCGACGCCAAAGAGGGCGGCGCAATGCTTGGATTTGACAACATGGATGGCAGGCCGGTGAAAGGCACAACCGAATGGAAATCTTATTCGATCGTCCTTGATGTTCCGGCAAACTCGGGAGCCCTCGCCTTCGGGTTCTTCATCGACGGGACCGGCCATGCTTGGGTCAGTGGTGTCAAACTTGAGGAAGTTGGGCCGGACGTGCCAACCACCAGCGCGCCGGAGAAAAAATGGCCCATGGCCCCTGTAAACCTCAACTTCGCCGACTGATCCGCCGCCAGCAATCTGGGCCAGGGTCCTCCGTGCGTGTTTTGACTTTGAACTGACGTGGATCGATTCCCTTTCGAAGGCCGAAGTTACGGTTGAACATGTGTCCGAATGCCGCGCGCGTGTCATCGCCCCCGCCAACAATCTTCCCCTTGTGGCAAATGGGACCACTCCTTAAATCAATGGCCCGCCATGGACCCCAGGCACACTTCCCTATCAGTCCTTCTAGCGACGTCGATTCTGCTCTCCATGGCGCCCACCGTCGGCCGCAGCATCAGCCCAACCGATCAGGTGCCCCCCGTCGCCGTGTCCGGCCTTTCCGGGGTCACCTTTCTGACGACTGATCTTGCTCCACTTCGGCGATTCTACGGGCAAGGGGCCGGGCTGGCCGAGGTGCCTGAGGAACCCGGCGGAATCCGTTTTGTCGTCGGAGCCAAACAATGGATTCAGTTCCAGAGTGTCTCCGACGGCAGCTGGGCACGGCGCTTGCAGCACGTGACGCTTGAGGCAGCCGATCTAGACGGACTTGAGAGCGTCCTCCGCGCCCGCGGCGTTTCCGCGACGTGGACTGGATCGGATCCCAAGAAACGAGCCCTTCAACTTGCGGACCCTGCTGGAAATCTGATTCAAGTGACCAAGTCGTCGACCCCACCCGCAGCCTCGGCCATGCGGACGGCCCCATTTAGCAGTCATCTGCAACACATCGGACTAGCCGTGCCCTATCCGCTGGCGGAGCCCACGATGGCATTTTACAGGGAAAAACTGGGCTTTCCCGAGGTATTCCGCGGAAATGCGCCGAATGGGCGCGTGGCCCTGGTCAAGTTCAGGCTTCCCGGACCAGGCAAGGAATTGATCGAGCTGATCTTCTTCGACCCGCCCCTGGACAAGTGGGCCGCTGGGGCGTTCGATCATGTCAACTTTGAGGTCAGCAACATCGACGACGCCTACCAGGCGCTGCACAGACGAGGGGTCGCGACCCAAAGCAAACATCTGCCGACGGTCAACGGGGAGCACCTCTGGGCCATCGACATCATCGACCCAGAGTTGACCCGTGTTGAGGTTCAGGTTCTCGCGCCAACCAGCGCCCCGATCGGGACGATTTCAACGGTTGGAGGCGTGTCCGCCAGGCCTCTGTTCGACGGCGCGACGCTCATGGGCTGGGAGGGCAACACGGGAAATTGGCGCGTCGAGGATGGCGCAATTGTCGGGGGCGCCCTTGATCGGCGCCAGCCGCACAACGAGTTTCTGGCGACCATAGGGGATTACGGGGATTTTGAGTTGCGACTGCAGTACAAGATCGAGGGCGCCGGCGGATTTGTGAACGGAGGCGTGCAGTTCTGGTCGCAACGCGTGCACGGCAGCTTCGAGGTCTCGGGTTACCAGGCCGATCTCGGCGCAGACAAGGATGGCAATCTGTATGACGAAAGCCGGCGCGACACGGAACTGGCTGCGCCTTCACCCGAGGTGCGAGAACGCGCGCTAAAGATGGGCGCTTGGAACGATTACAGGATACGGGCGGAAAAGGCGCATATTGAGATCTGGCTAAACGGTGCGAAGACCGTCGACTACACCGAGAGAGCCCATGGAATTCCGCAGCGAGGGAAATTCGCGCTGCAAATCCACGGCGGCGCCAACACAAAGGTTTCCTATCGGAACCTTGAATTTGAAGCCCTTCCCGATCCCGCGCAGCCAGGCCACTGACAAGCCATACCCGCGCTTAGACCCACTGGGCGCGGCCCGTCTTGCGCAGGAAAACACTTGGCGGTGCCCCCAACATCGTGGCCAGGTAGAATCGAACCCCCACACCTTTCGGGGGCATATCCTGCGTCTCCCTCGCACCACGACTTGTCCCACGAGAGCGGTACAAGATTCCCCCGACCAGGCTTGGCCCGCCAGCAGCTTTAGGGATTTCGGCCCATTTCCGAACCTGGCAAGAAGGCCATGGCTTGCGGTTTGGCCGCCGCTCGCTTCGTATCCATCCCTCATCAACTCAACCCGAAGGGGTGAAACTCCATGGCCACCGCAATCATTCTCCTGAAAATAGACCCCAAGAAGATCACCGGCACTGCGGAGAAGCTCTTGGAAATCCCTGCAGTCACGGACGTATACTCAATATCTGGAAGATACGATCTGCTGGTGATCATCAAATGCGAGTCGAACGACATGATCGAGTGCGTGATCACGGACCATCTGTTGAAGACCGATGGCATCACCAAGAGCGAAACGATGTTTGCCTTTCGGAGCTACGACAAGATGGAGGGAGGGCGGGCGATTGATATCGATTGAACGGCGGCTGCTTTGGGGCCAGCCGCCCGCCTTGAGTGCGACGATTTGACCGAAGGCAACCGGATGTCTATTCAAGGGGCAGCCCCCGATTCAGCGGCAGCGGCCCTTTTCTAAAAAGTCCGACCCTCCATTTCTTCAATGGAGTTTGTGCCCAGGGGGGGGATCGAACCCCCACGCCTTTCGGCGGCAGATTTTGAGTCTGCTGCGTCTGCCAATTCCGCCACCCGGGCGATGGACTGCGAATCCGATTAGAACGGCCACCGGGTGGCAAGTCATCAGTGGCCGCCCGAGAGGTCTCCGTTGACATGGCCACGGGCTCCAATCTCCTCTTGGGCGATGCCCGACTTCAGAGTCCATTGCCTCCCGTCCGTGACCGACCCCAAGGAGATCACGCTTTCCCAGGAGGAGTCCCAACATCTCGTCGCTGTGAACAGGGCCGGACAAGGCGCCACCGTGGTGGCATTCGACGGCAGGGGCTCCGAGTGGATTTGTGAGCTTGCCGACGCGGATAAGCGTGCGGCGCGCCTAAAGGTGCGGTTCGCGCAGAAGGCGAAGCCGATGCCGTGGAGGATCACGCTTGGGCAGGCGCTTCCCCTCGGCGGGGCGATGGATTCGATCGTCAGGAAGGCCACGGAGATTGGGGTGTCCGTCATCGTTCCTCTCGAGAGCGAGCGCACGCAGGTCCACCTGGACGGCGACCGCTCCGACAGGAAGATCGAGAAATGGCAAACCGCGGCGCTCGAGGCCGCGAAGCAGTGCGGAAACCCCTGGCTGCCGGAGATCGGACCCGTGACCGCCGCAGGGGCGTTCATGGAGTCCGCGAAGGGCTACGACCTGAAGCTGATCGCGAGCCTGCAGCCGGGGGCGAGGTCCCTCAGATCCGTGCTGGCCCAGTTCCGCGCCTCGAACAATCGCGCCCCGCTGAACGTCCTCTGGCTCATCGGACCCGAGGGCGACTTCACGCCCGCGGAGATGAGCCGCTCCAAGGCCGGCGGGTTCGAGCCCATAACGCTAGGGCCTCTCGTCCTGCGGTGCGAGACCGCGGCGGTGTACGCCCTGAGCGTCCTCAGCTACGAGCTCAGCGGCTGACGGGTCCGGCTCACCAGACAAGCAGGCCACCGGCAAACGTGAGTCCCGCGCCGACGCTGCAGAAGATGATCCGGTCACCCTCGGCGAAGATCCCCTCCTCCGCAGCCCAGCCGAGCGCCATGGAGACGCTCGCGCCGCTCGTGTTGCCGTACTTCGCGATCGTCACCACGAACTTCTCGTAGGGGATCCCGACGCGCTTGCTGACCGCTTTTAGGATGCGGGCATTGGCCTGGTGCGGCACGACCCACGCGATGTCGCCAGTATTCAGCCGCTCGCGCCTGAGCGTCTGCTCAATCTGCTCGGCAAAGCCGACGACCGCGTGCTTGAAGACCGCGACCCCGTCCATCTGGATGTAGAAATGGTGGAGGTCCCCCTTTGCGTCCGGCCACGGGATCCGCGCCCCGCCGCCCGTGCGCTGGATGGCGGCGAACTGCTCGGCGTCACCGGAGATCCCGATGCGGTGGAGCCTGTGCCCTCCCTGCGCCTTTGTGAGGATCGCAGCGCCCGCGCCGTCCCCGAAGAGGAACGCCGTCTCGTGGTCCAGCGGGTTCGTGATCCGCGACAGGAGCTCGGCCGTCACGACGATCACGTTTCGGGCGGACCCGGCGAGGATGAGGGAGCGTCCGACCTCGAGCGCGTACAGCCAGCCGGAGCACGCGGCGTTGAGGTCAAAGGCCGCGGCCCTCGGGATTCCCAGGAGCGCGGCGAGCGCGGCGGCCATCGACGGAACCGGCTGGTCCGGTATGATCGTCGCCATGATGATCGTGTCGATCTTCTGAACCGGCAGCGACGCCTGCTTGAGCGCATGCTCCACGGCGACGGCGGCCAGCGAGGTCGCGCTCTCGTCGTCGTCCGCGTAGCGCCTCTCCTTTATTCCCGTCAGGCGGACGATCTCGTCCTCAGTGCGGTTGGGAAACGCCTTTAGGATCTCGCTGTTCGCCCGGATGTTCTTCGGAACGGCGAAACCCACACCTGCTATGCAGACGGTTTCGGCGGCTGCGGTCTGCGGCGATGTCATTTGGCGTGTTTCTGGACGTAGCGCTCAACGTCGTCGCCAGAGACGCGTCCGCCTGGGCCGGTCGCCTCGATGTCGGTGATCTTCGCTGGGTCGAGCCCCGCCTCCTTCGCAAGCTTCGCGGCCCTCGGCGTCCACACGGCCGGAGCCCCGCCGGACTCCTGTGCGGCCGGAGCGGCCCTCAGGCCCGCCGCGCTCTTCAGGTGGATGAGGCTTTCGTCGGAAGTCTCTATCTGCAGAAAGACCGCTCCGGACGCCAGGGCGTCGCCCGGCTGGGCGTGGATCGCCCGGATCGTGCCCTCGCACGGGGACTCGAATTCGAAGATCGATTTGTCGCTCTCGAGCTCGCCTATCCTCTCGCCCTTGGCCACGTGGGCTCCGGGTTTGATGGCCAGTTTTACGACGGTCAGCTCATTCACCGTCGCGCCCATGGAAGGCATGGGCACGTCGATTAGAAAGGTATCCATCAGGGTTATATTGGGTCCAATCGTGGGAGGCGCATACGGCGTGGTCAACTCCTCAGCCTTCCGGAAGGCCCAAACGCCAGCCGATGGGACACTACCGCACGGTTCTCCATACTGCGATGCACCCTGTGATGAGCTCGGCAAGCGCATCCAGCGGTATCATGTTCGGCCCATCGCTGAGCGCGTTGTCGGGATCGGGGTGGGTCTCGATGAATAGCCCGTCCGCGCCCGCCGCGAGCGCGGCCCTTGCAAGGGGTGCCACAAACTCCCTCTGCCCGCCGCTCTTGCCCCCGGCGGCCCCGGGCAGCTGCACGCTGTGCGTAGCGTCAAACACTGTTGGAAAGCCGTTCGCCTTCATGATGGAGAAGGAGCGCATGTCGACGACCAGGTTCTGATATCCGAAGGTCGTCCCCCGTTCGGTTTGCCAGATCTCAGCGGCGCCGCCCTGCTTGAGCTTGCCGGTCACGTGCTCCATCTCCTGCGGCGAGAGGAACTGCCCCTTCTTGACGTTGACCGTGCGCCCGGTCCCCGCCGCCGCGAGAAGGAGGTCCGTCTGCCTGCTCAGGAACGCGGGGATCTGCAGTACGTCGCACACCTCGGCGACCGGGCGCGCCTGCGCACTCTCGTGAATATCGGTCAACACGGGAAATCCGAATTCCTTCCTCACAAGCGCGAGCAACGCGAGGCCCTCCCTGAGCCCCGTGCCCCTCGGCCCGGCGCCCGAGGTCCTGTTCGCCTTGTCGAAGGATCCCTTGAACACGATGTTCAGCTCGGGGTGCGCCCTGCCGAGCGCGGCCAGACCGCGCGCGACCGCGCGGCACACGGCCTCACTCTCGAGAGAACAGGGCCCGGCGATGAGGAGGAGTCTCTTTGGGTCGAAGATCGTCATGCGCGGCCCTTCTTCGCGCCCGCAGGACGGCCGCCGCGCCTGTGCCTGATCGCCGCCGCCACAAACGCGGCAAAGAGGGGATGGGCACGGTTGGGCTTCGACTGGAACTCGGGATGAAACTGGACCGCAAGGAACCAGGGATGCCCCTTGAGCTCGATGATCTCGACGAGGTTGCGCATCGGGTTGATCCCACTCACGGTGAGCGCCCCCTTCAGCCGGGGGAGGTAGGCATTGTTCACCTCGTAGCGGTGCCGGTGACGCTCGCGTATGACCGCCTTGCCGTAGGCCTTTGCGGCGAGCGTGCCGGGAGTGACTGCGCAGTCATAGCTTCCCAGCCGCATCGTCGCGCCCTTGTCGGTGATGGCCTTCTGCTCCTCCATCATGTTGATGACCGGGTCCGCGCACCTCGGATCAAACTCGGTGCTGTTCGCCCCCTTGAGCATGAGAACATTGCGCGCGATTTCGATCACCGCGATCTGCAGGCCGAGGCACAGGCCGAAATACGGGATCTTCCGCTCCCTTGCGTAGCGGGCCGCGGCTATCTTTCCCTCGGTGCCGCGATCGCCGAATCCGCCGGGTACCAGGATGCCGTCCAGCCCCTTCAGGAGCGCCATTCCGCCCCTCTTCTCCAGGTCCTCGGCGTCGATCCTGCGCACATTCACCTTGCAGGTGTTCGCGATTCCGGCGTGGGTGACCGACTCGTAGACCGACTTGTACGCGTCCTGGAGCTCGATGTACTTTCCCACGACGCCGATCGTCACCTCGTGCTTTGGGTTGAGGATCCGCCTGACGATCTCCACCCAGATGTTCCGCTTTGGGGCCGGCATCGAATACCCGAGCAGGTCGAGGACAAGCTCGTCCATCCCCTCCTTGTGGAGCGCGAGCGGAAGCTGGTAGATCGAGCTGTCGACGTCGCGGCATTCGATGACCGCCTTCACCGGCACGTTGCAGAACATGCTCAGCTTGTCCCTCAGGTCCAGGTCGAGGGGATGGTCGCAGCGGCACACGAGCACGTGTGGCTGGATGCCGATCTCGCGGAGCTTCGCGACCGACTGCTGGGTGGGCTTGGTCTTGAGCTCGCCGGCCGCGGCCAGGAAGGGGACGAGCGTCACGTGGATGAAGATCACGTCCTTGGGCTTCATCTCGACGGCGAACTGCCTCATGGCCTCCAGGAACGGAAGGCCCTCGATGTCGCCCGTCGTGCCGCCGATCTCCGTGATCAGGACGTCGACGTTCTTTCCGCCGGCGTAGATCCGCTCCTTGATCTCGTTCGTGACATGGGGGATCACCTGCACCGTCTTCCCGAGATACACCCCGTGGCGCTCCTTCTGGATAACGCTTTCGTAGATCTGGCCGGAGCTCAGGCTGTTCAGCCGCGAGAGCTTCCCGCTCGTGAACCTCTCGTAGTGGCCCAGGTCGAGGTCAGTCTCCGCGCCGTCCTCGAGCACGTAGACCTCGCCGTGCTGGTAAGGGCTCATGGTCCCGGGGTCGACGTTGAGGTACGGGTCGAACTTCTGGATCCGGACGGCCAGGCCCCTCAGCTCAAGCAGCGCGCCGAGCGCGGCCGCAGTGAGGCCCTTTCCAAGCGAAGAAACAACTCCGCCCGTCACGAAGATGTATTTCATCCGAGAGGGTTTAAAGCCCCGCCCGAAACGCGCAAGAATCTTCAAACGCCCCGGGGCCCCTTACCTGAGCAGGAGCCATATCGCGGTGAGGGCCGCCGCGACGACGACCCCCACGACGAGAAGCCAGACCGCCAGCTTCATAAGCTTGAGCAGGAGCCAGAGCACGGCGGCGGCCGCAACCGCCGCACAGGCAACGACGAACCAATGGGGATACTCGGCCAGGGATTCGAACATGCCAAAGGTTGGCATCGCTTCGCAGCCCACGCAAAATGATTTGCCCAGCGCCTCCCGTGACCTCCAACTCGGCCCAATGGAACGGACAAACGTAAAGTCCAAGCCGCAGCTCCTCGCATGGCTGCTGTGCGACGCCGTGCACATCGACCCGAGCTCCGGAAAGCACACGATCCTCGGGGTCTTCTCCAACATAATGGCGAAGCGGTTCCCGGTCGTCCACCCCCACATGGTCTGGTTCATGACGCTGACGGACGTGGCGGCCGGCAGCCACAAGATGAAGATATCCATGGGGCTTGACCCGACGGATCCCAAGCTCCTGATCGAACGCCCCTTTGACTCCCAGGGCCCGATTGTACGGATAAACCTGATCAATGAGATACGAAACCTGAGCTTTCAGAGGCCCGGGGAGTACTCGATCCTGATCGAAATCGACGACGAGCCGCTCCTGGCGACGAGCCTCATGGTCTCGGAGTGACGCCCTGCAGATGAGCACGCCCGCGCCCGAATTCGAGCTCGCCGGGGTCGGCTCTCCCATCATGGACCTCGTGGCCCAGGTCCCCGATTCGTTCCTCGGGAACGTCTCCGGCGCGAAGGGCGGCATGGTCCTCGTGGACGGCGCCGAGATGGGCCGGATCCTCTCGCTTCTCGAGGCCCCCCCGGGGGAGACGACAGGAGGCTCGGCCGCCAACGCCGCGTTCAACGCCGCGCGCCTGGGGCTTAAGACGACGTTCATTGGGAAACTGGGCAACGACCGGGTGGCGCAGACCTACATGGAGCGGTTCAGGTCGGCCGGAGTAGATGTTTCCCGCTTCAAGAGCGGGTCGGTGGCCAACGCGCGCTGCCTGGCGCTCGTGACCCCGGACGCCCAGAGAACGATGCGCACGCACCTCGGGGCGGCCATGACCCTGTCTCCCGAGGAGATCTCACCTGCGGATTTTTGCGGTGTGCGACACGCGCACATCGAGGGGTACCTCGTGTTCAATCACGACCTATGCGAGGCCGTGCTAGCAGCGGCACGCGCCGCGGGCTGCACGATCAGTCTCGACCTGTCGTCGTTCGAGGTCGTCAACGCGACCCGGGACTGGATGTTCAAGCAGTTCGGCCACGGAATCGACATCGTGTTCGCAAACGAGGACGAGATCCGCGCCCTCTACCCGGCGCACAAGGGAGGCTACGATGCGCTGGCGCGCGAGCTCGCCGGGCATGGGGTGATTGCAGCCGTGAAGATGGGTCGCGAGGGCGCATGGATCGCCAGGGGGAGTGAGATCCACAGGATAGCCCCGGTCCTAGCGCCCAACGTCGTCGACACGAATGGCGCAGGCGACGCCTGGGCGGCCGGCTTTCTATACGGCTACCTCCGAAAGCTTCCCCTGGAAAGGTGCGGAGCCATCGCCTCGGCCCTGGGATCGGAGACGGTCAGGCACCTCGGCCCGTTGGTGCCGGATTGGGCGTGGGCCGAGGCGAGGACGCGCGCCCTTGGATGACGCGGGCCCGCTGCCCGCGCTGGCAGAATTTAATCTATTAAGTAATTATAGGTTAATAATATATATGTTTTTAGAAGATTCTTATCGACAGATTACTCTATATGATAGAGTACTCTGTTATGAATATATCGGTTGAGGAGGCGGAAAAGGCCCTGCGGGAAATCGAGGCGTCGCGCCTTGCGATGCGAAGCGCGATTCGGTCCCACCGCGGCCACCTGTTCCTCTGGCTCTGGGGCTTCATCTGGATCGCGATGTCGGTCCTTTACTGGATCGACGCGCATAGGTTCCAGATGGCAAGTCTGGCGATTTGTGTGGCTGGGATCGTTGGCTCCTTTGCCATAGGCATCCGCCAGAATCGCCAGATTCGGAGCAGGATCGACAGGCGGTTCGCGGCCGTGTGCGTGGTGCTTCTTGTCTTCGGTTATGGCGTGTGGCCCGTCTTCTTCGGCGGCCTCACCTCCTACAAGGCCGCCTATGGCTACTGCTCGCTCCTGTGGATGCAGGTCTACATCGTCGCCGGCATCTGGTTCGACACCTACCTGCTCTGGGTCGGACTCGCCGTGACCGCGCTGATTCTCGCGGGATTCCTTCTCTTTCCGGTCCTCTTCTGGGTCATCACCATCCTGTGCGGCGCCGTTCTCGTGGGCACCGGATTCTACATCCGCTATTTCTGGCAGTAACGTTTCATGGACCAGCTCGATTATACCATTCATCAGCCGGCCCGGCTCCAGATCATGTCGGCGCTCTGCCAGCTAACCGAGAGCGAACGCGTGGATTTCACCTACCTAAAGGATCGGCTCGGCCTCACGGACGGGAACCTGGGGGCTCATCTCGCCACCCTCGAGGCCCGGGGCTACATCGCCGTTGACAAGGAGTTCGTCGCGCGACGGCCAAAGACGTTCGTCGCGGTGACCCCCGCGGGTCGCCAGGCGTTCGCGGCCCACGTTGCGGCGCTTCAGCTCCTGCTTGCACCCAAATGAGCTCCGCCTCCCCTCTCCTTTCCGCCACGGGCGTCGTCAAGCGCTTCGGGACCGTCACCGCCCTCGACGGAGTGTCCCTCGACATCGCCCAGGGGGAGTTCTTTGGCCTCCTCGGCCCCAACGGGGCCGGCAAGTCCACCTTCATGTCGCTCATCTGCGGCCTCCGCGCACTCGATGCCGGGAGCCTGACCGTCGACGTTGCGGGGTCCGCGGCAGGCTCGGCGCAGGCGCGCCGGTCGCTGGGCCTCGTCCCGCAGCACATCGCCCTCTACACGGACTTGAGCGCCGAGGGGAACCTGAGGGTCTTTGGGGAGCTCTACGGGCTTCGGGGCGCCGTGCTGAAGGAGCGCGTCGACCATGCGCTCGAGGCCGTGCAGCTCGCCGACCGCAGGAAGGACCTTGTCAAGGCGTTCTCGGGTGGGATGCAGCGCCGGCTGAACCTGGCGGCCGCCCTGCTCCACAGGCCGAGGCTCCTCCTCTGCGACGAGCCGACGGTCGGCGTCGACCCCCAGTCGCGAAACGCGATCTTCGATTACCTGACGGAGCTCAACCGAGGCGGCCTCACCGTCATCTACTCCACGCACTACATGGAGGAGGCCACCCGCCTGTGCTCGCGGATAGGGATCATCGACCACGGGAGGATACTGGCGCTCGGCACGATCGACGAGCTCCTCTCCCGGCTGCCGTTCGAGGAGGAGGTTCGCTTCCCGTCGACGCCGGAAACCTCGGCCCTCTCGACCGAGCTCGCGGCGAACGGCGAGGTGGCGACCGTGGACGGCGTCCACCGGTTCAGACCGACGCCCGGATACCCGATGAGCTCCTTCTACGCGCTCACCGAGAAGCACGGCCTGCCGCCGAGGCTGTTCACGAGCCAACGCCCCACCCTTGAGGCGCTCTTCCTGCAGCTCACCGGCCGCGTCCTTCGCGAATGACATGAACCCAATCCTCGTGCTCCTGAAGAAGGACTTCGCCCTGCTCCTGAAGGACAAGACGGCGATCGCGCTCACCTTCATCGTCCCGTTCGCGATGATCTACCTGTTCGGCCAGATCTTTCATGTGAATTCGTCGAACCCGGGTCCTTCAGGGATTCCCGTGGCCGTGGTCAACCAGAGCGACAACCCTGCCGCGCGGAAGCTCGTCGACGCGCTCAAGACGGAGAAGTCCTTCAGGATCCTCACTAACGTCGTGAATCCCGACAAGACCACCCGGCCCATGGCCGAGGAGGACTTGCGCCCGCTCATGCGCGCCGACGAGTTCAGGTTCGCACTCGTCATTCCCAAGGACCTGGTCAGGACGGACGATGTCGGCGTCCATCTGAAGATCTACTCAAACCCGAGGAACGAGATCGAGTCGGAGACCGTGAACGGCCTCCTTCAGAAGACCCTGTTCTCCAATGTCCCCGAACTTCTGGGACAGTCGCTCCAGGCGCGCGCGAAGGCCTCCATAGGGGACAAGCGCCTCGACAAGTTCAACACATCGGTGGCGTCCGCCGTATCTGACGCTTTCGGGGGCAACCGCGACCACATCAAGGCCAGCATGGAGAAGGGCAACTTCGGGCTTCGCCGCCTGGACTCGGACAACGGGACTCCGGACACCCCCTCCAAGGGCATGAAGGACGCGCTCTCGAAGATCGTGAAGGTGGACAACATCCAGGTCGTGGGGAAGGACATCAAGTCACCCGCGGCGACCCAGCTCGTGGGCGGATGGGCGATCCAGTTCCTCCTGTTTGCGCTTACGGCGTCGGCCACCGCACTTTTCAGGGAGAAGGAGCACGGGATATTCGACCGGGTGCTCTCGGCTCCGGTCACCCGGGGCGACATCCTGTGGAGCAAGTTCCTCTACGGGATATGCCTCGGCCTGATCCAGCTGATGGTCCTGTTTCTGGCCGGCCAGCTCATCTACGGCATAGATATCGCGGGCCAGGCCGTGAACCTTGTCATTGTTTGCGTGTTCGCGGCTGCGGCGTGCACGTCGTTCGGCATGCTGATCGCCGCGGTCTCCCCCACACCCGAGTCGGCCCGGGGCCTCTCCACCTTTGCCATCCTCCTTATGTCGGCCATCGGCGGGGCGTGGTTCCCGGTGAGCTTCATGCCGGAATTCATCCAGCGGTTCAGCAAGCTCACGCTGGTCTACTGGTCGATCGAGGGCTTCAGCCAGGTGCTCTGGGCGCGCGCGACGCTGACCGAGCTCCTACCAATCCTGGGGTACCTGACCCTGATCTCGGCGATCGTGATGGGCTTCTCCATATGGCGCTTCAGGAGGGGGAAGATCTTTGAGTGACGCGTCTGGCGCCGCAGGGGCCCAAAATTCCTTTGCCGAAGGGCGCCGCGTAGGCGAGGATGGCCGCTTCCCATGCCCGAGGACCTGAAGAAGCTCGTCACCGACATCGCCGTGCGCGCCCGCGCGGCCTCGCTCGCGCTCGCGGTCTCGCCGGCCGGCGCCCGCAACGCGGCGCTCACGGATCTCGCGGCGCGAATCGACCGGTCGCGGGACGCCCTGACGGCAGCCAACCGCCGGGACCTAGCCTCGGCTGCGGCGAACGGCCTCACGCCGGCCCAGGTCGACAGGCTCACGCTCACCGGCGAGCGTCTCGGCCATTTGGCCGAATCCGTCCGGCAAGTCGCGGCGCTTCCGGATCCGCTGGGCGAGGTGCTTGAGGAGACGACGCGCCCGAATGGCCTCAGGCTGCGCAAGGTGAGGGTCCCGATCGGCGTCGTCGGCGTCATCTTCGAGGCGCGGCCCAATGTCACGGTGGACTGCGCGGTGCTCTGCCTGAAGAGCGGCAACGCGGCGATCCTTCGAGGAGGAAGCGAGATATTCGAGACGAACAAGGCCCTGGCCGCGCTCATCTCCGATGCGCTCGGTTCCGCCGGGCTTCCTCTCGACTGCGTCCAGCTCATCCCGACGACCGACCGGGCCGCACTGGACGTGTTGCTCAGGCTCGACACGCACATCCACTGCATCATCCCGCGCGGCGGCGAGGGGCTCATCAGGTTTGTCTCCGAGAACAGCACGATCCCCGTCATAAAGCACTATGCCGGGGTCTGCTTTGTGTACCTGGACAGGGCCGCGGACCCGGCGATGGCGGAGTCGATCGTCGTGAACGCGAAGACCCAGAGGCCCGGGGTCTGCAACGCGGCCGAGCAGCTGCTCGTGCACAAGGACGCCGCCGGGGCGCTTCTGCCCCGGGTGGGCTCGGCCCTGGCCGCACGGGGCGTGGCGCTGCGGTGCGACCGGGCAGCCGCCTCCCTGCTCGAGGCGGCGGGCGTCGCCGCGGAGCCCGCCTCGGCCGCCGATTTCACGGTGGAATTCCTCGACCTGGTCATTGCTATTAGGATCGTCGCCTCGCTCGACGAGGCCATCGCGGTCATCAACCGCGACGGATCGGCGCACAGCGACGCGATCGTGACGTCCGACAGCGCCGCCGCGCAGAGGTTCCTGGCGGGCGTCGACAGCGCCGCCGTGTTCTGGAACGCAAGCACGAGATTCAACGACGGCTTTGAGTTCGGATTCGGCGCCGAGATCGGGATCAGCACGGACCGCCTCCATGCGCGCGGGCCCATGGGCCTTCGCGAGCTCTGCAGCTACAAGTGGCTGGTGACGGGAACGGGGCAGATTCGCACATAGGCGCGCCGCCGCTTCTGCGGCCGCGCGCCAAGGATAGGGTTTGCGTGGAACCATTACACGCGGTAGGTTTCTTTTGAGAGTTATGACGAATCGCGCATCCAAAATCCTTCTCGCTCTCATGGTTGCAGCAGGGGGCGTTTCCGCGCAGAGCACCGCGCCCGCGCCCGCCTCCGCCGCCAGCCCGAGCCCGGCAACCTCGCCGGCTGCAGGGACCGCGACCAGCGATGCGTCGAGCATCGTCCTCGCGCAAAGGCCGAGGGAATTCGCGACCGCTCAGCCCGTCGACTCGGACGGCGTGACGCGGTCCGTGTCGCCCGGCGTTGCAGCCGCGCTGGCCGAGGGGTTTCCCAAGTACAGCCCCCCCACACCCACGCCGACGCCGGTGGCCGAGCCGCAGGACCTGCGGGACATCGACAAGCCCAAGAACGAGATCAAGCGGCTGCCCAAGTACATCGTTCGCGAATCCCGGCCCCCGATCTTCCGGGAGAAGGACCTCAACACGACGGCCGGGCAGATCAACCTCTCATTCAAGAGCCACCCGGGCCTCATCTTCGGCAACATCCTCGGCCTGAATTCCGGCGTCGCCTACGACATGTACCTCGACGACCAGCGTCTTGAGAACATCGCAGAGCTTACCGACATCGCCCATGCCATGTCGCGCGGTGGGGACCCGGCCGCAGGGGCCTATATCCTCCAGCAGACGCAGAGCACGTACATGCGCACCGATGACGCCATAAATTATATCGGCGGCCCCATCTCGGGTGGAGGCACAATGGGGGGCGTGGGTAAGTGACCGAGGCTCTGATCCTGCGCGAGCTTCTTGCGGCCGAGCCGGACTGGGTTTCCGGCGGTGCGATCGCCGCGAAGCTCGGCGTCAGCCGGGTGTCCATCTGGCACCAGATGGAGAAGCTGCGCGCCCAGGGATTCGAATTCGAAGCGCTGCCGGCGCGCGGGTACCGCTTGTCCGGACGCCCGAGGATGCTCCATGCGGGGCTCGTGGAGGCCCAGCTCAAAGTCCGCAGAAAAACGTTCACGCTGATGGTCCTCGACGAAGTCGACAGCACGAACGACGAGTGTGCCCGCCAGCTGGCGGCGGGGCGGGCCACCCCGTTCGCCGTATTGGCTCAGCGCCAGACCCGCGGCCGTGGCCGATTCGGACGGGTGTGGCACAGCGAGGCGAACGGCAACCTCTACTCCAGCTTCGCGTTCCGGCCGCGGATCGCGCCCGAGCGGATGCAGACCTTCACGCTTTGGATGGGCGTCACGATCTGCGAGCTCGTGTCCAAGTTCCTTCCAGTCTCCCCCCGCATCAAGTGGCCCAACGACATTGTCTTTGACGGGAGGAAGGCCGGAGGGATGTTGACCGAGGCGCGGGTGGACTCCGACCAGATACAGGACTTGGTCTTCGGACTCGGCCTCAACGTGAACAGCCCCAAATCAGACTGGCCGTCGGACCTCGGGCGGCGCGCCGTGTCCCTCTCGGAAATCGCGGGAGCACAGATCGACTTGAACCGCCTCACCGCCGCCCTTATCGGGCGCGTGCTCCTGGCCTACGAGCGCTTCCTCGAGGGCGACCACGTCGACACCTTCGCGGAGCTCTGGAACAAACACGATGTCCTGCGCGGGCGCGAGGTGACGCTCGTGCAGGGCGGCCGAAGGCGGCGCGGTCGCGTCCTCGGCGTCGACGATGTGGGCTCGCTGCTCCTGAGAGACGACCATGGAAGAACGCGCGGATTCCGCGCGGGAGAGGTGACGGTTGAAAAGGGCGGCTGACGCCGCCACTACCCCCCAAAGGCATGTCCGCACCCCTCCCACAGCCGGCGATAGAGGTTTCCCACCTTGTGAAGAACTACGCGGGCGTGATGGCGGTCAACGACATCAGCTTCACGGTGCCGCGCGGCGAGATCATCGGGTTCCTGGGTCCGAACGGAGCCGGAAAGTCGACCACGATGCGCATCCTGACCGGCTACCTTCCGGCGACCTCGGGACAGGTCTCGATCTGCGGATTCCCGGTCGCGACGGAAGCCGACTCGGTCAAGCGGCGCGTGGGCTACATGCCGGAGAACAACCCGCTGCCCGACGAGATGCGCGTGAGCGAGTACCTGTATTTCCGGGGGAGGCTGAAGGAGGTCGCCCGCCGCAAGCTCGGCTCCCGAATCGACGAGGTCCTCGAGCTGTGCGACCTGAAGCGTGTCCGCCACAAGATCATCGGCAAGCTCTCGAAGGGGTTCCGGCAGCGCGTCGGCATCGCCGAATCGGTGCTGGCGGAGCCTCCCGTGATCATCATGGACGAGCCGACGATCGGCCTCGACCCGCACCAGATCCTGATCGTCCGGGACCTGATCGCCAGCCTGCGCGGCCGCATGACTGTCCTGATCTCAAGTCACATCCTGCCCGAGATTGAGATGACGTGCGACCGGGTCCTCATCATCAACCAGGGGAGGATCGTCGCGCAGGGGACCCCGGCCGACCTTCGCCGCGAGGTTCTGGGGAAGTCCGCCTACGAGATCGAGGCCGCCGGCGACATCGGGTCCCTGGCGTTCCTGCTCGCGTCGATCGATCCGGGACTCTCCGTCGCGTCGGAGGGCCCCCTGGACGCCCAGGGGTTCCGGACGATCAGGCTTACGACGTTGACCCTCGAGGATTCGGGGGAGGCGATACTTCGGGCCTGCCTTTCCGAGGGGCTGCGTGTTCGCGCGCTCAGCAGGGAGCACCCCACCCTAGAGGACGTATTCCTCGCGGCCACGCGCCGCAGTTGGGACGCGGTGGCCGAGGACACGGCCAAAGGCGGTGCCAAATGAAGCATTTCTTCACACTTCTCGGCCACGAGGTCCGCATGCTGCTCGTCAGTCCGAGCACCTACATAGCCGCGGTCGCCTTCTTCCTGCTCATGGGTTTCACGTTCACGACGATCCTTGAGCAGTACAGCAAGGCGCCGCAGGACATCTCGCCCGCCTCCGCCTTTTTCGACTATTACTGGTTCCCGGTGATCTTCATGGTGCCTTTGCTCACGATGAAGTGCCTGGCGGAGGAGCGCCGCCTCGGGACGATCGAGACCCTTCTCACCTCGCCCGTCACCACGGTGGAGGTGGTCCTCGGGAAGTACGCCGCGGCCTACCTGCTCTACATGCTCTTCTGGGCGTCCTCGTCGGGATTCTTCTTCATCCTGAGGCGGTTCGCCGGCGACGCCCATCTGATCGACCCTGGCCCCATCTTCGGCGGCTACCTCTTCATCGCGATCTCGGGCCTCTTCTTCATCGCGATCGGAGTCTTCGCGAGCTCGCTCTCGCGCAACCAGTCGGTCGCCGGGATCGTCTGCGTGGTGATCCTCGCCGGGTTCATCCTCGGGGGCCAGTACCTCGCCAACGCCCCGTGGCTCGACCGCGAGGCCTTGTCGCCGCTCAAGGATGCGGTGAACTACGCCCAAATCGCCCAGCACCGCGAGGACTTCACAAGGGGGGTCGTCGACACGCGCGAGCTCCTGTTCTACGTGAGCGGCACGGTCCTGGCCCTCATCTTCAGCATCCTCAGCGTCGAGGCGAAACTGCTCCACAGCTAGCACCACGCCCCCTCCACGTGATCGACAGCTTTCGAGCCGCCCGATGGATCCGAACCCTCAACCTGGTTCTCCAGGCCGCGCTGTTCCTGACCTTTGTGGGCGGGTTGAACTACCTTGCGCGCAGCCATTCGTGGCGGTTCGACCTCACCCGGTACCGCCGTTTTTCGCTCACTGCTGAAACCCTCGCTTACCTGCACGAACTCTCCCTGCCCGTGCACATCGTCGTCACCTCGAATGGAGAGCAGGCGGACGATCCGCAGACAAAGGGGCTGCTAAGGGAGTACGTCTACGCGACCGAGTCCAACCCGGCCGGCCGGGTCACCGTCGAATACGTCGACCTCTACCAAGACAGGCGAAAGACCGAGAAGTACGGGATTGAGGACCCCGGCATGGTCCTGCTGCTCTGCGGCGAGAAAAGGCGGGTGCTCACGCCCTCCAACCTCTACAGGGTGGAGAACAAGGTCCTCAAGGACTTCATCGGCGAGCAGGCGGTGACGGCCGCGATCCTCGACGTCTCGAACCCCGACCGGAAGAAGATCTACTTCCTCGTGGGCCACGGCGAGCTGCGGCCCGACGACGTCGACCCCGCGAGGGGCCTGTCGATGGCCCGCGACCAGCTGCGCCTGCGCAACTACGACGTCGAGACACTCGACATCTCCACGGCGCGCAAGATCCCGTCCGATGCCGCCCTCCTCATAAGCGTCGCCCCGCAGGACCCGTTCAACGCCTTCGACCAGGAGCTGCTGCGGCAGTTCCTGGGAGCGGGCGCAGGCAGGCTGGTCCTCTTCCTCGCGCCGAACACGCACCCCGGGCTGAGCGACCTGCTCATCGACGACTGGGGCATCCAAGTCGACGACGACATGATCCTCGACCTGGCCTCCGACAGCCTGACGGAGGACGGGGACCTCATCATCCGGGCGTACACGCCGCATCCGATCACCCAGATCCTCGTCGACTACAAGAAGGAGCTCAGGATCGGCCTGGCGCGCAGCGTCAGGCCGCTTCCCGGCCACCCCGCCGCCGCAGGGCTCACGGTCGTGACGCTCGCGGCGACGTCGACGTCGGCATGGGGGGAGGTCGGGTATGCCCAGCGCGGAATCCAGACGACCTTCACGCCCGGGGTGGACATAAAGGGCCTGCCCCAGATGGACCCCCCAAACCGCCTCGGCGTGGCCGTCGCCTCCGAGCGTGTCCCCGTCCGCGGCGACCTGCCCTTCAGCGTCCGGGGAGGGAAGCTCGTCGTCGTAGGGACGGGAGACATGATCTCCAACGCACGGATAACCAACACGGGGGCCGAGGAGTTCTTCCTGGACGCCGTGAACTGGACGGTCGGGCGCGACGTTGCGCTCAACGTCCCCGCCCGCCCGATCGAGCGCTTCTCGCTGTCGTTGAGCGCGGGCGAGCTCGCGCATCTTCGCTACACGCTAATGCTCGCGCTTCCCGGCATTGCCGCGCTGCTTGGCATCGCCGTATACTGGGCCCGGCGAACCTAGCATCCGACCCCCTCCCGTCCCTTCGAAATGCGCTCCAAAGTCACACTCGTCCTCCTGTTCCTGAACGTCGCGCTGTTCTTCTTCATCTTTTACTTTGAACGGGACTGGCGGATCGAGCGGGCCTCGCAGGAGGCGCGGCGAAGGGTCCTGGGCGCGGAGGCCTCGAACATCCGGCGCCTTGAGGTCACAGGGACGTCGCCCGGCTCCAGCTTCAGCCTGGAGCGCCGGGGGGACGCCTGGTTCCTCACAAGGCCCGTCGACTGGCCCGCGAACCCGAACGCGGTCAGCCGTATCCTCAACGAGCTCCAGTTCCTGGAGCACGAGACCAGCTTCAGCACGCGCGACCTTGAGAAGAACGGCCTGAAGCTCGCCGACTACGGGCTGGACCAACCGCGGCTGACGCTTTCGTTCACCTCGGGCGACGAGGGATCCTCCGGGACGCCAGCGGCACAAACGACGGTGCTGCGCATAGGCGACACGACAAACGTCGGCGGTCACCTGTACCTGCTGTCGTCGGACGGGGAGAAGATCCATGTCGTAAGCCGGTCCCTCGCGGACAGCCTCTCGATCCCGTTCGACCAGCTTCGCTCGGACGTCCTCTTCACGATCCAGGTCTTCGAGGCCCAGTCGCTCAACCTTCAGACCGCGGCGCCCTCCAGCGTCAGGGTGAGGCTGGACCGAGACCGCCAGAGCGGGCGCTGGCTGTTCCGGACCCCCGTCAACGCGAGGGCGGCCAAGAACGCGACCGAGCTCGCCATCAACGCCCTCGATGCGCTCCGGGTAAAGACCTTCGTCCTTCAGAATCCCCCGGCCACCGCGCCCTCGGCGGCCCCGCTCCTGCGGGTTACGATCGAGGGCAACAACAGGCACGAGACGCTTTTTGTGGGGGCCCGCTCGGGCGGCGACGACGACTACCTCGCACAGCTCGAGGACCGGCGCGCCGTCTTCACGGTCTCGATCCCGCCCGCGCTTATGGAAACGCTCAAGAATGCGGCGGACGACCTCAGGGACCGCCACATCCTGGACTTCGACGCGACCGCGGTGACTTCGATCGCGCTCTCCGCGCTCAACCAGCCCGAGCTTGCGCTCCAGCGCCTCGAGGCGGCTGCGGGCGGCCACGGGGCGGATTGGCAGATCATCCGCAGGGGCGGCGCAGCCCAGGCGTCGCAGGCGCTCTCGGCGGACCCGGCGGCCGTGCAGCGGCTGCTCGACCAGCTCGAGACCCTGAGCGCCCTCCGGTTCCAGAGCGACGCGCCCACGAACGCCGACATCGAGGACTGGGGCTTCAACCGGCCCGAGCGCGAGGTCATCCTGACCCTCGCGGGCACGCCTGCGACTCAGGTGACGCTCCAGATCGGCCTTCCGACCAAGCGCGAGAACGTCGCGTACGCGCGGATCGCGGGGCTGCCCACCGTCTACGCCGTGGAGCCCGACATCCTCCGGGACACGAGCGCGTCGCCGCTCGCCTGGCGCGACCGGCTGCTGGGCTCCTTGCCCGCCTCGGCCCGAATAACGTCCCTGACGCTTTCAAACGTGGGCGACAACTCGGTCATCTACTCGCACAAGCTTGCCGACGGCGAAACGTGGGACGCGGCCCTCGTCGCGGAAACCGCCCCGCGGAGGGAGGCCGTCACGTCCCTGCTCTCCCAGCTGCGCACCCTGCGCGCGGCGACCTTCGTGCAGGACGGATTCCCCGACAAGGTGTTCGCCGCCGGCGAGGTGCGCTCGTGGAAGTACCGGCTGGACGCGGCGGTTTCGCTTCCGGGCGGGGCCGGCTCCTGGCAGGTGAACACGATGACCCTCTGGTTTGCGGAGAGGACGGGCGGCGCGGAGCAATTCGCCGGCTCAAAGGATTTCGGGGTCGTCTTTACCATCGAGCAGCCGCTGTTGGACGCCCTCTTCCGGCTGACGCAGCCCTGACCGGATGCGAGACGGAATATTAAGGCCCTGCCTGGCGGGCGCCCGCATGTGCGCCTCCTTCCTGATCACATTCGGCGTGTGGTCGACGTGGCTTGCCTTGCTGCTGCTGCTCTTCTTCCAGGTCTATATCGCCTCGGTGAACGAGCTTCAGATTCCGCGGTTTCTCCTGCACGCGATCGAGGACCATCTCGCGGAGTCCGGAGTCACCGTTAGGTTTGGGCGCGCGACGTTTGACCCGTCCGGACGCATCCTTCTGCAAAAGGCCCGATTCAAGTTGGCGTCGTTCAGCGAGCCGATCGTCACAGCCGACGCGATCTACATCCGGCTGGACCCGCTGGCGCTCCTCGAGAGGCGTTTTGAGGCGAGAGAGATCCGCGCCACGGGGGCGAACCTGTTCATCCCCGCCATGATCTCCGCCTCGGGACGAGCCGAGAGGGTCGTGAAGGACCTGGACGCGGGATTCTCGATCGCCTCGAGGGGTGACGAATTCTCGGTCGACTACATGAACTGCCGCCTTGAAAGCGTGTCCGTCTCCGCGCACGGGCAGATCAATGCCGGCATCGTCGCCCGCAACGGCGCGCAGGCAACATCCCTTCCCCTCACCGAGTTCGTGTCAAAGAACTACGTGGCCCTGTGCCGGGAATTCGCCCGGGCCGAGGTGCGGATGGCGGGCCTCGACCGCGCAGTCGTCACGGCCCTCCTGACCCCGTCCGACACGCGGGGCGCAATTGTGACCGCCGAGCTGTTCGCGGAGGGCCTGAGCGTCACCGGGCCGGTGGCGGTGGAGGCCGCCAAGATCCAGGCCGCGTGCCGGTTTCCGCTGCTGGGCGGCGCCCCAATAATGACCTCGGCCGTGGCCACCGCCGAGAGCCTGCACATCGGTCCGAAGCTTCTGGTGCTTGGCCTGCACGCCAGGACCCGCGGAATCCTCAAGGTCGACACGCTCGCGTTCAGTCCAAGGCAGTTTGAACTGACAGCCGGATCGGCCTCGTTCGAGGGCACGTCGCTCGCCGCGCCTCTGGCGATTGTTGTCCCCGGCAGCGGGCGCCAGGCGACGGTCGATGCCTCCGGATCGCTCTACGGCCATCCCATTTCGACACACGGCAACATCGACCTTGCCTCCAAGGCCGCCGACTTCTTGTTCGAGGGGTCGGTGGCTCCTGACGTGCTCGGCCCGATCTCGGATCGCACCCACTTCAATATCGGGCGCTTTGTCGAGCTGCACGAGCCCGTCGCAGCCTCCGGCAGGATCCGCTACTCGCCGGGATGGAAGTTTGAGGACGTCATGGCGCGCGTGGACATCCACGACTTCACCGCCTACCATGTGAAGTTCGATGGGGCTCGCGGCGTGGTGACCTTTGACGGAACCCGTTTCGCAGCGCGCGAGGCCACGGCTGTGAGTGGCGAAAACATCGCCCAGGGCTCCTATGAGCAGGATTTCTCAACCAAGGATTTCCGGTACCTGCTGACGGGAAGGCTCAGGCCCCTCGACATCTCGGCCTGGTTCCTCGGCGACTGGTGGACAAATATCTTCAAACACTTTGAATTCCCGGCACGACCGCCTGACGCGACAATTGACGTGCGCGGCCGGTACGCGCACGGAAGGGCCTTCGCGGTGTACGGCTATGCCGATTCGAAGGGTGCCGTGGTCCGGGGCGTGCCCTTCGACTCGGTTAGGACGCTCCTCTACGTCGACCAGTCGGCATGCGACGGGCTCGAGGTCGAGCTCGTCAAGAACGGCGGGAGCGCGCAGGGCTCATTCAGGCTCACAACCGAGCCCACAAAGGGCATATGGAGCGGGTTCGACATCGACGTGACGTCGACGATCGACCCCACGCCCCTTGGGACAATCCTCCCGGCCGCGGGCGCTGCCGCGGTCGCCACGTTTTCGTTCGACAAGCCGCCTGCCATCTCCCTTCGCGGCCACTTTGACGGGCCTGCTGCCGAGGGCGCCCGGCACAAGGCCCTCCGTGCCGACGTCCGCGTCGACGCGGGCTTCCGCGTCCACGGGGTCGCATTCGACAAGGGATCGTTCAAGCTCGACATAGCCGACGACGAGATCGACATCGCGGACGTCGAGGCGGGCTTTGCCGGCGGCAACGTGTCGGGAACCGCCCATGTGAGCGGGACGGGTGCCGAAAGGCGCCTGCGATTCAAGGCTTCTTTGACGGGCGCCAGCCTGGGCCAGGCCGCCGAGGCTGCCGAGGGGTACGTCGTCGGACGCGCCCCCGGAGGCTCCACCGCGCTGGAGACCTTCGCAAGGGACAAGTCCGGGGTGCGGCTCGACCTCAACGCGTCTGCCCAAGGCCGCCCAGGCGATCTCGGCACGTTTGTGGGGGACGGCAATGTCCAGATCCAGGGCTCCAAGCTCGGCGAGTTGTCGCTGCTCGGGGGCCTCTCCAGGGTCCTCAAGTTCCCCGAACTCCGGTTCACGCAGGCCCAGGCCTCGTTCAAGATCGAGAACGCCTCCCTCAACTTCGCTGAGCTCAGCGTGATCGGCGCGAATTCGGCTATCCAGGCCAAGGGCACGTACGCGATCGACCGCCGGAAGCTCGACTTCTCGGCCACGATCTACCCGTTCATGGAGAGCAAGTCGCTGCTGCAGATATTCAACGCCATCTCCGCCCCGATCTCCGCCGTGTTCCGTGTGAGGCTTACCGGAAGCATCGACAAACCCTCGTGGCGGCTCGCCTACAGCCCCCTCAATCTCCTGCGTGAAAGCGACTCAAAGGCGGCGGCGGCGGACAAGTCGGCTCTGCCGACCCCGCTGGCCAATCCGCCTCCCTGACAGGGGGATGGGGAGTCAAGCAAAGGTCGGATCGCGCCGTAGTATTGCGCAAGGCCCGTGGTCCGAAACGCATTGCGCCGGCTAGGTCGAGACGCTTAATTCACCCGGGCCGCATGGACCACGTCAACACATTGCCCCGCCGAACCTGGACCGAGCGGGCGTCGCTCGCGCTCGCAGTGGTCCTTGTTTTGATCGGCCTCAGCACACCCATCGGCTGGCTGATGCACGTCGATCGCCTGGTCATGCCGATCGAGCACAAGGCGCCGATCATGTTCAACGAGGGCCTCTGCTTCCTGGCCATCGGAATCGCGCTCCTGGGGCGCGAACTCGGCTACAAACGAGCCGTTTGGGCGGGATTGGTGCCGGCCGTCATCGGGGGCCTGACGGCCTTCGAGGGTTTTTCCGGGGCCGATCTCAAGCTCGATGAGCTCTTCGCGCGCGATGCCCTCTTCATTGACACGAGCCAGCCCGGCCGGGGCTCGATCATGGCGGCCGGCTGCATCCTGGTCGCTGGACTGACGATATTTTGGAAGATATGGGACAGACGGGCGCGCGAGCGGCTCTTTGCCGAGGCGGTGTCCGGGTCTGTTCTCGCCTCGGTCGGGTTCTCGACCCTGCTTGGCTACGCCTTCGACCTGCCCGCGGTCTACAACTGGGGCACAAACACGGCGACGTCCGCGGTGACCGCCGCCGCGCTGCTGCTGGCCGGCTCGGCGCTGCTGGTGCTCGCCTGGAGGGCCAGCATGAAGGAGGAGGGGGGGCCGCCCGCATGGCTGCCCATGCCAGCCGTGATCGGCAGCCTCACCCTGACCCTGATCTTCTGGATAGGGCTGCAGGAGCGTGAGACAGCCTACCTCGAGGCAAAGACTTACAGCGAGATCGACCAGATCGCCTCGTCGATCAAGTCCGACCTCGACCAGCAGACCAACCTCGTCGACCGGCTGGCCCGCAACGGCGCTGACAATCCGGATGCGAACGTCGTCGCCTGGCAGACGGACGCCGCAGCGTTGTACGACGACTCGAAGGAGCTCGGCTGCCTGTCGATCTCGCTCATAGACGCGATCGGGACGAAACGCGTGACCCGTTGGATCTACCCGGTCCAGGACAACCTCGGGGCGATTGGATACGACCATTCGTCGGACACCAGAAGGCGGGAGGCCATAGAGGCCGCACGCGCCAAGAACGCCCCGGAAATCTCCACCTTCACCGAGTCGGGCGGGAAGAAGAACCCGGGCTTCGTGATCTACTCGCCGATCGGCCGGAACGGGAGCCCGAACCACTACGTGGCGGCGGAATTCCTCTACGCCAGGTTCTTCGCGACAGTCTTCAGGCAGCTCAAGCTAGCCGGCCACTACACATTCGCCGTCACGGTCGGGGGCACCCAGGTGTACAACTCCGCGCTCTCGGAGATCGACACCAGGGTACAGCCGAGCGAGGAGACCCTTTCGAACCTCTTCGACCAGCGCATGAAGCTGCGCCTGACGCCCACCCTCGAGCTGATCACGGCCGA
The DNA here is from genome assembly GCA_964534685.1 of uncultured Opitutaceae bacterium. Taxonomy (GTDB): domain Bacteria; phylum Verrucomicrobiota; class Verrucomicrobiia; order Opitutales; family Opitutaceae; genus Palsa-1447. The sequence continues at coordinate 46,267 of CAZHPC010000003.1, forward strand.
CAAGCGGTACCTGCCTGAGATGGCTCTCGGCGGCGGCCTCGCGATCACCCTCCTTCTCGGGTTCATCCTTCACTTTGCCCGGCGCGCCCGCTCGGGCCAGTACCTCTCCGAGCTGTCCAACAAGAGGCTGGTCGCGGAGAACGAGGAGAGGCGCAGGATCGAGGCGAGGCTCAAGGTCTCCGACGAGCGCCTCCGGCTCGCCCTGGATTCCACACAGATCGGGATACTGGAGTGGAACGTTCCCAAGGGGCACGTCTACTACAGTCCCGGCCTCTGGGGCCTCCTCGGTTACGAGCACGCCCGGATGCCGTCGACCCTCGAGGTGTGGCAGTCGCTCATCCATCCCGAGGATCTCCCGATGTACCGGAAGCGGACCGAGTCCCAGCTGAATGGCATCGCCTCCTTCATAGACCCCGAATACCGGGTCCGCGCGCGCAATGGCGACTGGCGCTGGGTCTACGTCCGCTCGAAGTCGGTCCTCGCCGGCCCGAATGGCCGGCCGACCCGCATCATCGGCACCGTTCAGGACATCACGACCCGGCGCGAGTCCGAGCAGGCGCTGCGGGAGAGCCAGGCCGAGGCGCGCAAGCTCTCGCTCGTCGCGTCAAAGACGGACAACCTCGTCATCATTGGCTCTGCGGACGGGAGAATCGAATGGGTGAACAGCGCCTTCTGCAGGGTGATGGAGTACACGCTCGCCGAGGTGGTGGGAAAGGACCCCGGGCGTCTCTTGGGCGGCCCCGACACGGACGAGGCCCAGGCGGACCTGATCCGCGACGAGATCGCGAAGGGCATCGGAACGAACACCGAGATTGTCCAGTACTCCAAGTCGGGTCGGAAATACTACCTTCACATGGAGGTGCAGGTCGTCCGGAACCAGGCGGGCCAGGTCGAGAACTTCATCGCCATCGAGAACGACATCACGTCTCGGGTGGAGACTGAGAACCAGCTGCGCCGGGCGAAGGCGGAGGCGGACTTCGCATCGCGCGCGAAGAGCGAGTTCCTGGCATCGATGTCGCACGAGATCCGCACGCCGATGAACGGCGTCATTGGGATGACGAGCATCCTCATGGAGACCCCGCTCACGGCGGAGCAGCGGGACTTCGTAAACACGATCCGCTCCTCCGGAGAGGCCCTCCTGACGATCATCAACGACATCCTCGATTTCTCGAAGATCGAGTCGGGAAAGATGGAGCTCGAAAAGGCGCCGTTCGAGCTGGCGCTTTGCGTCGAGGAGGCGCTCGACCTGTTCGCCCCCACGGCGGCAGCGAAGCGCCTCGAGATAGGCTACCACGTCGAGCCGGACGTCCCTCCATGGATCGTTGGCGACGTCACGCGCCTGCGGCAGGTCATCGTGAACCTTGTGAACAACGCCATCAAGTTCACCCCGTCGGGCAGCATATCCATCCAGGTCCGCAGGATCCCTCTCGACGCCTCGGTCCGGGCCACGCCGGCGGGCCGCATGCGCCTCGAGATCACGGTCCAGGACACGGGCATTGGCATCCCGCCCGACAGGATAGACCGCCTGTTCAAGGCGTTCAGCCAGGTGGATTCCTCGACGACCCGCAAGTACGGCGGCACGGGCCTCGGCTTGGCGATCTGCCAGAGGCTCTGCCAGCTGATGAACGGCGACATCCGCGTTGAGAGCACGCTCGGCAAGGGGTCGACGTTCACGATCGCCATCATGACGGATGCGGCGCAGCGCCCGGCGGAAGTGACCGGCCCGCCCTTCTCCGTGGACGAGCTTAAGGGCGCGATGGCGCTCTGCATCGAGGACAACCCTATCACGCGGGCGCGTCTGCGCACGCTGTTCGACTCGCTCGGGGCGACGTGCGTGTTCGCGAACGAGCCCGAGTCCGCCGTGGAGATAGCCTCCAACCTGCCGAACCCGCCGGCGATAGTGATCCTTGACCTGCCCGAGTTCGAGAGCCAGCGGGCGCTCGACCTCACGGTGGAGATAAAGAGCCCAAGGCTCGTCCTCTTCCGCCTCGGGCAGACCCCGCCTCCGGCGCCCAAGGACGGGTTCCCCTACGCAACGGTTTCGAAGCCGATCAAGACTGCGTCGTTCCTCCAGGCCCTCGCGTTGCTCGGGAACCGCAGCGGCAGCGGCGGCATCGTGGTCCAGACGCGGCACGAGGATCGCCCGATCGCCGAGGAGATACCCCTCGCCGTGCTGCTGGCCGAGGACAATGCGGTCAACCAGAAGGTCGCGCTTCGGTTCCTCGAGCGCATGGGTTACAATGCCGACGCAGTCGGCAACGGGCTCGAGGTGCTGAAGGCGTTCCAGACCCGGAGCTACGACCTCGTGCTCATGGACCTCCAGATGCCCGAGATGGACGGCCTTGAGGCGAGCCGCAGGATCAGGAGGTCGGTGCCGGCGGACCGCCAGCCGAAGATCATAGCGCTCACGGCCAACGCCATGCAGGGAGACCGCGAGATCTGCCTCGATGCGGGGATGGACGACTACATTTCAAAGCCGGTGAAGCTGCACGAGATCGTGGCGGCCATCAGGCGCCAGTTCGCGAAGAGCAAGGTCGCGCCCACCGTCACCGGCTGAGCAAAACCGACAGCCCGTCGATTTCCCCCGCGCGCGATGGGTCGGCGGCGAGGTTCCTCAGCTCGAGTGGATCCTCCTCGAGGTCGAAAAAGAGCCATGGTGAGCCGTCCTCGTTGAGGACGAGCTTCCGGGCGCGTGTGCGCACGCCCGACCAGGCGCGGTCGCACTGGTCGGGCAGTCGAACGACGGAGGGCATCGAGATGCGGGCAGACTCGCCCGGGCGCCCCGCGGTCCGCCGCGGCTCAACCCTGCCTTCCGCCCACCGCTCCGCCATCTCCGGAAGGTCGAGAAGGGAGACCGGCCGGTCGTCCCGTCCTCCAAGTCCCGGTATCCGCACCAGCAGCGGCACCCGAACACTTTCCTCGTAGGGCCAGCCCTTGCGGAAGAGTCCGTGGGAACCGTGCATGTCCCCGTGGACCGACGTCACGGCGATGATCGTGTCATCGGGGACGGCGTCTACCAGTCCGCCGATGGCGCGGTCCGTCGCCTCGACATGGGCGTAGTATCCCGAGAGTTCCCGTCGGGAGCGCGCCTCCGGCGCGCCGCCCACGGGGACATTGCCTCGAAGCACAAGGCCTCCGGCCGCCGGGGCATTGATCCCGGATGCGGGCGCGCCGTAGGGCGGATGGGGTGCCTCCAGGCTGACGACGGCAAACCAGGGCCGCTCGAAGGCGCCAAGCTGGGCACGGGCCCTCCCGCACACGACGTCGCTTTGGTATCCCTCAAAGCGGACGGGCTCCGGCAGGATCGTCCCGTGTAGCCAGGGGTCGTTGAGCAGAAACCCGCTCTCGAAGCCCTCCCAGAAATCGAATCCGCCCCGGTATTGCGGAGGAACGACCGCCCGCGCGTGTTCCTCGCCGGTCAGCTTCGCTGTGCTGTCCCTTTTGGAGAGATGCCATTTCCCAAAGAAGGCGGTCAGATAGGACCGCTCCCTCATCCGGTGCGCGATCGTCCGGGCACCGGGTGGCAGCGGGTCGAAGTAATCCCGCACGCCATTCTGCGGCGACGCGAGGCCGGTGAGCATGGCGGCCCTTGCGAATGGGCCGAATGGATGCGGGGTCACGGCCTGTGTGAAATTCACGCCCGCCGCGGCAAGGGCGTCCAGCCGGGGCGTCCGGGCGTTCGGGTCTCCAGAATAGCCGCATGCCTGCGCTCGCCACTGCGTGGCAACGACCCAAAGGATGTTCGGCGGCATGGAGGGATAGCCCGGGGCCAGAGTTGAGATTCCGCCATAACCAAATTAGATACGGCGTTCTTGTGCAACCCAGCGTCCACGATACGCCGCGGTGGTGGCTCTGGCCCACCATACTCTCGATCGATGCCCCGGTTGTCGTCGTCCTCTGGCAGCGGGTGATCGCAAGGAGCGCCGCAGCCGACGCCGGTCCCGCCGAAATGTTCGTCCTAGGCTGCTCCGTGTGGCTCGCGTATTCCGCCGACCGCTGGATCGAGGGGTGGCGCCTGCCCCCGGAAAGCATCCAGACCCACCGCCACCATTTTCACCAGAGATGGCGCTGGCCGATCGCGGCCGTTTGGGCCGTGATGTTCGCCCTCGACTTCGCAATAGCGGTGCGAGGCCTGCCCTCGTTGGAATTCAGGGCGGGCGCCTTGATCCTCGTGCCGGTCTCCGCCTATCTCCTCTCGCACCAGCTCATGCACCGCAACAGCCGGTGGCGGGCGCCGAAGGAGGTGTGCGTCGCTGTGCTCCTCGGGGGAGGTGCGGCTCTCTTTGCAGCCAGCCGGCCGGGCGCGGATCTTGCCGGCATGGCGGTTCCGATGGCGCTCTTCGTGCTCCTTTGCTTCTCCAACTGCGCGCTGATCTCCGTTTGGGAGGACGAGGTCGACCGGAGCCACGGCCAAACCTCGCTCGTCCTCCAGTTCGGCAGCGCAGCCAGGTTCAGCAGGGCCCTTCCTTGGGTCCTTTCGGCGCTTTCCGCCGGGGCATGGCTATTCGCCGGCCCCGGGGCCGCGCCCGCCGCGGCCTGCGCCACAGTCAGCGCCGTCCTGCTCGGCGCGGTAGACCTTGCGGAAGGGCGAATCGGCAGGATCCCCGCGCGCGTCTTGGCTGATGTCGCCCTCATGACACCATTCGCCACGTTGTTTGCCGGCGGCCGCTGATGAAAGGGGCTCATTCGGGATTCGACCACCTTGCGCGCGGATACCGCATCCTGGAGTTTCTTGCCTTCGGGAGCTACCTTGAACGAGCCCGGTTCGCCTTCCTTGACCGGATTGCCGGCAGCAGCGAGATCCTCCTTCTCGGGGAAGGCGACGGCCGGTGTGCCGAGCGTCTCGCTAGGCTTGCCCCCGGTGCCAGGATCCACTGCGTTGACTCAAGCAGGGGGATGATCGAGCGGGCCTCCAGGAGAATCGCGGCCGCCGGCGCCGGCGACCGGGTCACCTTTGAATGCACCGACGCCCTGTCGTTTTCCCCGGGGCCCGCAAGTTTTGACGCGGTCGCCACTTTCTTCTTTCTGGACTGCTTCGATGAGGCCGGGGTCGCATCGATTGTCGGCCGGATAGATGCCTCGCTTCGCCCTGAGGCGCGGTGGCTCTTCGCCGACTTCGTCCTTCCCCGGCGCGGCCTGGGGCGCCTGCGCGCCCGCGCGTGGGTCGGAATCCTCTATGCCTTCTTCCGGGTCGCCACTTCGCTGCGCACGTCCGAGCTGCCGCCGTCCGAGGAGATTCTTTTGCGGGCCGGCTGGGGCCGGACCGCATGCCAGGACTTCCAGTTCGGGCTTCTTCGAAGCGCGGTGTTCGAAAGGGCGCCGCAGGACCGGCGCTAGGTCGTCACTGCAGCTCGAGCGGCATCTGCAGGACGCGGGCCGAGAGGGAATCGAGGAGGACACCCGTGTGCTGGGCTGTCCTGTCCTCCCCGGAGTAGATGGTCGCGAGCGGCGTGAAGTCCCTCAGGAGGACGCAGTAGTCTCCATTGACCATGATGCCGAGAAGCTCGCCCGTCTCGCTGAAGACAAGATCGCCCCTGGAGGTCGCAAAGTCACCGAAGAGGCGCTTCATCACGCGGTTGTCCACGCGAACATAGCCGCGGTGAGCGTCGTCGACCTTAAACCCAAGCTCGCCGTAGCCCTTGCCACCACCGCTTATCAGCAACGCCTGGGGAAACTTGAAGGGATCCGCGGCAAGAGGGTACACCTTGGCGCCCAGCGCGGCCACCTGCTTGGGGTCCACGGGCACGACGACAACCCGCGGGTCAGCCTGCAGGAATTCGACCATCGACCCGGAGGACTTGTAGTCCGGGGGCCTGTCAAACCGCACCGAGATATGCTCCCAGTCCGATCCGATCTCCCGGAGCGAGAACAGCGTGTCCTCCACCTCGAGAAGCGCGTAGACCTGCTTCCCGTCTGTGGTGAACACGGTCTTCGCCTCCCTGTCCCTTGTCGTGTTGCCGAAAAGCCCCTTGCGGCTCGCGGTGAAGGTTGTCTGAACGCGATTCGCCAGGAAATCGTTGAACAGGACATTCGCGGAGATCGGCCGGTTATCCCTGATCTCCTTGGTGAGCTCGCCCGAGTTCTGCGCAAGCGCTCCCACCCCCTGCGCAAGCTGGTTGGTCGCCTGCTCGACCTTGGCGCGCTCCGTCCGCTCGGTCTGCACCTGCGCCTCGAGCTCCGAGGTCTTGGCAACGAGCTGCTGCTTCTCGTGCTCCCCCACGGCCACCTCCACGCTTAGGTTCTGGATCTGCTTGCGGGCCTCCGCCTGCTGCCTCTCCAGCGTCGTGAGCGCCGCCTTCTGGCGCTCCGCCTCCGCCTTCTTGTCCTCCAATTCCCGCTGCAGCTGGGAGAGTTCGCTTCGCGTGAGCGAATTCTCCTGGGTCTCGGCCTGGTACCTGATGTTCAGCTCGGCCTGCGACTTCTGCGTGTCCACCAGTTGCGCGGTGAGCTTCTGGCTCTCCGACTGGAGCTGCCCGAGGCTGCGCTCGCGGGAGGCAAGCGTCGAATCAGCCGAGGTGAGCTTCTGCTCGAGCGCCTGGCGCGACAGCTGCTCCTCGACAAGCGACTGCCTCATGGCCTCGACCAGATCCTGCTCCTTCGAGACCGTGTTCGCGGATATCTCGTTGACCGGCGGCTGCACCGGTCGGGACGGCACCGCCCGCTCCCACCGCGTGAGCGCGATGAGGTTGAGGAAGAGAAAGTCTACGATGAACAGGAGGAGGGTCTTGTTCATAGACCGACGGGCGCGGTGGCGGGCCTCTGTCCCTCAAGGATGAGCCGACGCTTGAAGCCGCGGACATGCCTGATCTTGACCAGCGCGACGCAGATGATGCCAAACAGGTTGGATGAGTACGCGGCCAGAAGGTTGGGCTCGATGACGCCGACCACCTGCAGGACGAGGGCCGCAGCGGTGCCCATCATCCCGACGTACAGGCCGCTGTCGAAGAGGTTCTCCTCGTTCTCCATGAGCCGAAGTTTCAAGAGCGGCGAAGCATCCTGGACTTCTATCTCCCTGATCTTGCGGAGGCAGGCCATGTACATCGCAACCTGGAGGGCGGCGAATATGCCGATGGATACGAGTGTGGAGGTTTCCATAGTGACGGGTTTTGAGGGTTGGGAGGATTCAGTTCGGGTTGCCGAGGCCGCGAGCATCGGGATCACCAGGTGCACGCGGTATTCCGACGGAGGCGCGGCCTTCAGCAGAAAGGGTTCAGTTGCGACGATCAGGAGCGCCGACATCACGACGGCGAGGATGCCCGAGCGCACATGCTGGTGCGGGCCGGCAGACGGACCTCCCGCGGGCGACACGATCCAGAGGTCAAGGCCCCGCAGGAGCAGGTAGAGCCCGAGAATGTAACCCGCATACTTGACCGAGAGCATGAGGCGCGGGTGTTCCAGAACGAGGGCGGCCGCGGCTCCCATGCCGGGGCCGGGCGAACGGTTGACCGGCACCTCGCGCTGAAGGAGAAGGTTGACCGCGCCCTGCCCGTCCGTGAGCGCCAGACGGAGGTCCTCCGAGCCGGCCTTGCCGAAGCGGATGAGGTATGAGGCGACCCGGTCCGCCGAGTTTGAGAGCAGCGCGGCGGAATAGATGAACGGCAGCTGGTCGGGCGCCACCCGGGCCAGGTGCGCGTATTCCCCGACCGTGCGCACGCTGTCCGTACGCCTGACAAGCTCGCAGAGCTGCGTCCAGTCGAGGCGCCGCCCGAGCGAGAGGAGGTCTATGTAGAAGCCCTCGAGATCGCCCAGCTCGTTGCGCTGAACCGCCGTCCCAGCGAGGGCGCGCACCTCCCGCTGGAGGGTCGGCGACAGATGCTCCCCCTGGTAGAGGAGGCCCGTCAGAAGAATGAGCGCATCCAGCGGCTGCCCGCCCGGGCGGCTCGCCGGGACAAACCTGCCGGTCTTCTCGACGTCGCGTGTCTTGAGGATCGTCTGGACGCCGATGGACCCGGAGTTTGCCAGGTAGGACCGGACTGCGTCCCTTGCGCGCTCGGGTATGACAAAGGTCACGACCGGCGTGCTCGACGTGTGCCCCGTCCTCTGGCGCAGGTTGAAGAGCGAATCGAGGGCGGGGTCCCATCCGCCCCAGGCCGCCAGGGCGGGCTGCCGGGACGAAAGCTGATCCAGAGCGCGCTCGAGCGCGGGCGCGCGCGGGTCATCAATGGCCTTTGCCGTCTCGAGCAGGAAAAGGGCGGGCCCGATCTTCTCCGAGTCCACGAGATCGCGGCCAAAGGCCGCGACCGAGGGGGTCCCGTCCCCGGCGGAGCGGAGGAGCCCCTTGCTGACGGACTTCAAGCTCACCGGCAGCAGCCACGCCAGCACCGCCACGACCGCACCTGCGAGAACGAGCGCGGGTGCAGCTGCAGGGGTGTGTCGGGGTTCCTGTTCTGGAAACATTAGTTCTTCGAAAGTATTGATTTGCGGGCCCGAATGAGGGCGATCACGCTATGTATTCTCACCGACCGATGTCCCTGGTAATTGTTCACTACAACGATCCAGTTTTACGCAAGAAAGGCGAGAAAATCACCGAATTCGATGACGCGCTCGCCTCGTTTGCGGATCAGATGATCGAAACCATGCATGAGGCGCACGGCATCGGCCTGGGCGCCCAGCAGGTCGGGCGCCCCATCCAGCTGTGTGTGGCGGACCTGAGGGGGACGGAGGCTGAATTCGACTGGAAGATCGACGGCGCCAAGACGCCGCTCGAGCTCTTCATGCCGATGGTGGTTGTGAACCCCAAGCTGACCGTGGCCAGGAAGACCCCGACCGTCTCCCTGGAGGAGGGCTGCCTGTCGTTCCCGGAGATCCGTGGCGAGGTGGTGCGCACGGACTCGATTTCCGCGAAGTTCCAGGACGCGGCCGGCCTTCACCACACGCTCGAGTGCACGGGACTTTTCGCACGGTGCATACTCCATGAGGTCGACCACCTGAACGGCATCCTCTTCATCGACCGCATGGACAAGGCGGTGCGCGCCACGATAGACGAGGCCGTCAAGGCCCTCGCAAAGAGCACCAAGGCCGCCCGCGAGGCCGCTTCGAAATGAGCATTGCGACCCGGACGGGAGACAAGGGCACGACCAGCCTTCTCCACGGCCAGCGGGTGCCGAAGGATCATCCGCAGATCGAGGCGGTCGGCGCTTTCGATGAGCTCAACGTCGAGGTTGGCGCCGCCCGGATGTCCGCCGCCGACCCGGCGGCGAAGGAGCTTCTGGGGAGCATCCAGGGTTTGCTGGTCGCCGTCATGGGCGAGATCGCCTGCGCCGAGGAGAACACCCTGGACCACGCGAAGTCCAAATATGCGCGGCTCTCGGAGAAGGATCTCCGCCGCCTCGACGGTTTCCTGGCAGCGCTTGAGTCGAAGGGCCTTCGCACGGCCGGGTGGGCCACCCCGGGAGCAAATCCGGCCGCCCTTGCGTTCGACAGGGCCCGCGTTGCGGCCCGCCGGGCCGAGCGGCGCCTTGCCGGGCTTCCGGCGGGCGGAAGGACCGTCAGGCCCCTCCTCACCCAGTGGACGAACCGCCTCTCCGACATCCTGTGGCTCCTCGCCCGGGAGGCCGAAACGAGGGCAAAGACCGCGTAGCGGGCCCGCGAAGAGGTCTCCCCCGGATGGCCACGGAGTTTCGGGCTGCCGGAGGCCCTATAGGGCAGGCGGTCCGGAGAAGGATGCGCGCGCGCCAGGGGCCACAAAGGTCTTCCAGTACTCGATGAGCAGCAATTCCAGCAGCGGCTCGACCCGCACATCGGGCGCGCCAAACCCGTTCTCGCGTAGCCATGCGCCAAGCGCGTGGGCCTCGACGAGGCGCGCATGGAACAGACTCTGCGTCACCTGGTCGGTCGGCGCAGGCAGTTCGCCGCCGGCTACCCACGCCCGGCACATCCCGTCGATGGCCTTTCGGGCCGCCGGCTCCCTGGCCAAAATGGCGGCGTGTTGCTCGCGGGAGTGCTCGCCTGCACCGCTCGGCTTCGAGGACGCGGCATCGCGGATGGCCTCCTCGAGTCTTTGCAGGGCGGATTCCAGGGCGTCGTCAGTCATCGGGGCCCTCCCGACCGCCGACAATTCCAGTATCTGCGGCAGCCTAAATTCATGGCAATTCGCGGAACGTCCATGGCTGCTAATGAATAGCGCCACTGCCGACCAAAACCCAGCCAAATTAGGACACGGTCAGGAACCGGGAACGCTTGAAATCCACCGCGGTTCCACACAGATTTTCTTTTCTATGCCGTCCGCACTATTGATTCTTGTCCTGGCAGCAGGCTGGCGCGTGTTCACGCTCTATGTTCCCGCACTCAGCAATTTTTCGCCGGTGATGGCCCTCGCCTTCTGCGCGGGCGTCTACACCCGCAATCGGTGGATGTGGCTGGCGCCGTTCGCCGCGCTCGTCGTGTCGGACCTGTACATCGACCACTATTACGCAGCCGTCTACCACTACCAGTGGGGGCTCGGCGGAGCGGCGCTCAGGATCGCCTGCTTTGCCGGCGCGATCGGGATCGGCGTCGCGGTCTCAACCCGGCGCAACTGGCTCAATCTCTTCGGCGGGGCGCTCGCCGGGTCCGTCCTCTTCTACCTTGTGACGAACACGGCCTCCTGGTTCGGCGACCTCGGCTACACCCATGACATGGCGGGCTGGTGGCAGGCGGTCACGGTGGGGCACCCCCAGTACTTCCCGACGCTGTTCTTCTTCAGGAACACGCTCGTGAGCGACCTGCTCTTCACGGGGTGCTTCGCCCTCGCGATGGAGTACGCCTCGCTTCGCAGGGGCGACCATAGCCTGCTGGGTCTAAAGCAGGTCAGCCGCTAGCTCCGCGAGTTCCGAGCGCTCGCCCTTCTTCAGGGTGACGTGGGCCGCGATGGACTGCCCCTTCATCCTGTTGTGGCAGTAGACGAGGCCGTTGCTGCGCGAATCGACATAGGGATTGTCGATCTGCGCCGGATCCCCGATGAGAATGATCTTTGAGCCCTCGGAGATCCGCGTGATCACCGTCTTCACCTCGTGGGGCGTCAGCTGCTGGGCCTCGTCCAGTATGAAGAATCTCCTCGCGATCGAGCGGCCTCGGATGAAGCAGAGGGCCTCGATCTCGACCAGCCCGCTCTTTAGTAGGCGCTCATAGGGCTTCACCATCCCGAGGGCGCCATGGTTCGCGTGGCTGCCGTTCGACGACTGCTGCGGCGCCATGGACACCATCATGTTGTCGCGCTTCCAGTGCTTCTTCTTGGAGACCTTCTTTGAGGCGAACTGGGGCTCCTTGGGCGGCTTGGAGGGGATGAGGACCTCGAGGGCGTCGTAGTAGGGCTGAAGCCAAGGCTTCATCTTCTCGTCGAGCGTACCCGGCAGGAAGCCGATGTCCTTGCCGAGCGCGATCACGGGGCGGGAGATCGAGACGCCGTCGTAGCGGGAATTCTCGTCGAGCGTCTGGTGGAGCGCGCACGCGGTCGAGAGCAGGGTCTTTCCGGTGCCCGCCTTTCCGAAGCAGGTCAGCATGTGGATGCTGTCGTCGAGGAGCGCGTCCATGAGGAACTGCTGCTCAAGATTACGCGCGCGGATAGGAATCCCGCCCGGGGCCTTGACGAACTCGGGGATCTTCAGCCTCTGCACGATACCGTCCCCGTAGTAGCGGGCCGGCATTGTCTTTCCCTCGTCGGAGCGCAGGAGCACGTACTCGTTCTGGCAGAGCTGCCTTGCCGACTTCGCATCAATCTCGAACGCGCCCTCGGAGCAGAAGCGCTGCAATTCGTAGATCGAGAGCGGGATCTCGCGATAGCTCGCCTCGTCGACGTCCTCCGGGACCTTGTCCGTTAGGTAGTCCTCGGATTCGAGGCCGACAGCGCGCGCCTTGAGCTGCACGTTGACGTCCTTCGTGACGAGGACCGTCGGCGGCGGGAACCGCTCCTGGACAAAGAGCGCCGAGGCTATGATCCGGTTGTCCTGCTTCGAGAGGTCGGGGAGCACGGCCCGCAGCCGGTCCATGGCCGGCGAGTGCCGGCCCGGCTCCATGAGGTAAGGGTTTATGATGACCGAGAGGGTGCCGCCGTTCGGAAGCTCGACCCCCTCGTGCATGGAGCGCGAGTCGGGAAGCAGGTCCTGGAGGATCCGGTGCACCCGGCGGGCGTTGCGCCCGCGTTCGGTCGACTGCTCGGTCTTTATTGAATCCAGCTCCTCAAGGACCTCGACTGGGATCACCAGGTTGTTGTCTTGGAAACTGTAAATCGATTGCGGGTCGTGCAGGAGGACATTCGTATCCAACACGAAAGTCTTAACCTTTGCCGTTACCCTGATCCGCGAATTGGGGGCAGTTACCCCGCGCAGGTTTTCCATTTAAAAGGTTGGGAATATCCTGTGAATAAGTGAGCATACACCCACCCTTTTGTCCATCAAAGAATAGCGGCTCCCGTGTTACAAACACGGGCAGACGCGCCCCTTAGCGACATTTGCTAGGTCTTTGCAACCCCAATGCGCGGGCCGACCGGCGCAGCCGTTTTGTGGGCAGCCTAGGCACGGGGACAAGCCCGGATACCTGGGCCGACATTGACCGCCCCCAAGGTGCCTCGCGGTGACCTTCGGCGCGCTTCAGGCCAGCGGGGCAGACAGGACCAGGGTCTTCGACTGCGGGGGAAAGCCATGCTCCGTTTCGGCGCCCCAGGGCCACCGCACCCGGATGCGCCGGGGAGGATCGCGGTCACTCCAGCCAAAGAAACAGGCGGCTGTGGATTGGGAATAGTAGCCCGAGCCTGCGTATATCTCGGCGACCTGGGGGGAACCTTCGCCGTGTTCGACGGTGATGCGCGCCCCAACGGCCGTCGGATTGCCGGCGGGGCCGCGAAGCTTGATGCAAAGCGAGTGGCGGCCGGCCTTCCCGTTGTTTCTAAACGCGAGCGTCGTGCTGTTGTTGCGAGTAATGAGGAAGTCGGGCCAGCCGTCCTGGTCGAGATCAAGCACGGCGAGAGCTTTGGCATCGCCCGGCACGACCAGGTTGCTTTCGGCGGGCGTCACGGGCGTGAACCCGCCTCGGCCGTCGCCGCGCAGCAGCTGGCTCAAGCCGCCGTCGAAGCGGCCGACACTCGGGATCGGCGAGTAGGAATTCTGAACGGTGTAGATGTCGGCATAGCCGTCGCCGTCAAAATCTCCGGCGGCCAGTCCCTGGATCGGCGAGATCTGCGCGATCCGGGGCAACGGCTCGAACCGGTGGGAGCCGTCGGGCTGGCTGAGGAACACCCCGCTCCGGAATTCCTCAGCCGCATAACGCTGCGCCGCCGCGAGCTTCTCCTCGCCCAATATCTCCCCCAGCGTGGCCCGGGCGTAATAGTCGTTCCTGTGAAAGCGCTTCAGGATCTGCGGAATTGCGGCCCCGAGGTCCCTGCGGGTGCGCCGCGGATAGATCCTGTCTCCCTCGTAGTGCGCCTCGATCAGCTGACGGTCGCCGTCGCCCTTGAAGTCCCCGTAATAGATCAGCGCGGGATGCTCCCGGGTCGCGGCATAGGGCGTGTTGAGGCCCACGTTGCCGACAACGTAGTCAAGCCTGCCGTCGCCGTTGAAATCGGCTGCGGCAATGGAATTCCACCATCCGGTGCCGGCTGCGGAAAAACCTGCCCTGTCGCTCCAATCCTCGAAGCTCCTTCCGCGGTTGTTGTGAAAATACTTCACATGGCCCCATTCGAGCGTGAGCAAGAGGTCAGGCCAGCCGTCCCCGTCCACGTCGCTCCACAATGCGCCGGTCACCATGCCAACCTCCCGAAGGCCGGGCGCCACCTGCTCGGTGACATCCTCAAACCTGCCGCCGCGGTTCGCCCACAGCGCGCTGCTTGGGGAAAGGGGATACTGGCCCGGCACTACGCGGCCGCCTATGAAGAGACCGAGGCGGCCGCTGCGGGCAAAGTCGGCGGCCGCCAAGGCGCCGACGCTCGCCGGCAGCTTGGGAAGCGCGTCTGCCGGCGCCGGCCTGAAGCCGCCGCGGCCGTCGTTCAGAAAGAGCCTCGGCTGGTATTCCGCAGAGTCGGCGGGAAGGCTGCTCCCTGCCTTCGTCACCAGCAGGTCGTTGATTCCGTCCCCATCGGCGTCAAAAAGGAGGACGGGGCCGTCGTTGACCGATTCCCCATTGGAAAGCGCGCGGGGGTCGGCGCCCGTGAACCTCGCCGCTGCGCCGGCAAGGAGAATTCGGGCGGGATCCATCGGCGTGCCTCCCATCACGGCATCGTCCTTTCCATCACCATCAAGGTCGCCGATTGCGATTGCGGGCCCCCTCCTATTCTGGCGCATGGGCAGGAGCGGCTGCTGGACCAATTCATCGACAAGGGTTTCCCGGGAAACGAGTGAGAAACAGACTGCCAAGCTCACGTCCGAGAACTGGCCCGGAGCCGCCTCCTTCGGCGGCGCCGGCGCGACAGGCGCCGATGGTTCGGTGATCGTGTAGCGCCTGTCGGCAGCCAGGTCCGAAAAGCACTGGACATGCCCGCTCGGCCACGAGACGACCAGACGCCTTATCTTTGCATCCTCGCCCAGGCCGAAGTGAAGGATCGGTTCGGAACTGGAGAGGACGCCGCGGGCGAGCACGAGCGCGCGGACCTGGACGCCCGAATCCGTTTCGATGCGCACGTTCGAGCCAACGCCAAACCTGTTTGAGCGCGTTCCCCGGAGCGCGACGATGGCCCTGTGGCCGGTGTCCGAGTCGTTGCGCAGGAGCGTGACGCCCCCCTCGTAGTTCGTATGAACAATGTCGAGGTTGCCGTCGCCATCGAGATCGCCGAACGCCGAGCCGAAGCTAATGCCCCGTTGATTCAGCCCCCAGGCGGCGCTGACGTCCTCGAAGCGCAGGTCGCCCATGTTCCGGAACGCGAGGTGTTGTTCAACCAGCATCGGACTCGCCTTGTCGATGCGCACCTTTTCGCCAATTGTTTCCGCAAGCTCCTTGCGGGCATTGATATCGGCATTGTGCAACTCCCGGTTCATCCCATTGGTCACAAAAAGGTCCAGGCGGCCGTCGTTGTCTAGGTCCTCAAAGCGCGGCGACCAGGTCCAATCGGTCGCGGAAAGGCCCGCAAGACAGGCAGCCTCCAGGCAGCGGCCCTTCCCCGTATTGATGAAGAGCGCATTTCGCATGTACTGGGGCGCGGCCACCGAGTTTTCGGGAGGGTCGGCCAACAAGGCCCGCATCAGAGCGATCGTGCGCTGGTCCTTCTGCTGGGTGGTCGGCGCCATTTCGGCGACGAAAAGGTCGATCAGCCCGTCGTTGTTAACGTCGGCAAGGTCGGAACCCATGGAAGAATAGGTCGTGTGCGGCACCACCGAATCGATGGTGTCGGTGAAGGTCCCGTCCCTGTTGTTATGATAGAGCTTGTCCGGCATCGCGAAGTCGTTCGCCACGTAAAGGTCCGGCCAGCCATCCCCGTCGTAGTCCCACCACACGGAGGAATGTCCCTGAGCCTCTCCGCTGATCCCTGCCCTCTCGGTCACATCGGTGAACGTGCCGTCACCGTTGTTGTGGAAGAGATAGTCCTTCTGGCCGTTTGGGTGACTCTCATCCAGGATGTTGGTCTGGACGAAGACATCCAGGAACCCGTCGCGGTCATAGTCGCAGAAGGCCGCCATCACGGACGCATCCGCGACCGCGAGTCCCCGGGCTTGGGCCTCCTCCTTGAACGTGCCGTCGCCCTGGTTGATGTAGAGGAGGTTGGGAGCCCCGTAACGGCAGACGTAGATGTCCAGCAGGCCGTTGTTGTCCACGTCCACAAACGTCGCGCCCTGCTTCCAAATCCGCGCCGCCTCCCCCTTGTCGCCGACGCCAGCCCTCTCCGTCACGTCCTCGAATTTCCAATCCCCGAGGTTGCGGAATAGTCGACAGCTCCGGGTCTTGTTCACGACAAAGATGTCCGGCCGGCCATCTCCATCGTAGTCGCCGATCGCCACGCCCGTGCCGAACGAGCCGTTCTCGATCTCGTAGTTGAGAACCCCCCACATCTTCGGATCGTCATAGGGGTTGTCGGTGACGACTCCGGTCTCCTGCGGCGCCAGCACCTTGAACATTGTCGCGCCCCGCCGGCCCAGGCGCGGAGCCAGGGGCTGTTCGGCAATCGCACCTGTGGGGCCTGGCTGCCCGGCTCCTGCCGACAGGCCGGGCGACACTTGCGCCAAACCGCCAAGAAGGGAAAGGGGCCGGCCCATGATGACGGCTCCGCCAGCCGCCATGGTCTTTATGAATCTCTTGCGGTTCACCCTGGTTCAATGCCCGCCACGCGCCTCAGCGGCGGACAGCAAGGGCTGCAAAACGATGGTCATTTGGGGCATGAATATTAACCTGTTACGACTGGAACCAATCCCGGAACTCCTAGATGTTTCCGAGGCCGTCCATTCCGGCGATCGATGAATGGCTGGCCCTTGGAGGCGTAGAATGTGGACCCAAGAAAGCACCCTTGCCAAGCTTTCGGGCTTCCTCGGATGGCAGTTCTGTCTTCCCTGTCCTTGACTCAATGTATTCCCATTCCGCGGCCGATGCACACACTCCCATGAGCGCTCTCACTCGGTTTTCGTCTCGAGCCTGGATCTTGGCCCCGGTCTGTGCGCTCACCTTCATCGTTTGGGCAGACTACGTGCGGCTGCGGCACGTCGAGTTCGTTTCGAACATTGCGGTGGAGGATGCCCGGATCGACCCCGGTTCGCCGACGGGCTATGCCGAAGGCAAGAGGTGGCTCATCGTGCCGGAGCACCACAACCCGACCTACCAGTGGATCGAGGATACCCAGCTGATGCTGGCACGCGGGGACTGGCGCGTAAGGAGCGCGGACTATGAGAATGCGCCGTTCGGACGGGAGGTGCACGTCGCCTCGCCTTACCGGTGGTGGCTAGTCTTGGTCGCTTGGGTTGAACACGTTCTTTCCAAGCAGCCGCTTGGATTGTGCGTGGAAAGGGCCGCCCTCTTCGCAGACCCGCTCCTGCACCTGTTGTTTCTGGTCGTGGCGACCATCTTCGTCGTCGTCCGCTTTGGGCCCTTCTGCGCCGCGCTCTTTTCCGTCGGGCTGGCCGCCATATTTCCGCTCGCAGCGGCGTTTCTTCCGGGCGTCGCGGATGACTTCGGCCTCGTGCAGATCTGCTCCCTTTGGAGCGTCCTCCTGCTTGTGGCGGGGACCACGGCCCGAAGGCGGGCCTCCCTCTGGTTTTTCGCGGCCGGTGTCGCCGGAGGCTGCGGACTGTGGCTCAGCGCAATGGTCCAGGTGCCGATCATCGCAGGGATAGCCCTGGGCGGGATTCTTGCGGCGTTTGTGGCGCGCGGCGTCCCTGCGGAGCCCGCGGCCGGGCCTTCGGCTCCTCCACCTTGGAGGGCCTGGGCCTTCGGCGGAGCTATCTCGAGCCTGCTCGGATACCTCGTCGAGTACTTTCCTGGGCACATGGATCTGCAGTTGCGGGTCAACTATCCCCTTTACGGGCTGGCGTGGCTGGGCCTTGGCGAGCTGCTCTGGCGGTTCGCGTCCTGGATGCGTGGCGAAAAGCCGCGCCGCGGCCTGGGGGGTGCGAGCATCTTAATTCTTTCGGCTGCCGCCATCGTCTCGCTGCCGGCCGCAATTTTGCGGAGCGGGGTCCATGCGTTTCTGGCGGACGACTTGCTTTCGGCTCGGCTCACAAACCTGCCCGATCGCGTCGCGGCGGGCGGCCTTTCAGCGTGGGCAGGCAACCATGGTCCGGCCGGGCCCTTCACCGCGGCCTGCCTTCCCCTATTCCTGCTTGTTCCGGCTGCGTGGTTTCTGTTTCGCAGCCGGACGGGTGCGGTGCATCGCATGGCGATCGCAATCGCCCTAGGGCCGGTCCTGGCAGCCTTCGCGCTCTCGGTTCGCCACCTTCGATGGTGGAACACATTCGATGCCGTTCTGCTTGTGCTTCTCGTGGCCGCTGTGGCGGCCGTCCCCACGGTAGCCAATGCTCGGAGGAGCCGCTGGCTGTGGTCCGCACTCCTCGCCACGATCCTCGCTTTCAGCTTGGTGCACCTCGTGCCCGCGGAGGGCGCCGGCGGACCAAGCAAGAACCCGCTCACGCTGGCCGAGGTCGAGGGCCTTTACGAACGCGGGCTCGCCCAGTGGATCGCGGATCGCGCAGGGCCCGATGGCGCGACCGTTCTCGTGCCCCCGTTCCGCACATCGAGCTTTTGCTTTTACGGGGGACTGCGCGGGCTCGGCACTCAGAACTGGGACAACAGCGACGGTGTGTCGGCCACTTTCTACATCGTCACCGCAATGCGCGAGGGGGAGTCGCTTTCGGTCATCAGGCAGCGCGGGGTGACCCACATCGTGCTCCCGTCATGGGACACGGAATTTGACGATTTCGCGCGCCTGAGGCTGAAAGACCCGGCGGCGTCCTTCGTCTACGCCCTGCACAACACCAATGGCGGCGGTTTCAGCTGGCTGCGCGCGCTGCCCTATGAGCTGCCGCCGATCGCCGGCCTGGAGGAGCAGTCGGTGATGGTGCTCGAGGTGACGGACGAGACCGATCCCGCCACCCACCAGAGCCGCTTTGTCGAATACCTGGTCGAATCGCAGCAGATCGAGAGGGCGGCCGTTGCGAGCCGGGAGCTCCTGCGTTATCCCGCGGACCTCGGGTCCCTGGTGGCCCGGGCACAGCTGGCAAAGGCGATGGGTGACGAACGGGCGTTCGACAAGGCGTTCGATTCAATCGTTCCGAACCTCTCCAGCCGCTCCGACCGGGTCCTTGCCTGGGACAGGCGCGTCAGTCTGGCAGTTGTGCTGGCACTTGGCGGGCGCGCCGATCTCTCGCGGGCGCAGGTGAACCGCTGCTTTCGCGAGGCCGACGAGTCGCGCCTTCGCTATCTGACGACAGAATCGCTCTACCACCTCCTCCTGCTCGGCAGACGCACGGGCATGGAGTTCTCAGACCCGAAGTTGCGCGCACTTTCGTTGAGGCTGCTGCCTGAGAAACTGCGAGCGCGCCTTTGACTTGGGAATGTCTGTGAATGGTTGGGCCCAACCCCGGACGGACCCGGCGCCCGGAGAAAATCGCTAGGCCTTTGCAACCTCAGTGCGCCTGCCACCCTGGGCCGCCGACTTGTAGATCGCCTCGATGATCGCCATGTGGTCCCGGCCCATCTCACCGGGGATCGGCGTCTCGCGCCCCGTCAGGATGCACGAGGCGAAATCGTCCATCTGGAGGGCCTGCTGGGGCACTTGCGGGAATTCAAGGGGACCCTTTGATGTCCTGGTCGCGAGGCCGCGGTAGCCGTAGGCGGGATCGAGTTTGATCCATCCCTTCTCGCCCTCGGCAAGAAAGAAGTCGTTGCCGCGATTGTAGCTTGACGAGGCTTCGCAGGTCACGCCGCCCGGGAACTCCATCGTCCACTCGATCGCCTCCTCGACCTCGTTGAAGAGCTCGGGCCTTGTTTTCGGGAGCTCGCGGGCGGTGACCGCAACCGGCTGTGCCATTGCCGCGCGGCAGGCCGCCTGGATCACGTAGATCCCGACATCCATAAGGGGACCGCCCCCGGAAAGCGTCTTCTCGATCCTCCAGGCCCGTTGCCTGAAGTACCAGCTGTCCTCTCCCGAAAGTTTCGTGAGGGCCCCGAAATCCTTCTCGCGGGCGAGCCGGTCGAGCTCGATGTGGTTCGGGTCGAACTTGAGCCGGTAGCCTATCGAAAGCTTCACGTTCGCCTTGCGGCACGCCGCGATCATGGCGTCGCAGTCGGCGACGCTGTTCGCCATCGGCTTTTCGCAAATCACATGCTTGCCGGCCTCGGCGGCCCGGATGGAGTGCTCGGCATGCAGCCCGTTGGGGGTCACCACATAGATCACGTCGATGTTCGGATTCCCGGCGATCTCGTGAATCGAGTCATAATTCCAGATATTCTTCTGCGGAAACCCGTACTGCCGGCTAAAGCTCACGCCCTTCTCATGGGAGGCTGTGATGGCGCCGGCGAAACGGCAGAGCTTCGTCTTCCTCAGGGCCGGCCCGAGCTCTCCCCTCGAGTAGAGACCGAGGCCCATGAGGGCGACGCCAAGCTTTCGCTCCCCTCCCTTTGTCGCCTCGGCGAGCTCGGCGGCCAGGCTTCCGGCGGCTCCGCTTCCCAGAAATGCGGCTCCAAGGGTCATGTTGCGGACAAACGTGCGGCGTGAATGTACGGAATCATGGGAATCGCCGAGGATCTTCATGGGGTGCAGGGGCTGCCATCGGGGGAAGTGTGCCTCCCGCGGCTGGGACAAGGGAAGTCGCGTTGGGAAAAGGGGCAAGCACCGTTGTCATTCGGGTTAACCCCGGCCCTCAAGGCTTGCCAGCTCGCCCGCCACGTGCGCCATCACCGCCGGATAACTGGGAAGCATGGAGTGAAAAGGGCACCAGACCACCCGCTCCGACGAGGACGCTATCCGCGAACTTCCCGACGGCACGACCATGAGGTCGAACGGAGTGCGGTAGGTGAAGACCGGCAGCCCGCGAAGGGCGCTCGTTCCGGCGGCCAGGTCGCGAAGAAAGGCGCTGCCCGGACGCATCTGCCGCACGCCGGCCCCGCCGTGGAGGTAGGCGTTGAGCGTCCCGCCATGGGGTCCCGCAATCGAGAAGAATGCCCGTGTCGACACGGCGCCTCCAAGCGCCTGGAGGTAATGCCGGGCGACGATGGCGCCCATGCTGAAGCCGACAAGCGCCACGGGCGCACCGCGCGCGACATTGCCCCCGATGAACGACGCAAGCTTCACGGAGAGGTCCTCCATTCCGAGGCCGCCGTCCTGCGGACGCAGTGTCGGTGCGTGGCAGAGATGCCCCCGGGCCTCGAGGTAACGCCAGAGCTTGCGGAAGAGCCGGCCCGTGTCGCCGAAGCCGTGGACCAAGACGACGTTCATTTGGATCGGCGCCTACCCTGCGGCCTCGTCGCGCAAAATGCTGAACAGGTCCATGTCGTGGAACCCGTCATATCGGAAGTGCGAGCGCCGCATCCGGCCCTCGCGCGACATGCCAAGCTTCTCCAGCACCCGGCGCGACGCGGCGTTGCCCGGCATGCACGTCGCCTCGACGCGGTTCAGGCCAAAATGCTCGAAGGAGAACCGCAAAACCAGGCGCGCGGCCTCAGTCGCGATTCCCCTTCCCCAGCGACCCCTGGCAATGCTGAACGCAATCTCCGCTCTCTGGTGGTGCCTGCTCAAAGAGTGCAGGAAGACGATCCCTTCCAGCTGCGCGCCCTCCCGCAGAAGGATCGCCCAGCTTAGAATATCCGGCCCCGTGAGCATCCTCAGGAAGCTCCGCGTTTGGTCCTCCGACTCATGGTGTGGCCAGAGGGTGTAGCGGGCAACTTCGGGATCCGAGGCGTAGGCAAAGACCGCCGGCGCGTCGTCGACCCGCAGCGCGCGCAACGTCAGCACGCTTGACTCGAGAAGCGGGGCATTGGTGTCGAATGAGTCGCTCATGCCTTGCTACGGGCCTTTCTCGGCATGAGGAGGTCCCACCTGTTCCCGTACAGGTCCTCGAAGACCGCGACCGTGCCGTAGTGCTCCCCTCGCGCCTCCCCGTGGAATACAACGCCGCGCGCCCTCATCCTGCGGTAGTCGCGCCAGAAGTCGTCGGTGTGGAGGAAAAGGAAGACGCGGCCCCCGGCCTGCCTGCCGACGGCAGCCCGCTCGGCCCTGTTCTTCGCCCTCGCGAGAAGAATCCGCGTTCGCCCGGATCCGGGCGGCGCCAGCACGACCCACCTCTTCCCGTTTCCTAGCGGGGTGTCCTCGACCACTCGAAATCGAAGCGTCCCTGCGTAGAACCCGATGGCTTCGTCATAGTCCCTTACCAGAATCGAAACACAGGCGATCGACTGCCTCATGGCTCAGGGTTACTCCCCCGGGCCATCTTCTCAAGCGCGGTCACGGTCCGCCAGTTGCGTGTGGTGGCACGGATGGCGAGCTTCCTTTCAAAAAAGGCGTTGTTTATCTTCGTAATCCCGTATCCCAGCGGACAATACAAATAGACGACGTCCCCAGCCAGGACGACGGCCTCCCCGGGAGCCAGCGGAAGTTCGATTCCCTCAAGGGAGGGCCTGTTGCCGGGACTCACGAGAAACGTTGCGTGGAGAAACCTGGGGTCGACCGCTCGGCGCCGTAGGAGCGGATTGGAGGCGATCGCAGCCGACATCCCCTCCGCGGTCCTTGCTGCGACGGCAACGTCGTAGCCGCAGTCGCGCAGGATCCTGCGCTCGATCGCCAGCGCCTGGCGGTCGACGTCAGGGCTCACGGCGTCAAAGACCACGTTTCCGCTGTTCAAGTAGGTTCGGACGTTTCGGAACCCCAGGGCCTCGTGGATTGCCCTGAGCTTGTCCATCTTGAGGGGTCGGCTGCCGGCAACGTTGATCCCGCGGATCATTGAAACGATGGTGACCATGCTCACGGGATTGAGAGGGAATACCGCCATCGCGGCGAGATCCAACAGGCGCCGATACATCCTGCGCCACCGCGGGTTGCGGGATTCTGATTGGGGCCCTGCGAAGCGGTCTCCGCAGTGCGGCTATGACACAAATCCAAACGGCCCGGGCTTGTAAAACGTCCCCTTATAATGCACATTAATCCTTCGCACCCGATGAAACTAGCCTCCGCTACGGCCAAACCCACTGACGCACACGGCGTTTGTGGTTGCTGCTGCCCTGATTAGATAATGCCAACTGCGGAAACTGTTTCCCCCGCGGTTGATCCGGCCGCGGCGGACCGGAGGCTATCGGGACTGCCGGCGACGGAACGGATTGCGTGGGCCCATGCGCAGTATGGGGACTCGCTCGTGCTCAGCACGAGCTTCGGTGCCCAGGCTGCCGTGATGCTCCACCTTGCAACCCGGATTGCACCGGGCATCCCTGTTGTGTTTGTCGACACGGGCTACCTCTTTCCGGAAACCTACCTCTTTGCCGACCAGCTCACCAAGCGACTGAGGATCAATCTCAAGGTCTACAGGGCCGTCGAGTCGCCCGCCTGGATCGAGGCGCGCCACGGGCGACTGTGGGAGAAGGGCGCCGAAGGCATCTCCGCCTATAACCAAATCGCGAAGGTCGAGCCAATGCAGAGGGCGCTCGCCGAACTCGGCGCACGCGGGTGGCTCGCGGGCCTGAGACGTGTGCAATCGAGCTCGCGCGAGAAGCTCCCCGTAGTGAGCAGCCAGGACGGGCGGGCGAAGATTCATCCGATCGTGGACTGGACGGACCGCGATGTTCACCGGTACCTGACCGAGAACGACCTGCCCTATCACCCGCTCTGGGAGAAAGGCTATGTCTCGATCGGCGATGTGCACACGACGCGCCCGCTCACGGCCGAGATGAATCCTGAGGAAACCCGGTTCTTCGGCATCAAGCGCGAATGCGGCCTCCACGACCCCGCCGCCAACATCTGAAGAATCTCCGAAATGACCCACCTAGACGAACTCGAATCCCAGAGCATCTACCTCATGCGCGAGGCGTACCACGCCTTCGAGAGGCCAGCGATGCTCTGGTCCATGGGCAAGGACTCGAACGTGCTCCTTTGGCTGGCCAAGAAGGCGTTCTGCGGCCACATGCCCCTGCCGGTCGTGCACATCGACACGACGTACGAGTTTCCAGAGATGCTCGAGTTCCGCGCGTGGGCGCAGAAGCACTACGGTTTTGAGCTGACGGTCTGGACCAACCACGAGGCACGCGCCCGCGGGATCGGCTACGAGACGACGGACCCGGTCACGGTGACCCACGAGCTGAAGACGGTCGCCCTGCAGCAGTGCCTCGCCGCAAACAGCTACGACGCCCTCATCACGGGCATACGCCGCGACGAGGACTCGACGCGCGCCAAGGAGCGCTATTTCTCGCCGCGCAACGCGGAGTTCGAATGGGACTACAAGGACCAACCGCCCGAGTTCTGGAACCACTTCACCACCGAGTCGGGGCCGGGCGAGCACGTGCGCGTGCAGCCGCTGCTCGACTGGACGGAGATCGACATCTGGCGGTACCTTGACCGCGAGAAGGTGCCGCTGCCGGGAATGTACTTCTCGCGCAACGGGCAGCGCTACCGCTCGCTCGGCTGCATGCCGATCTCCAAGCCCGTGAAGAGCGACGCGAAGACGATCGACGACATCATCGAGGAGCTGAAGGTGACGAAGGTCTCCGAGCGCGCCGGCCGCGCCCAGGACCACCATGAGCGCAACGCGATGCAGAAGCTCCGGGCAAAAGGTTTCATGTGATTTCAAAGATGAACGCACTTTCGGAAGCCACCCTTTCGCCCAAACCCGCCGCTCCCGCGGCCCGGCCCTCCCAGTCGGACCACCTCCAGCTGGTCGTCGTCGGGCACGTCGACCATGGGAAGTCGACGCTGATCGGCAGGCTCCTCTTTGACACGCATTCCGTGCCCGACGGGAAGGCGGAGCGGATTGAGGCCGCCTGCAAGGCTGAGGGGATGGAGTTTGAATACGCCTTCCTGCTTGACGCCCTCCTCGAGGAGCAGGCGCAGAACATCACGATGGACACGACCCGAGTGCCGTTCCGCACCGAGCGGCGCCCGTTCACGATCATCGACGCCCCGGGCCACAAGGAATTCCTGAAGAACATGATCACCGGGGCCGCGAGTGCCGACGCCGCCGTCCTTCTGGTCGACGCTCAGGAGGGGCTGCGCGAGCAGACCCGCCGACACTGCTTCCTGCTCTCGCTGCTCGGCCTGCGCCAGATCGTCGTCGCCGTAAACAAGATGGACCTGGTCGACTACCGCCCGGAGGTCTTCGAGGCGATCCGGAACGAACTCGCCGAGTTCCTCGCCAAGCTGGGCGTAGAGCCCGCTCACTTCATCCCAATCTCGGCCAAGCACGGCGAGGGGCTGCTGAAGGGCAGCGACCGCATGACCTGGTATCGCGGACCGACGCTATTGAATGTCCTCGAGAGTTTCCGGGCCAATCCCCCCGCCTCAGGCGGCCCGCTGCGGCTTTCGGTCCAGGACGTCTACCGGTTCGACTCCCGTCGGATCATCGCGGGGCTCGTGGAATCCGGGAGCGTCTCTGTCGGGGACGCGATCGAGTTCCTGCCCGGCGGTAAACGAAGCCGGGTGAAATCGATAGAGACATGGCCCCAGTCGGATCCCCCGCCCAGGGGACCCGTCGGCTCTGGCAGCGAAGTCGCGCTCACGCTCGAGGACGAGCTGTTCGTCGAGCGAGGCCAGATCGGCGCCCCGCTTGGCGACAGGCCCTACGAGGCCAGGACCTTCACGGCACGCGTCTTTTGGATCCACGGCACCCCGCTGCGCTCGGGAGAACTCATCCCCATCAAGCTCGGAACCCAGCAGGCTGAGGCCCGCGTCCTCGGAATCCAGCGCACGCTGGACGCCGTAACGTTGGAGACGGGCACCGGCACGACGGGCGAGGTCAAGGTCCACGAGGTGGCGGAGATCCGGCTTCGGGTGCGCAAGCCCATCGCCTTCGACGTCGGGGGCAAGGTGCCGGCGCTCGGCCGCTTTGTCCTCATGCGCGGCCGCCGAATCGGCGGGGGCGGCGTCATCGATTCCGTCGTGGACGAACCTCCCGACATCCGGGGCAAGAGCCCCGTGAGCCGCGCCGCGATCCTCGGGCACCGCGGCTGCATCATCTGGATGACCGGTCTGTCCGGTTCCGGGAAATCCACGCTCGCCCAGGCGCTGGAGAACCGCCTCCTGACCTCGGGCGTCCTCTCTGCGATCCTGGACGGCGACGTGCTGCGGACTGGGCTGAGCAGGAATCTCGGATTCACACCTGACGACCGCAGTGAAAACCTGCGCCGGGCGACGGAGCTTGCAATCCATCTCGCCGATGCCGGCGTCGTGGTCATTGCGGCTCTCATCTCACCCTACCGCGCGGACCGCGCCATGGCCGCCGAGCGTGCAAAGGAGCGGGGCATTCCCTTTGCGGAGATCTTTGTCAACGCGCCCCTCGCGGAGTGCGAGCGCCGCGACCCGAAGCAGCTCTACAAGAAGGCGCGCGCGGGGCAGATCTTTCAGTTCACGGGCATCGACTCGCCCTACGAGACCCCGCTCGCCCCGGACCTCGAGCTAAGGACGGACCGGGAGCCCGTCAGCGAATCGATGGAGAAGCTGACGCAGGTGGCGCTGAGTCTCGCCCGGCCGCTGGAGCAGGCCGGCGGGGCGGGTGCAGACATATGACCCCCGGCACGGTATACCTAGTCGGCGCAGGGCCCGGGGACCCGGAGCTCATAACCCTCAAGGCCCGGCGGGTCCTGGCGGAGGCCGACGCCGTGGTGTACGACCACCTTGTCGACACCGCGCTCCTCGAGCTGACGCACCCGGAATGCGAGCGCATCTTCGCTGGGAAGAAGGGAGGGCAGACGTGCCGTCCCCAGAACGAGATTGACGGGACCCTCGTGCGCCTGGCCATGGAGGGTAAGACCGTCGTCCGCCTCAAGGGCGGGGATCCCTTCGTTTTCGGCCGGGGCGGCGAGGAGGCGGCCGCGCTCGCCGCCGCAGGGATCGCCTTTGAGATCGTGCCCGGGGTGACGGCGGCGCTCGCCGCCGCAGCCTACGCCGGCATCCCCCTCACGCACCGTCTGCACAGCTCGGCTGTCGTTCTCCTGACCGGCCACGAGGACCCCTCGAAACCCGACTCGACGATCCGATGGGAGGACTACGCCCGCCTGAAGGCCACGCTCTGCGTCTACATGGGCGTGAGAAACCTGCCGATGATCGCCAGCCGCCTAGAGGCCGGCGGTCTCGCCGCCTCCACCCCGGCCGCGATCGTGCAGTCGGCAACGACCGAGGCCCACCGCAGGATTCTTGGGACCCTCGGGACAATCGCCGCCCTTGCGGCACGCGATGATGTGCAGGCGCCCGCGATGCTCATCATCGGTGAGGTCGCAGCGTTCGCCGAGTCGCTATCTTGGTTTGAAGCCGCAGCGCGCATGTCCACCGCCCGATGACGATCGCCCTGATTGACAACGGCTCGCTTGAGCCCGCGGCCCACGCCCGCCTGCGGGCGGCGGCGTCCGCCATCGGCGAGAGGACGGGGACCCGCATCGAAGCGGTCTCGTGGAGGCACAGCGGCAGGATACCGCCCCCAGCCCTGGACGGCGTCGCGGCGTGGACGCTGGCGCCATGGATCCGCAGCCAAGTGTCGACCGGGGAGCGCGAGTTCCTGTTTGTCCCCTTCTTCATAAGCCCGCAGGGCTCCATCGGGACCGCTCTGCGCGACGACCTGGACCGCCTCCGCGAGAGCGCGGGACGATTCGACTCTTCGTTCACGGAAGGGCTCTCGGCAGGCGCGTCCCTTTCCGCGATCGTAGCGGACCGCGTCCGCAATGCGGCCGCCTCGGGAGGCCTCCGAAGGCCCGCGGTCGTCGTTGTCGACCACGGCGGTCCCTCCCCCGCTTCGGCGGAGGTGCGCAACCAGGTCGCGAACCTCGTCCGCGCCGAGCTGGGCGGCACGATCGGCCCCCTAACGGCGGCATCCATGGAGTCCCCGGACGGCCCCGAATTCGTCTTCAACCGCCCGCTCCTGGCCGAGGCCCTCGCGCTTTCGGGGTTCGATACTGGCGACGTCGTGGTCGCCCCGCTCTTCCTCTCGCCGGGCCGGCACGCCGGTCCGGGCGGCGACCTCGCCCGGATCGTCAGGGAGGCCGAGGCGCGCTCGCCGCGGCTTCGCTGCCACTTCACCGACCTCGTCGGATCGCACCCCGCCGCGATCGAAACCCTCGCCTGCGCTCTTTTGAGGGCGCTCCGCGTCGGCGCAGAACCATGAGTGACTCCACGGAAAACGCGGCCGGGCCAGCGCCGCTCCACAAAAACGAGCAGATAAAGGCGGAGAGCAACTTCCTGCGCGGGCACATCCTCCGGGACCTGGAGGACACCTCGTCCGCAACGATCACGGAGGACAGCGCCCAGCTCACCAAGTTTCATGGGATCTACGCCCAAGACGACCGCGATCTTCGGGTCCAGCGGCGCAGGGAGGGCAAGGAAAAGGCCTACATCTTCATGGCCAGGATCCGGGTACCCGGGGGGGTCTGCACGCCGCAGCAGTGGCTCGCGATGGACGCGATCGCGGACTCGCACGGAAACGGAACGCTCAAGATCACGAACCGCCAGTCGTTCCAGCTTCACGGCGTCATCAAGAGCAACCTGCGCGCGGCGATCCGCGAGGTGAACCGCGCCCTGCTCGACACGCTGGCTGCATGCGGGGACGTGAACCGGAACGTGATGTGCAACCCCAACCCGCATCTCTCGGGCCTCCACGCCGAGACGCTCGGGTTCGCGAAGGCCGTTGCCGACCGCCTGCTGCCGCGGACGAGGGCCTATCACGAGCTCTGGGTCGAGGACACCCTCGTCGCCGGGGGCGAGCCCGAGGAGGACGAGGAGCCCATGTACGGAAGGACGTACCTTCCCAGGAAGTTCAAGGTGGTGTTCGCCGTCCCGCCGAGCAACGACGTGGATGTGTTCGCGCACGACCTCGGTTTCATCGCGATCACGGATACCGAGGGCCGCCTGGCCGGGTTCGACGTGACGGTCGGGGGCGGGATGGGGATGTCGCACAACCAGGTGGAGACCTTCCCCAGGATGGCCGATGTGCTCGGATTCTGCCGGCCCGACCAGGTCGTCGACGTGGCGGAGAAGGTCGTGACGGTGCAGCGTGACTTCGGCGACCGCACCGATCGCAAGCACGCCCGCTTCAAGTACACCGTCGCAGACCGCGGCCTCGTCTGGATCAGGACGGAGGTCGAGCGGCGGCTCGGGTGGGAGCTCGGCACGCCCCGGCGCTTTGAATTCACCGGCACCGGCGACCGCTACGGCTGGACAGAAGGCCCAAACGGGGACGCTCATTTCACGCTCTTCATCGAGAACGGCCGGGTGAAAGGAGCCACAAAGACGGCGCTCCGCGAGATTGCGAAGATCCACAAGGGCGACCTTCGGCTCACGCCGAACCAGCACCTCATGATTGCGAGCGTCGCCCGGACGGAGCGCCCGCGGATCGACGCCCTCCTCAGGGAGCACGTCCTCGACGGCGCGCACCGCGCCTCCGGGCTCCGCCTCAACGCCATGGCCTGCGTCGCGCTGCCGACCTGCGGGCTCGCCCTTGCCGAGAGCGAGCGCTACCTGCCCGATCTGGTGACCCAGCTAGAGGCCGAGGTCGAGGCGGCGGGCCTGCGCGACGACGCGATCGTCATCCGGATGACCGGCTGCCCGAACGGATGCGGACGCCCGTTTCTCGCCGAGATAGGCTTCGTCGGCAAGTCGCCGGGAAAATACAACGTCTACCTCGGCGCCGCGTTCGACGGGACCCGAATGAACGCCCTTTACAAGCCCTCGGTCGCCGCCGCCGACATCGTGCCGCTATTGCGGCCGCTGCTCAGGCGCTACGCCGCGGAGCGGCTGCCCGGCGAGCGCTTCGGCGACTTCGCGATTCGCACGGGCCTTGTGACCCCGACCGGGGCGCCCGCGGACTTCCACGCACAGGTTGCGATGAGCGACGCGTCGGATCTTTGAGCGGGAACGCACCATTGGCGCGCCGCGGGCTGAAGCCCGATCGAGTAGCGAGGGGAGGTTACCCTCCCCCAGCTCTCACACCACCGGACGTAC
>CAZHPC010000004.1:0-71392 GCA_964534685.1 uncultured Opitutaceae bacterium
TCGTGGTGGTGGTCGTCGTTGTGGCCTGCGCAAGGGTCTTCGTTGTCAACGCAGACAGTACGCATATCAGCCCTGCGGCGATCTTTGTTTTCGCTTGAATCATAACGTTTTGGGTCATTTGTAGTGGTCTGTAGTTTATCGAGTCGCTGGCGAACATCGCCCGCGTCCTGTCCCTTGCAGTGGCAGCGGGCCGGCCTTGGTTAAGCAAGATCCCTGCCAGATTAACAAAATGCTAAAACTCTGCAGCGGCCCCGTCTTTCGGGTGCATTGCGTGAAGAGTGCCTTTTCATAAATGGGCGTGCTTGCGCGGTGTTTGACCGGCGCATTCTAGCGCCTGTTGGCTGCGCCCGGTAATAAAGATGTCGCGAAAACGCGCTACGAATTCGTTAAGTCCCGGCTTCGCCCGGGCCCCGTAAGTTCCCGCCCGACTCCACGGTCAGGCAAACGGGCCGATCAACGGTGCTTGTGGGACAGGAACAGGAACAGCGCGAAGAACAGCCCGATCCACCCGAGAACACCGACGGCGATCAGGAGTGCGGTGTACTTTCGGTTCTTCCACGGCTGCGGCGCCCGGAGCCTCTGGTCGCGGTGGGTGATCTCGACTTTGTCCAGGTTCTCGAGCTCGCGTTTCATCTCCGAGGCGGACTGGTACCGCCCACGCGGGTCGCGATCCATAGCGTGAAGGATGACCTCCTCAATGGCGGGGTTGAGCTCGAGGTTGATCTTTCGCGGCGCCTCCGGGTCGCCGCTTACGCGCGCGTTCATGACGATGTAGGGGCTTTCCCCCTCGAACGGCGTCGAGCCCGTCACCATCTCATAGAGAATCGCCCCGAGGCTGTAGATGTCGCTCCGGTGGTCGCCTCTCTTCCCGCGGACCTGCTCGGGCGAGATGTAATCCGGCGTGCCCAGGGTCGGTGTCAGACCGACAAATGTCAGGCGGCGGGCAGATTCCACCCGGGCGATGCCGAAGTCGAAGAGCCGGAGGCTGCCGTCCGTGCAGACCATGATGTTCTGCGGCTTTAGGTCGCGGTGGGCGATGCCGTTCGCGTGCAGGTACTCGAGCGCGTCGCAGATCTTCACGGCATAGGACACCGCCTCCCCCTCCGACAGCATCTTCCTCTTCGAAAGGACCTCCGCGAGGGTCTTGCCCTCAAGGAACTCCATCACCAGGTAGGGCCTGCTCTTCTGGGAGTCGACCTTGATGACCTTCAGTATCGCAGGGTGGTTGAGCTTGGCGCCGATCTCCTCCTCGCGCTGGAACCGCTCGTAGCCCGCGACATCGCTCTCCAGGGCAAGGAGAGGAATCTTGAGTGCCACACTTAGCCCTGTGTTTCGGTCGATTGCCTTGAAGATGGACGCCATGTTGCTCCGGGCCACCAGGTCGGTGAGCTCAAACCGGCCGTCGAGCAACGTGCCGGGCCCGGGATCGCCGGCGCCAGTGGCGACCTGCGCCACGGCGACCGCGGCCTTCTTCGGCGGGATGCTGGCGCCCATGGCGACGCGGGCGGTCTTCGCGACCTCCTCCCAGTTTCGCACCTCGATGAGCTGCATCGAGATGTTGTCGTCGCTCCCTCTCTTTGTGGCCAGGGCCACCAGCTCCTTGCAGGCATCGTAGGGGTGGGAGCGGCAGATGATCTCGCGCATCTCCTCGTCAAGCACGCACGCGTGAAGGCCGTCGGTGCATTGGAGGATGAAGTCACCGTGGTGGACGAGCTGGGTGGCAAAGTCGGGCTGGCAGAAGGGTTCCGCTCCCAGGCTGCGCGTGAGCTCGCTTCGATGCGGGCTGGCCATGGCCTGCCGCTCAAGCAGAAGGCCGAGTTTGACCGGCACGGAAGTGGCGATGTGGTCGGTCGTCAGCCGCCGGATCGTCTTCTGGCGGATGAAGTAGGCCCTCGTGTCGCCGACGTTCGCCACGCACACGGCCCCGTCGCGGAAGATCGAGGCGACCAGCGTCGTCGCCATCTTCTGCCCCTTGTGCTCGGACATCGCCCTCTCATACACCTGTGAGCATGCGGTCGTGAACATGCGCCGGAGAAGCGTGTAGGGCTTCATGTCCCCTGTCGCCGACTGGAACTCCTTTATCGCCGATTCAACCGCGAGGCGGCTGGCGACCTCCCCGAGTTCGTATCCCCCCACCCCGTCCGCCAGTATGGCAACGCTTCCCTGCTTCTCCCTCGTCAAGGGATCCGGCGACTCCCAGAAGTCCAGAAAGTCCTCATTGATCGGGCGGACGGGGCCGGTGGTTGAGTGGCGTGCGTAGCGCAGGCGCATGAATGGGGCGAAAAAAATGGCTCCGCTGCCTTAAGCAGTCGGAGCCATGAACTCTTGTGCGGCTCTAGGCCGGGTCAATGAGAACTACGCGGGCTTCTGGGTCAGGATCATCTCCTTGCCCGCAACCTTGCTGCCGCTGGCGAAGTACCACAGTCCGTAAATACCCCACAGGGCCGCAACGCCAAGGGCGATGTAGGACTCGTGCCAGCTCATGCCGGCCACGGAGAAAGGCCCGATGAGGTAGAACAGCATGCAGAGCAGGTTTGCCAGGAATCCGAACACCGGGATGACGAGATGCTTAATCCCGTTGAACATGTGGTGCTCCCTGAAGGCCACTATGGCGACGATGCAGGTCACCATGTAGAGCAGGAACGTGCCGAAGTTGCTGATCAGCGTGATGATCAGGAACGAGTTGGGTATCCACGTGTAGACGTGGGGGCTGAAGATGCCGAAGCTGTACCATATGTTGTGCTTGTCGAGGGCGGCCGGGTCGCTCGCCTGGCCCCCGAGGTACGTGGTCACGGTGATCATGCCGAGGAAGATCGAGAGGATCCCGAGCGTCCAGATCGACCGGTGCGGCGTCAGCGTCTTGCCGTGCAGCAGGCCGAAATGGGAGCCGACCTCCTTGTCGCGGCCCATGGCATACGTCACGCGCGCCCCCGTGTTCAGGCATGCGAGCGTCGTACCGACGAGCGCGAGGAACACGGTGAAGGCCTGCACGAGCATGAAGGCCTTGCCGGCGGCGTAGCTGCCGAAGACCCATGTGCCCGCGAGGACCATCATGTCCCCTATCGGGGCGCCTGAGGCGCCCGCATTGGACAGCGTGTAGCCGCTGTTCAAGAAGTAGCTCGCAGCGAAGTACTCGAAAAGGTAGCAGATCGCGCCCTGGATCGTCAGTGACAGGAGGATCGCCCACGGCAGGTGCTTCTTCGGGTTCTTGGCCTCCTCGCCCATCGACGTCACCGATTCAAAGCCCACCAGGATCAGGATCGCAACGCAGGCCTGCACGATGACGAAGCTGAACTTGTGCGGCCCGATGACCGACTTTGCCGTCGGGTGGTAGTTGAAGGTGGTCACGCCCGATGAATCCGTCGTGTACGCGCCGTCCTTGTAGTCGATCGTGAACGGGGCAGCCTTGTCCACGGTGGTGGGCTTGCCGTCGGCATCCGCGGGCAGCGGGTTGCCGTCCTTGTCGGTTCCGTCCTGCATCTGGTACGCAGGGGTCCCGTCGGCGTTCTTGGTCGGCTTTCCGTTGGCGTCCAGGACGGGAAGCGGGTTGCCCTTGTCGTCATTCACCGCGACCTGGGCCACCTGGTAGTTCACGGCGACCCCGTTTGAGAGGTGGTACGCCTTGGATCCCTGGGGATGTGAGCCCCGGTAGGCCAGCGCGATGACCGAGAAGACCACCAGCGCGGTGATCTGGATGATGTTGATCGCGATGTTGACCGCCGTACTTCCGTTGACCCCGCGGTACGCGATGTAGGACACGCCGATCGCGAACACGATGCAGAAGAGGTACATCTCAAGCGGGCTGTTGTAGGTTCCGCTGAACGTGTCCGGGAAGAGATAGCCGGAGAGGTACCCCACGAGCAAGGCCGTGACCCCGACCATACATCCCGGGTAGACCCAGTAGTACAGATGGCTTGCCCAACCCGTGAAGAACTTGGCCACGCGCGCGAACTTGAAGGCCTTGGTCTTTGCAAGGAAGGCCTGCTCGGCATAGAAATAGGACGAGCCTGCGCCGGGGTAGAGCTTGGAGAGCTCAGCGTAGCTTACGGCCGTTGCATAGCAGAGGAGCAGCGCCATCAGGATGCCAAACCACATGGAGGCACCCGCCAATGGGGCGCCGTAAAGCGCCTGCTCCTGGAATGTGAGCCATAGGAAGGCGCCCGGAGCGATCAGGGCCATGGCATTAACGGTCAGACCGGTGAGGCCCAGGGTGGGCTTCATCGTGGGTGTCGGCGTTGGCGTGGAGGTATCAGGCATAGGTCTTGGGAGTTGAGCTGGAACTACTGGGGCAACGTGGTGCTGGATCGGTCGTGTCTGGGAAGAACTCGGATCTGATGTGTTAATGCGGATTTAACGTCCGCCCCCATGACGTAGCCAATTGTATGCCAATGAGCCCAAGAAAATGAGATTGATGTTAAGCCGTTGCCGCCCGTGGCATTAACATGCCTGCGCGCGGGCACTTCACGCAGGCTTAAAGCCGAGGCCGGCCGGAATTCGTCCGTACAACTGTGTTTCGGGATTATTC
The DNA here is from genome assembly GCA_964534685.1 of uncultured Opitutaceae bacterium. Lineage (GTDB taxonomy): Bacteria > Verrucomicrobiota > Verrucomicrobiia > Opitutales > Opitutaceae > Palsa-1447. The sequence goes on from CAZHPC010000004.1 coordinate 4,526, forward strand.
AGAAACCGGCCTTAAACGCGTTGGCTGAAAGGGGTATTCCTTGGTCCAGACTGCAGACAGGCTGGCCTCTATAAATGCAGGAGCTGACGCCTTTCCGCTCGGGCGGGCACTCCTAGCTCGATTTTGCCCTCAGGCTTCCCAGATCTGCTGGCCCTCGTGAAGCGAGGGCGCCGGGGCGCCCCGCCATTCCGTGCGAGTCAACTCGAGGGCCCCATTGCCGGTCGCAATGACCAGGGGCTCGACTGAAATCACCTCTCCGGGCTTTCCCCTCCGCGCGCGGGCCGCCGGCGAATCCTCCTCGGCCCACCACACCATCAGCCGAGCCGCGCCGACATCCGTGAACGCCCCCGGATACGGGTCCGTGACCGCCCGGACCAGGTTGAAGATCTGGCGGGACGACTGCGTCCAGTCGATGCGGCCATCCTCGGGTTTGCGGCCCCCGAAATACGTTGCCTGCGCCGGATCCTGCGGCGTTTCGGGCGCGATCCCGGAAAGCAGGGCGTCGATCTGACGGGCGAGCACATGGCATGCGCACGGGAGCACCTTCCTGAACGCCTGCTCCGCGGTGTCCCTCGGCCCAATTTCCACGCCCTCCTGGTCCACGATGTTCCCGGCATCGGGCTCCCGGACCATCCGGTGGAGGGTCATCCCTATCCGCGGTTCGCCATGGAGCACGGCCCAGTTTATCGGCGCCCGGCCCCTGTATTTAGGGAGGAGGGAGCCGTGCATGTTGAAAGCGCCAAGCGGGGCAAGCCCCAGCACCTTTGTGCTGATCATGTTCCTGTAGTACACGGACAGGATCAGGTCCGGGCGCATCGCGGCTATCCGCTCCACCCATTCGGGAGTGCCAACCTTCATTGGGGTGTGAACCGGCACCCCCTTCGCCCGGGCCGCGATAGCCGGGGTCTTGAACCAGATCTTCTCGCCTGGGCTGTCCTCGTGCGTAATGAGCGCCACGACGTTGTCGCCCCGCTTAAGGAGCAGAGAAAGGCAGTCGTGGCCGACCTCGCTGTAGCCGAAGAACAGGATACGGGGGGCGGGCATGCGCGGCGCAGGCCTTCCTCAGTCCTTCGACTCGATCATCTCGCGGACGAAGTAGCGCTGGCGGACGCGCACGACCTGGTAGGTCCGGCCGACGTATTCGCCGATGAGCCCGATGCCTATCATCGCCACGCTGAGCAGGAAGAACAGGATGCCGAACAGCGTGAACACGCCGAAGGTCTCGCGGTCCAGATTGAGCACGAAGCGGCGGTAGAACAGCACCATCACGAGGAGGAGGCTGCCGGCGGAGGAGGCCATGGCGAACATCGTGAAGGCCTGGAGCGGCGCAAGGGAGAACCCCGTGATGAGGTCGAAGTTGAGGCGGATGAGCTTGTAGAGGGAGTAGTTCGAGACTCCCGCGTGCCGCTCCTCGTGCTTGACGCCCACCTCGGTCGGGTTGCCCGAGAAGCTGTAGGCAAGGGCGGGGATGAACGTGTTGTTCGCGCCGCTTCGCACGATCGCGTCGATGATCGGGCGCTTGTAGGCGCGAAGCATGCACCCCTGGTCCGTCATCTCTATGGAGGTCGTGCTCCTGCGCACGCCGTTGATGACGCGGGAGGCCACCGTCCGGAACAGGCTGTCCTTCCTGTTGATCCGGAACCCCCCCACATAGTCGTGGCCGGCGTCGATGAGCGCCAGGAGCTTCGGAATCTCCTCCGGCGGGTTTTGGAGGTCGGCGTCGAGCGTCACGATCACCGTGCCGCGGACGCGCTCAAAGGCCGCCATGATCGCCATGTGCTGGCCGTAGTTCGCGTTGAAATCGATGACGCGCGTCACGGCGGGCCGCGCCGCGTACTGCGCCTTCAGGAGCTCGAGCGACCGGTCGGCGCTCCCGTCGTTCGTGAGGATCACCTCGAACGTGCGGCCGAGGCCGTCGAGCACCGGGTAGAGCCTGGAGAAGAGGAGGGGAAGGTTGGGCTCCTCGTTGTAGACCGGAATGACGACGGAGATGTCGGGGGCCACACTCATGCTTTGCGTAGGTTTTCGAGGATTGAGGAGAGGGCGCGGACAACCCGGGTGACGTCCGAACGGACCATTGCGGGGAATAGGGGAAGCGTCAGCAGGTTTCGACCGGCGTATTCCGCAAGCGGGAAGTCGCCGTCCTTCCATCCCATCCTCCGGTAAAGCGCGAAAAGATGGACCGCCGGGTAGTGGACGCCGGTGCCGATCCCCAAGGCGTGCATCTCCTCCATGACCCTGGCTCGCCTGGCGGTCATCCTCCCCTCCGGCAGGAGCACCTGGAACATGTGCCAGTTGCCGTCGGTGAAATTCGCGACGGGAAGCCCGACCCCGAGCGCGCGGACCGCGGGCCGGTCAAACTCCTCGAAGTAGGCGCGGGCGAGCTCGCGGCGCTTGGCCGTGAATTCCTCGAGATGAGCAAGCTGGCCGAGCCCGATCCGCGCGGCCACGTCGGTCAGGTTGAACTTCCCTCCGACCACCTCGACCTCCATGCCGTCGTGGCCGGTCCTCACGACGCCCTGGAGACGGTACTGCTCCGCAAGCCTTGCCTCGCGCTCGTCGTTCATGACAAGGCACCCGCCCTCGGAGGTGGTGATGTTCTTGTTTGGGTGGAAGCTGAACGAGACAAAGTCCCCGAAGGACCCGATCCTGCGCCCCTTCCAGGTGCTTCCTATCGCCTGGGCCGCATCCTCGACCACGCGAAGCTTGTGCTTCCCGGCAATCGAGGCGAGGCGGTCGCGGTCGACGGGGAGCCCCGCAAGGTCGACCGGGATGATCGCGCGCGTGCGCGGCGTGACCGCCTTCTCCGCGAGCTCCAGGTCAATGTTCCGCGTGACCGGGTCGATGTCGACGAAGACCGGCCTGGCGCCGACCTCGAGGACCACGTTGCTCGTGGCGACCCAGGTGAGCGGGGTCGTGATCACCTCGTCGCCCTGCTTCACGCCCGCGATTCTCAGCGCGATCTCCATCGTGCAGGTGCCCGAGTTGAACGCGCGCACCGGACGGCCCCCGAAGAATTCGGAGAGCTTCGCCTCGAACTCCTTCACCTTCGGGCCGGACGTAATCCACCCGGAGCGAAGCACCTCGGCGACCCCGGCGATCGTCGCGTCGTCGATCGTCGGCCGGGTGAACGGGAGATACGGCGGGGCGGCCTTTGCGGGCTTGGCTGTGGCTTGCGGGGGCATTGCAGGGTTCATCCTGAGGTCTGACACTGAAGGCTCAAGGCTGGTTGCTCAATAGATAGTGGTGGGGTCCGGCAGCCACAACGTGGTAGTGGAACGTGGGATCCGCGAAAAGCCCGGCCGCGTCCCTGATCCGCGCCACGGCAAAGATCCTGCCGGGCCCGGCCCATTGCCTGCGGAACTCGGCGTCATCGACGAACCGCGACTTCCTCTCGTCGGGGCTCAGGAACTGGAGCTCGAGCTCGTCGGTGTAATTCACGAGCCCGACGGCATTGCCCGTGTAGTACGTGAAATCGTGGAAGAACCCGTGGTACGCGTAGACGGGATCCCCCGGCCGGACGATGCCCCTTGCCGCCACCGCCACCTCCTTGGTGCTGCGCACGTCGATGATCGGCATCGCCAGGAGGAGGACCCCCATAAGGAAGACGAAGGTCGCCGTCATGGCGATGACCGCGCCGCGCGCCGCCCCCTCCCCCGGTCGCGGGATCATGGCGCGAATCCCGCCGACGCAGAGGATCGTCGCCATGACAAAGGCGAAGGGCCTCAGGTCCGCCGCCTGGGCCGCATCGCGGATCAGCCCGGGTTTGAGCACCGCGACGCACATGCCGGCCGCGAGCAGACCGCAGAGGAACCCGAAGGTCCTTAAGCCCAGCCGCATCCTCGCAAAGGCGTCCTGAAGGGTAAGGGTCACTGAAAGCCACCTTCCGACAAGGACCGCGATCGGCGGAAACACGGGAAGCACATAGGGGATCAGCTTCGATTTGGACGCGCTGAAGAAGAGGAAGACGAACGCAGCCCAGATGGCAAAGAACCACGCCTCCGCGTTCTCCCTGCGCCGGGCCCAGCCCCCAGCGAGGGCGTCGCGGAGCGAACTCCAGAGAAACCCCGTCCACGGGAAGAGCCCGAGGATCAGGATCGGGACAAACCACCAGACCGGCTCGTACCTGCCGTGCCCCTTCTCGAGGTAGCGCTCCCAGTGCTCGTAGACGAAGTAGAAGTGCGCCCAGCCCGGATTCCGGGCCGCCATGAGGACGTGCCACGGCGCGGCGATGGCCACGAAGATCGCGATCCCGCTGGGGAGATAGAGCGGCCGGAGCCGCTTCCATTGGTCGGCCAGCACGAGCCAGAGGAGCATCACGGCTCCGGTGATGAGGAATCCGATGAGGCCCTTCGTCAGCGTGGCCAGGGCCGCGCTTGCATAGAGCCCGTAGAAAAGCCACCTGCGGCGCCATCCCTGCCGCTCCTGGACGCCGAGCACGAAGCAGAAGAGCGTTGCGCTCATCAGGACGGAAACAGCCATGTCGAGCCCCACAAGGTGGCCCATGGCCATGTAAAGAAGCGACGTGCCCAGGACGATGGCCGCCCAGAAGCCGGCGTCCCGTCCGTAGAGCCTCCGGGTCGCGCAATAGGCCATGAGGATCCCGCCCACCGCGAAAAGGGCGGGCGTGAGCCGCACCGACCATTCGCTCGGTCCGATGAACCGTTCGCACGCGGCCACGGCCCAGTAGACGAGCGGCGGCTTCTCATAGTACGGGACCCCGTTGAGGCGCGGCGTGACCCAGTCCCCGCTGGCCAGCATCTCGCGCGGAACCTCGGCGTACCTTCCCTCATCCGGGTTGACGAGGGGGGCGCTGCCGAGCCTCCAGGCGAAGAGCGCCCCGAACATCAGCGCCAGCATGACCAGGTCCCGCCGCCATGAAACCTCGGTGCTGGATGGGGGCGGGGCCGTTGGACTCACGCGCAGGAATTAGAAGCTGCGGTCATTTCAGGCAAGTCTGGCGAAGCGTCCGGTGGCAACGGTTGCGCGGGTCCGACCCTTTACGGGGCGGCCCGGCGCTCCAATGCGGCAAGCACCCCCGGGGCCACGTAAACCTTGCCCCATTTCCTGCCGGTTGTTTCACGGAGGAGGCCCTTGGCTACAAGCTCGCGAACCAGGCGCGTCGCCGTAGGAGCTGAGATTCCCATGACCCTCGCCGCCGTCGAAATGGTTACATAGGGGTTGGAGAGAACCTGGTCCGCCAGGGCGCCAGCCCCTCTTGTCTCGCGCAGCAGCGACTCGCGCAGCTCGAGAAGCTGGCGTGCGCGCACTGCGGCATCGCGGGCCGTTGATTCGATCCCGGCGAGGAAGTACCTCACCCAAGGGACCCAGTCCCCGTGCGTCCGAACACGCAGAAGAAGGTCGTAGTAGTCCATCCTGTGCCGCTCGACAAAATCGGACAGGTTCAGCAGGGGCTGCAGCAGCCGGCCCCGCTCAATCAGGAAGAGGGTGATGAGCAGCCGACCCACCCTTCCGTTGCCGTCGCGGAACGGGTGGATGGCCTCGAACTGCTCGTGGAGGAGGGCGCACTGGATCAGGTCCGGCATGGAGTTACGGTCGTCGTGGTAGCGCTCCCAGTCGGCAAGCAGCTCGGCCATCTCATCGACCGGCGGCGGAACGTACGGCGCGTCAGCCAGCGTGCTTCCGGCGGGTCCTATCCAGTTCTGAAGGCGGCGAAACTGTCCCGGGTCAGCCCGCTCCGCGCGCACGCCTTCCATGAGCCTGGCGTGCAGCTCGCGGACGAGGCGCAGCGATATCGGAAGTTCCTTAAGGCGGACCATGCCGTATTCCAGGGCCGCGACATAGTTGTGGACCTCCCGCAGGTCGTCGGCCCTCTCGGACCCGGCGGCCGGGGTGGGCGTCGCCTCGTCCAGCAGCAGGTCGGACAGGCTCGATTGGGTGCCTTCGATTCGGGATGAGAGAACCGCCTCCCGCCGCACCAGGGGCCCAATGAGGATCTTCGGGTTTGGCAGGATCTGGCTGATTCCCGAGAGCTCGCTCAAGGCGGCGTCGGCACGCGAAAGGCTGCGCACCAGGTCCTGGTCAAACGCCAAGGTCGGGGGTAATCTGGCGGGTACGAAGGCATGGTATCCCGCTGGGTGACGCACAACTCGGCCCGCGATTTGGCTCTTAAAATTATCAGGATTCATTTTATTAGGTTACCCTGACAATTAACACTATTCGACCATTTTCAAGTGTTATTTAAATATTATTGATATAATATTAAAAGCTATTGGGGGCTTTTAAAGCCCCTATTGATACCATTCACGACTTCTAAACCCATAATGGGGCCGTTGGCCGACCCATCCTCCCGTTGCCTCCGGAGTCTATTGCCCCGGACCCTGACCGGATCCCGCCAGCCTGGGTCGACCGGCCAGGACCCAGCGTCGGACGGCCACCCCCGCCCAGATCGCCTCCACGACTCCAAAGGGCCACGCGCCCTGAAGGAACCCGTACACCGACCCGAGGACGCAAGCGGCGGCGAACGCCAGGATGTATCCCCGATTCCGGGCCTCGAGGGCGTAGCAAACGAGCATCGCGGTCACCGCAAACAGGCCTAAAAGCGTGAGTCGATCCATGTCCCGACAAAGCTACCCACCGATGCGGAGTGCGGGCGAGCCAAACAATCTCGATTCGGGCCAGCCTGCCGGACTCGTTTTGATTTGAGCGACCTCATCCCTTCCCGTCGAATCGCGTTTGCCATGCCGCCCGCCACGACCAGGACCTTCTCCTTCATCTGCGGACAGGATGATTTCCTCGTGGGCCGCATGGGAAAGAAGCGCTTCGACGAGCTCGCGGGGGATACCGCCGATGAGTTCTCGCGCGAGATCGTGGACGGGTTCGCGGCGAACGTCGACGAGGTTGAGGTGGCCGTGAACCGGTTCCGGGAGGCCGTGCAGACGATCCCCATGTTCGGCGGCCGGAGGGTTGTGTGGCTCAAGGACGTCAATTTCCTGGCGGACACGGTGACGGGGAAGGCCGAGACGACGCTCAAGCGGGTCGAGGACCTCCAGGAGCTCCTGCAGTCCGTCAACCCCGAGGAGACGGCGGTCCTGATCACGGCCGCTCCCGTGGACCGCAGGCGGTCCTTTGCAAAGTGGTGCGAGAAGAGCGCGGACTTCGCGCTGGCGGACGGCGGCGAGGATGCCGACGGGCTGGGCGCCGTGGTCCAGGCGGAGGCGAGCTCGATAGGCGTTCAGTTCGGCCCCGGGGCGCTCGAGCTTCTGCTGGCAAGGATTGGCTCAAACACGAGGCTCCTCATCGAGGAGGTCCACAAGCTGGCGGCGCATTCCGCCGACGGAAGGATCATAGATGAGGCCAGCGTGGCCGAGGTGACGCCCAACGCCGCGCAGGGCGACTTCTTTGAGACGGCCGACGCGTTCTTCAGCGGCGACCTCCAATGGGCGCTGGCCGCCCTCAAGCGGCATTTCTTCGCCGGCGGGGATGCCCGGCCGGTCCTTGCCGCGCTCCAGAACCGCAACCGGATCCTCATCCAGGTGCGCGCGCTTGCCGACGCCGGCGACGCCAGGGTCGGGCCGAGGGGCGTCGACGGCCTTCAGCGGGCGGCGGAGGCGCACCTCCCCAAGTTTGGAGACGCCGCCGGTGAAAAAAGCTCGTTCAACCTCTTCACCCAGAACCCCTGGTACGTGGGTAAGCTTGCGGGCGCGGCCAAGCTCCCGTCCTTGAGGCGCCTGATCGACAACCAGCGGGAGTTCACCAACGCGTTTGAGGAGATCATCCGCAGGCCGGACGCGCAGGAGGAGGTCCTGCGGGACATGGCTGTCCGCTGCCTCGCTGCCCGGCCGTAAACAGGGGTCGTGCCAGCCCCGCGTCGCTTTTCCGTTGGCGTTCAGGCCCGTGGGGCCTTTACTCGGCGCCTTCGCGTGAACGAGTCGGCCGACACCCCAACCAACGAGCCCGTCCCCAATGTCCTCGCCGAGCGCTATGCGTCGGTGGCGATGCGCAACATCTGGTCGCGGCACGGGAAGGTCCTTCTTGAGCGCGACTTCTGGATAGCGGTCATGAAGGCCCAGCGGGACCTCGGGGTTCCAATCCCGGCGGAAGCGATCCGGGACTACGAGCGGGTCAAGGACCGGATCGACCTCGATTCGATAGCGAAGCGCGAGCGCGTGACGCTCCACGACGTCAAGGCCCGCATCGAGGAGTTCTCCGACCTCGCGAAGCGCCAGTTCATCCATCTCGGACTCACCAGCCGCGACCTGACCGAAAACGTCGAGCAGCTGCAGATCTTCCAGTCGTTGAAGATCGTCCGCAGGAAGGCGGCGGCGGCGCTCCTCGCGCTCGCGCGTCGCTCGGACGAGTACCGCGACCTGATGATCACGGGCCGCACGCACAACGTCCCCGCGCAGCCCACGACGCTCGGCAAGCGCATGGCGATGTTCGGGCAGGAGATGCTGATCGCGCTCGACCGGCTCGAGGGGCTGATCGACCGCTACCCGGTCCGCGGGCTCAAGGGAGCGGTCGGCACCCAGCTCGACCAGCTGACGCTCCTCGGCGGCAAGGCCGACAAGGTCGCGATCCTCGAGAGCCGGGTCCTGAAGCACCTCGGCATTCCCGCCTCGCTTGGAAACGTGGGCCAGGTGTACCCCCGCGGACTGGATTTCGAGGTGGTCTCCGCGCTGCATCAGGTCGGGGCCGCGGCGGCCAGCTTCGCCACGACGATGCGGCTCATGGCCGGGGCGGGGCTCCTGACCGAGGGCTTCCAAGAGGGCCAGGTCGGCTCATCCGCGATGCCCCACAAGGCGAACGCGCGCAACTGCGAGCGGATCTGCGGATTCTCCACGGTGCTTGGGGGCTACGTGACCATGACCGGCTCGCTCGCCGGCGACCAATGGAACGAGGGTGACATCTCGTGCTCGGTCGTCCGCAGGGTGGCGCTGCCGGACGCGTTCTTCGCGATCGACGGCAGCCTGGAGACCCTCCTGACCGTGCTCGAGCAGATGGAGGCGTTCCCCTCCGCGATCGTCCAGGAGAACGAGCGCAACCTCCCGTTCCTGGCGACCACCACCATCCTGATGGAGGCGGTGAAGCGCGGGGCCGGGCGCGAGACCGCGCACGAGGCGATCAAGGAACACTCGCTCGCCGCGGTTAAGGCCATGCGCTCGGGGGCGGCCGGGCCCGATCTCTTGGACAGGCTGGCCGGGGACCGAAGGATCGGCCTGAGCAAGAAGGCCCTTCTCGGAATCCTGGCGGAAAGCGCGCGTTTCGTGGGTGCGGCCCCCGACCAGGTGGATGCCTTCGTCGCGGAGGTTAAACCTCTTGCGAAGCGCGTGAAGGGTGCCGCCGATTACCGTCCGGCGAAGCTCCTGTAGCCCTGTTTTCGGGTCCGCCGAAGTTTTAAATTGCGCCCCCCTCGGGGATGGGCTTTCTTGGACCCTCACTGTCCTAATTACACCTCACACCCTTTCACATGGCTGATCTCATAGGCAACATTCTGGTGGGCCAATCCGGCGGACCTACCTCCGTCACCAACGCAAGTCTGGCTGGCATCGTGTCAGAGGCGCTCAACCATGAATCCATCGAGGAGATCTACGGCGGCCTGAACGGCGTGCTCGGCATCCTGCAGGAGGAGATCGTGGACCTGGCATCCGAGTCCCAGCAGCAGGTTCGCGCGCTGCGCCATACACCGGGGGCAGCACTCGGCACGTGCCGCTACAAGCTGAAAAAGCAGCAGGACTTCGAGCGGATCCTTGAGGTCTTCAAGGCCCACAACGTGCGCTATTTCTTCTACATCGGCGGCAACGACTCCCAGGACACGGCGGACAAGATCTCCAAGCTGGCCCAACAGCAGGGATACGAGCTCAGGGTCATCGGCGTGCCGAAGACGATCGACAACGACCTGACCGGCACGGACCACTGCCCCGGGTACGGCAGCGTGGTGAAATACCTTTCGACGACCATCCGCGAGATCGCCTGCGACAACGAGGCGATGGGACAGGGAGACCTCGTCTCGATCGTCGAGGTGATGGGGCGGAGCGCCGGCTGGATCGCCGCGGGCACCGCTCTGGCGAAGCGCCGCGACCATCCCCACGACCCCCCGCACATCATCCTCCTTCCCGAGGTCCCCTTCAACCAGGAGAAGGTCCTTGAGGACGTCAGGCGCGTCCTCAAGCGCGAGCGCTTCTGCATGATCGTCGTGGCCGAGGGGCTGGTCGACGCGGACGGCAACTACCTAGCCGCCGATTCCGCAACGGACGCCTTCGGGCACGCCAGGCTCGGCGGCGCCGGCGAGGCGCTCGGCGAGATCATTGAGACGGGAATTCCGAACGCCAAGGTGCGCGTGGCCCGTCCCGGGCTCATCCAGCGTGCGGCGGCCCACGCGGCCTCCAAGACAGACGTCGACGAGGCGTTTCTCGCGGGGCAGGCGGCGGTGCGCGCGGCGATAGCAGGCGAGACCGACAAGATGGTCACGCTGGTCCGCGGCGAGACCGAGCACTACACGGTCGAGACCGGCCTCGCCCCCCTGAGCGAGATCGCGAACGGGATAAAGAAGCTCCCGCGCGAGTGGATCAACGAGGACCTTGTCAGCATGAATTTCCAGTTCCTGCGCTACGCGCAGCCCCTGATCCAGGGCGAGGTGACCCTGCCGTATGACACCGGCGTGCCGGTCTACGCGCGGCTGGACAAGGTGCGGGTGGACAAGGTCCTCGCGGCTTACGAGGTCTGATCCAGGGTCCTGGAGGCCACGAAAGGCTCCTCGCGCAGGTCGGGCGCGCGCCTGCCTGCGAGGAGGAGGCACCAAACGCGGGCGTTCGCGGTCACGATGACCGCGACCAGGATGAGGAAAGCTCCGGTGACGGCCGCGTCGACGTGGGCGTTGAAGGCCTGCCGCGGGGATAGGGCCGCGTTCGCGGCGCTCAGGAACCCGAGACGCGGATCCTCGCTGAAGATCTTCATCCAGCCGGCGGACATTGTCACGGCCAGGAGCCAGCCGAGCGGCAGGAGCGTCGCCCAGACATAACGCACCTTCCCCATCTTGATCAGGACGGTCGTCCCCAAAGCGAGCGCGATCACGGCCAGCAGCTGGTTGGCGACCCCGAATATCGGCCACAGCGAATTGATGCCGCCCAGGGGGTCGACGACCCCCTGGTAAAGGAACCAGCCCCACGCGCCGACGAAGAGTGCGGTGGCCCCGACATTGCCTGCGAGCGAGCGCGTGTCGGCGAGGGGCCGCCAGGCAACGCCGAGCAGGTCCTGGACGAGGAACCGGCCTATCCGCGTCCCCGCGTCGATCGTCGTCAGTATGAACAGCGCCTCAAACATGATCGCGAAGTGGTACCAGACCGCGAGCGCGGCCCCGCTGTGGAGGACGCCGGCAAGCATCTGGGCCATTCCGAGCGCGAATGTGGGCGCCCCGCCGGCGCGGCCCACCATCGTCTTCTCGCCGATGCTTGAAGCCAGTGCCGCCATGTCGGCCGGCGTGACCGGGAATCCGAGCGCCGAGATGTGCTGGGTCACGGCGACCACGTCGCCCTTCACGTTGATCGCAAAGTACTCGCCCGGCGCCATCGCGCAGGCCGCGATGATGGCCATGACGCCGACGCACATCTCCGTCAGCATGGCACCGTAGGCGATCGCCCGTATGTCGCCCTCCCGTGCGAGCAGCTTGGGTGTCGTTCCCGAGGAGACGATCGCATGGAATCCCGACACGGCAGCGCAGGCGATCGTGATGAAGCAGAACGGGAACACCGGCCCCGCGAATACGGGACCCGAGCCGTCGACGAACTTCGTCAGCGCGGGCATCCTGAGGTGGGGTCCCAGGATGACGATCGCGACGCCGAGCGCCGCTATCGTGCCGATCTTCATGAACGTGCTCAGGTAGTCGCGCGGCGCGAGAAGGAGCCAGATGGGGATGATAGACGCCACAAGCCCGTAGCCCATGATCCACCAGGCAAGCGTCGTGCCCTTGAGCGTGAGGAGGCCCTCGAGGGACGTGCCCCCGATGAACTGGCCTCCCCAGACTGCAGCAAGGAGGCCCGCGATTCCCGCGGCCGTGACCCAGGCAAGCCTTCTCCTTTCATAGCCTCCCGCGCGCATCGCGACACCCATCGCCAGGGCGATCGGCATGGTCGAAGCGATCGTGAACACCCCCCAGGGCGACTCGGCGAGCGCATTCACGACGACGAGCGCCAGGACAGCGAGCAGGATCACGGATATCGCGGTGATGCTGACGAGCGCGACAAGCCCGGCGAAGGGCCCCACCTCGTCCCTGACCATCTGGCCGAGGGACTTGCCGCGCCTGCGGACGGAGCAGAAGAGGATGATGCTGTCGTGGACGGCGCCGCCGAAGACCGCGCCGATCAGTATCCAAAGCAGGCCCGGCAGGTACCCGAACTGCGCGGCCAGCACCGGCCCCACCAGGGGCCCCGGCCCGGCGATGGCCGCAAAATGATGGCCGAACACGACCCATCGGTTCGTCCGCACAAAATCCCTGCCGTCGGAATGGATCTCAGCGGGCGTCGCCCGCGTCTCGTCGATCGTCAGCACGCGGGCCATCAGCCACGCCGAGTGGAACCGGTAGGCGATCGCGAACACACAGGTCGCCGCGACGACCATCCACAGGGCGTTCAGCTCTTCGCCGCGCGACCAGGCCAGCACGCCCACGCTCCCGGCCCCCGCGACGGCCACGGCGGACCACGCGACGATGCGGGCTAACCTCGCGATGGCCTTGGGCGCCGCTGGGTTCATTCGGGGGCAGGATTCGGAAAAGCGCGCAAAGTTGGACAAGAACCGCTTCCCCGGCAAGAGCGGGCGACAACTTGTTGGTTTGCCTCCGCCGACGGCCCTATCCCATGGTGGCGCGGTTCCAAGGCGACCCGAACGACCCACGATGGCCCCCAACGCCAATGAAACGCGCCCGAGCCGACTGCGGACCGCGGCGGCGCTCCTCGCGATAGCCCTCTGGTCCGCACTCCTCTTCCTTGTAAAACGGTTCCCCCCTGACGGGCGCGACCATGGAGATCTCGGCCAGTTCGTGGGGAGACTCCATCCCCTCCTGGTCCACGTGCCCGTCGCGCTCCTGGTCCTCGTCCCCGCAATGGAACTCGGCGGCCTTCGCAGGGACTGGGCCCACCTGCGGTCCGCCGCCGGGTGGATCCTGGCCGTCGCGTCGATCGCCACCTTTGCCGCGGCCTTCGACGGATGGCTCCTTGCCTGGAGCGGCGGCTACCGGGGCCGCGACGTCACGCGGCACCTCTGGGGCGGCGTGATGCTGGCGGCGGTCTGCGCAGGCGCGCTTGCAGCCCGATTCGGGAGGGGAGCCGGCACCGGTCGCATGGCCTATCCCCTCCTCCTCGCCGGCGGGCTTTGCCTCATGGTCTGGACGGCTGACGGCGGCGGTGCGATCACCCACGGCGACGGGTACCTGACCGACAAGATGCCCCCGCGTCTGAGGGCCTTGTTGGGCATGCAGGCCGAACCCGTGAAGGCACTGGAAGCCGCCCAGGCGATTCCCAAGGCCGTCCGCGCCGGCCTCGCGAGCGCGGACCCGTCCAATCCGGCGTTCTACGCAGTTCACATCGCCCCCCTCTTTGCCCGGAGCTGCGTTTCCTGCCACAAACCGGAGAAGCACAAGGGAGGCCTCAGACTCGATTCGTATGAGCAGCTGATGCGCGGGGGCGAGGACGGTCACGTCGTCGTGCCCGGCAACCCCAAGTCGAGCGACATGATCCGCCGCCTGCGGCTCCCGCCGAGCGACGACGACTCGATGCCGAGCGACGGCGAGAAGCCGTTTGCGCAGGAGGAGATACAGATGCTCGAGCGCTGGATTGCCGCCGGAGCAAAAAACGGCTGAACGCTTGCGGCCAAGGAGGTTGGCACCACACTGGCCTTCTCCTGTCGAAACGCCGAACATGAAGCTCGCCCCCGCCTCCACTGTATTAGCGAGCCTTGTGCTGCTCGCCGCGTTTCCCTCGGCAGCCCGGGCCCAGGTCAGCGCCTCCCTCGTCTCGGCGGACGCTTCCATTCACGCCGGCACGCCCATCACAGTGGCCCTGCACCTTGTGCATCAGCCGCATTGGCACTCCTACTGGGTGAATCCCGGCACGGGGCTGCCAACCACCCTGAAATGGACGCTTCCCCAGGGCTGGGCGGCAGGCGCGATCCAGTGGCCGTCGCCGTTCCTGATCCTGGACAACCACGGGGCCGTCATCGGAAACGGGTACGACGGCGACCTCCTCCTTCCGGTGACCCTCACCCCGCCGGCCGACCTCAAACCCGGGGCAACCGTTGAGCTCCAAGCCGCTGCCGAATGGCTCATGTGCCAGGACGAGTGCGTCCCGGGCAGCGCGAAGCTCATGCTGGACCTTCCGGTCTCGGCCGAGAATCCGCAGCCGGATCCCGTCTGGGGGGCCAGGATCCGCGCGGTCCTCTCGCAGCTGCCCGTGACGGATCCGTCATGGACGGTCTCCGCCGCGCGCGATTCGAAGGACGCAACCCTCACGATCCATGCCCGCGGCGCGGCCGCCAATTCCGCCCGGACGCCGGACGGCCTTCATTTCTTCTCCGAGGACGGAGCCATCGCCTCCGATCTCCCCCAGACCCTAGCCTCCGACAGGAAGGGCGGCTTCACGCTCACGCTCCCGATCTCGACCGACGGCCCGAAGAACCCGCAGCGGCTCGTGGGCGTCCTCACGTCGAAGCAGGGCTGGCGGGCCGACGGTTCTCTCCCCGGGCTGAGAATTGACGCGGTGTTTGGCGCGGCCCCGGCGCCCGCTGCACCAGGCGGCCCGGCCAGCCCCGCCGCGCCCGCCACCGGGGGCTTCATCGGCACGCTTGCCCTGGCGTTCGTAGGCGGACTGATCCTCAACCTGATGCCGTGCGTCTTCCCCGTGCTCGGGATCAAGATCCTCGGCTTCGTGAACCAGGCAGGGGCCGATCGCCGGAAGGTGACGCTGCACGGCCTCGTCTTCGCCGCGGGCGTGGTCCTCTCATTCTGGGTGCTCGCGGGAATCCTCGCGGTGCTCCGCGCGGGCGGAAGCCAGCTCGGCTGGGGATTCCAGCTCCAGTCCCCCGCCTTCGTCTTCGGGCTCGCCGCGGCCATGCTGGCCTTCGCGCTCAACATGAGCGGCGTCTTCGAGTTCGGGCTCACGGCCACCGGGATCGGATCGCAGCTGCAGTCGAAATCGGGTCTCGCCGGGTCCTTCCTCACCGGTGCGCTGGCAACGGTGGCCGCGACGCCCTGCGCGGCGCCCTTCTTGGCGCCGGCGCTCGGCGCGGCGCTCGCGCTCTCGACGGTTGAGTCGTTCACGATCTTCACCGTGATCGCGATCGGGCTTTCGTCCCCCTACCTGCTCCTCTCGGCGTTCCCGTCGGCCGTGAAGGTGCTTCCGAGGCCCGGGGCGTGGATGGAGACGTTCAAGCAGGCCATGGCATTCCCCCTCTACGCCACGGTCGCCTACCTTGTGTGGGTCCTTGCCGGTCAGGTCCCGGAAAGCGCGTTTCTCTCCGCGCTCCTCGGGCTCGTCCTTGTCGCGATGGGTGTCTGGTTCTACGGCAGGTGGAACGCCCCCGGCGCCTCGCCTGGGCGGGCCCGGTTCGGGATGTCGGCGTGCGTGGTCTTTCTGGCGCTTGGCGCGTGGGCGGGCTGGCCGACACCTGCGGCCCCGACCGATATCGTTTGGGATAAATGGAGTCCCGAGGCCGTCGAGAGGCTCCGTTCGGACAACCGGGTCGTCTACGTGGACTTCACGGCCAGGTGGTGCGCCACCTGCCAGGCCAACAAGCGCCTCGTGTTCCATTCGGAAGACGTCCTGCGCACGTTCCACGACAGACACATCGCCACCCTGAGGGGGGACTGGACAAACAAGGACCCCCAGATCACGGCCGAGCTCGCCACGTACCACCGCGCCGCCGTGCCGTTCAACCTCATCTGGGTTCCAGGCCGCGCCGATCCGGTGATTTTGCCGGAGATCCTCACCCCGTCCGTCGTTCTGGACGCGATCCCGAAGTAGGGAGAGTCCTGGACCGGAGAAGGCTGCCTCGCCTCCTAACGGGACCGGGCTAAGCGGACTCAGAACAACGGGGCGTTGTTTGCCGGGTCGTCGAGAAGGGCTTCAAACCGCGGGTCCCCGTGGAGCGTGCTTCGGGAATCCCGCTTCATTTCATATACATTCAGGAAACTGGCCGCGCCGGGTACGCGGAGCAGGCGCGCGTATTCCGAGAGCGCCTTCTCCTTGTCCCCGGTATGGTCATAAATTCTGGCGTTGAGCGTCGCATAGATCGGCGCATTGACGGCGTCGAACGATTGGGGGACGAGCGCGACGGCGCGCTCACTGAAGCTAACGGCCTCCGACGAGTGCCCGAGAATCATCTGCGCAATTGCCTGGAACGCCAGGATGCGCGGGTTCTTGGGCTCCCGCTCAATGCGTTTTGGCATTTCCTCGGGAATGTTGCCCAGCCTTGCGACCGCCCCGGTCTTGTCCCCTGTCAGGAACAAGTTCTGGGCCGCCAGGACGTCCTGCTCCCAGTTGTCGAGGACGTTTAGCTTGCTGTAGGGCTGCAGGCTCTGAAGGCGGATGACCTCCTTGATGTCGCCTATGGTGTCTGCCCAGTTGGCTCGCTCGAATATTCCCTCCGGGGATGCGGCCTCCTCGGGGGTCAGGTGGGAGAAGAATTCCTCCGCCTCACGGGTGGAGCCCGTGGCGTGAAAGGCGTTCAACCCCAGATCCGCCCCCACGTCGAGTTTCCCGGGCTCAAGCTCGGCCTTCTTCCGCAAGGCCGCCGCAAGCTCGTCGTAGTGCCGTCCCTCGGCGAGGATGGAGATCAGGTTGTTGAGGTATTGCAGGTTGGCGACGTCGAGCTCCGTGGCGCGGCGCAGGTTGCCAAGGGACTCGGCCCATCTTCCCTGCCGCCGCTCGATCAGGCCAAGGGACTCGAACAGGCTCGCATCGTTCGGCCGCTTGAGGGCGAGCTTCTGGTACAGGTCGGTGGCACGGGTATAGTCGCGGAACGCGTAGTAGTAATAGGTTCCCAGGCTCGAGGCGACCTCGGGGTCGTCCGGCGCCAGCTGCACCGCCCGGTCGATGGCGGCCTTCGCCTTGGACAGCATCCCATCCACCCCCTCGTGGAAGTTGAAGGCAACGAAGGCATATTCATCGGCAACGTCGCCCCAGGCGCGGGCGAAGGAGGGATCGAGGGCAACCGCCTTTTCGAGGAGCGCCAGCTTCTCGGCGCGGTCCCCCGCCTCGACCAGCCTGCGGGCCCTGAGGTAGAGATCGTAGGCCGCGGTGTTCTCGGTGGGCCGGCGGTCGATGATCGCCTTCTCCTCGGGCGAAAGCGCTGCCTTGAGCTCCGCCGCGATGGCCTGGGCGAGCTCGGACTGGATCGCAAAGATGTCGGTCAGGTCCCGGTCGTAGGCCTTGGCCCATACGTGCTCATCCGTCGCCGCGTGGATCAGCTGGCCGGTCACCCGCACCCTGTTGCCCGCGCGCCGGACGCTTCCCTCAAGGATGTACGCGACCCCGAGGTCCGAGGCGATCTGCCCTACGGGCTTTTTCGTGTCGCGGTACTGCATGACCGAGGTTCTCGAGATGACCCGGATCTCATGGACCAGCGCCAGGTTGGTCAGGATGTCCTCCTGGATGCCATCCGTGAAGAACTCGTTGCCCTTCTCGTCGCTCATGTTTTCAAACGGCAGGACCGCGATCGACTTGTCGTTGGATTTCGGCGCCGCCTTGGGTTGCGCCGCAGAAGCGGATTCGGCCTTCGGCTCGGCAGCAGGAGGGGCGGACTTGCGATAAACCCCGACGACGGCGGCCGCGGCAATGGCTATTCCAGCAATGACGCCCCACGCCCAACCGGGGAAACCGGATCTTGGGAGCGGACCCGCGAGGCTTCCCTCGCGAACCGGCTGGGGACCCTTGGAGTCTTCTTTGAGATTCAAGGGCTCCTCGATGAGGCGCTTCACGCGTTCGACGAACTGCGTTGTGGGGACGCCGCCGGCCAGCCGCGTCCACTGAACGCGCATGAACTCCTCGGGAACGAGCGCCTTGGACTCCAGGGTCTGGTCGATCACCACCGGTATGAGGAAGGGGATTCCGGCGGCCATGTCGTGGGTCCGCTCGATCGCGAGCTTCCACTCGCGGCGGAAGTATCCCTCTCCCCTGGACTGGCTGTTCGACGAGATGATGGCGACGAAAAGGGCGCATTCACGTATCTGCCGCTTGATCTTCGCATCCCAGGCGTCGCCGCCGCGCAACTCGCTCTGGTCGAACCATACCTCGACGCCAAAGCCTCGCAGGGCGTCGGCAATGCGCCTGGCCGCATCCGTATCCTCTCTGGCGTAACTTAGGAAGACGCCGCGCGTGGAAAGTGTTTCCGCCATAAGCCGCCCGCTGTATGGAGCTTGAGGCCCCTGCTTGCCAGTCCAAATCCCGGCAGGTTGAGAGGGCCCTCCCCACGTCCGAAAGGGAGATCAACCGGATCGCCGAAGACCATGCCTCATGCCCCGCGTCTGCATACGAAGCGATCGGGCCCGATTTGAGGCGGATTGCGGCTCATATAAGCCTCATCGACTAGGATTGATAGGTATGCCTTCATGAAACCGGGGCCCGGTGTTGATTTGGCAGCGCACATGTCCAGCGGTTTGGCCGCAAAGCTGCTGGAAATCGGCGCCTGACCCCAAGAGCGAGCCTTCGCTGCCATGACCGGACCCATCACCCCAAGCCTGACCCGAGGCGCAAAAGCCGGTCTATGCATCGGCGCCCTGGGCGTTGTCTTTGGGGATATTGGCACAAGCCCCCTTTACACCATGCGCGAATGCGTCGCACACCTGCCTCCCGGAGACCAGGTCAACGGCGTGCTGGGGATTCTTTCCCTCATCTTCTGGTCCCTGGTTCTCGTTGTCGGGGTCAAGTACCTCTGGTACGTCATGGACGCCGACAACCAGGGCGAGGGAGGAATCTTTGCCCTGCTCGCCCTGATCCATTCCGGAGGCGAAGGAGGTGCGGGACGCGCTCCGTCCAGGCGGGGGCTCGGACCCATCGTCATCATAATTCTGATTGGGGCCGCACTGCTGTATGGCGACGGAATCATCACACCGGCAATCTCCGTTCTCGGGGCGGCTGAGGGCTTCGACGCAATCAGCCACGCATTCTCGCCCTATGTGCCGGCGATTTCCTGTGTCATCCTGGCCGCGCTCTTCTGGTTTCAGCGCAGAGGCACACGGAGCATCGGCCGGGTCTTTGGCCCCATCATGCTGGTTTGGTTCATAGCCCTCGGTCTTCTCGGGACCTGGTATATGGTCCAGGTCCCCGCTGTTCTTCGCGCGCTGAACCCCATCTACGGCCTCGCCCTGCTTCGGCACCCTCCCTGGCAGGTGGCCGCCCTGATGGGCTCGATCGTGCTGGCGATCACCGGGGCCGAGGCGCTTTACGCGGACATGGGACACTTCGGACGCCGGTACATCTCCATTGCCTGGTACGCAATCGTGTTCCCGGGACTGGTTCTTAACTATTTTGGCCAAGGCGCCTTTATCCTTGCGAGGCCCCACTCCACCGAGAACCCGTTCTTCGCGATGGCCCCGCCCGGTTTAGCGCGTGTCGTCCTGACCGGAGTGTCCATTGTCGCCGCGATAATTGCGAGCCAGGCCCTCATCTCCGGGGCCTACTCGCTCACCCGGCAGGCGATCCAGCTCGGGTATTTCCCCCGCTTGAAGATCAACTACACGAACACCGACCTGCGCGGGCAGATCTATGTGCCCTTTGTCAACACGCTGCTTACGTTCGGCTGCATCCTCACCGCGGTTCTTTTCGGCTCAAGCAGCCGGCTCGCGTCTGCGTACGGCATAGCGGTCACCGGCACCATGGGGGTGACAACGGCCGCGTTCTTCATCGTCGCCCGGCGCAACTGGCACTGGTCCCTGTGGCGCGCCGGCATCCCGTGCGGCCTCTTCCTCCTGATGGATGCATCCTTCTTCTTCTCGAACGCGAGAAAGCTGGCTGACGGCGGCTGGTTCCCCCTGGCCATCGCCGCCGCGGTTCTAGCGATCATGCACACGTGGAAGACCGGGCGCGAGGCCGTCTTTCGCCTGGTCTACGGCGGCAACGTGACGGAAACCGAGCTGAGGGCCATCGCGCGCAGCTCCCACGTCGTGCGGGTCCCGGGCGCGGCCGTATTCATGGTCGGCTCCCCCGAGGGGACGCCGCTGGCCCTGCTCCACCACGTGAAGGCGAATCGCTGCCTGCACAAGACGGTGATCCTGCTGAGCATCGTCACCGAGGACGTGCCGAAGGTCCCCGAGCCGGAAAGGCTGCAGCTCAGGGAGATTGGCGACGGTGTCTGGCGCGCCATCGGCCACTACGGCTACATGGAGTCTCCCGATGTCTCGGCCCTCATGAATCTTGTCAAAGCCTCCGGCCTGACGATCAATCCCAACACCGCGACCTACTACTTCAACAGGGAGATGATCATGTCGGGCGGAGGCAGCGGGATGTGGGAGTGGGAAAAGAGCCTTTACGGATTCCTGATCCGAAATGCCCGCCCGGCGAAGGACTATTACCGAATCGCGCCGAGCCAGATCATCGAGATCGGTCTGCCGCTGCAGCTGTAGCCTTGGCCGGGGCTGGATTGCCGGGCGCATCGCGGGCCGGTGCCGAAACCTTCCCGGCCGCCTCATCAGCGAAACCGGGGACCCCCTGGGTTGCCGCCAATGAAACAGCCGCAGCCATGACGAGCGTTTGACGGTGGGTGAATGATCTTCACTAATGGTCATCCGAGCCGAGGAGCGCCCCACTGACCCCTTCCCGCACGCGATGAGTCCATCCATCCTCAACGACTACGCCCGCCGCATTGAGGAAGATCTTCTCGGAAACATACTTCCCTTCTGGATGGAACGGGTCGCCAACCACGCGAACCACAGCTTCCACGGCTCGATGACGAACGACCTCAAGGTCGATCCCGGGGCGGAACGCGGAGTGGTGCTCACCTCGCGCATCCTCTGGGTGTATTCTGCGGCGTTCGCGCGGTACCGGAACCCGGCCTATCTCGCGATGGCCGACCGTGCCTACGGCGACCTGCAGGCGCGCTTCCACGATGCGGAATATGGGGGCTACTCGTGGGCAGTCGCGGCCGACGGCACCGTCGTTCAGGCCCACAAACAGGTGTTGGGCGAGGCCTTCGCGATCTACGCGCTCGCCGAATATCACGCGGCCACCGGCCGCCGCGAGCCCCTCGACCATGCGATCGCCACCTATCGGCTCATCGAGGATCACGCCTCGGCCCGTCACGGCGGTTACTGCGACGCCGCCGGCCGGGCCTGGAAGCCCATCCCGGACATGCGCCTGAGCGGACCGGCCCTGAACACGCCGAAGTCGCAGGACACGCACCTCCACGTCCTGGAGGCCTACACCCGCCTCCTCACGGTCTGGCCCGATCCGGCCCTGCGTTCCGCGCTCGCAAGGCTGGCGGACCTCATGCTCGGCCGAATCGTCAATCCCCGGACCGGACATCTGGGCCAGTTCTTCGACGAGGACTGGACGCTGCGCTCGGACCTGATCGCCTATGGCCACGACATCGAGGCGGCCTGGCTCCTGACGTCGGCGGCCGACGCGCTCCGGGAGGCGGGGCTGACTGAACGCATAGGGGCCATGGCGGTGAAGCTTGCCGAAACGACGCTCGCCGAGGGCGTTGATGCCGACGGCGCACTCTTCTACCATGGGGGGCCCGGGGGCCCGACCGACACCAACAAGGAATGGTGGCCCCAGGCCGAGGCCGTGGTCGGGTTCCTCAATGCCTACCAGCTTTCCCGCCAGGAGCGTTTCCTCGCGGCGGCCCTGCGCACCTGGGATTTCATCGAGGCGAGGATCATTGATCATAAGCACGGCGAATGGTTCCGAGCCGTCACCCGCGAGGGCCGGGTGCTCGACCACGAGCTCAAGGTCGGTTTCTGGAAATGTCCCTACCACAACGGCCGGACGGGCCTTGAGGCGACAAGGCGCCTGCGCGAGATTTCGGCCGAATCCAAGCAGGCCTGAGTTCAGCCAACGGCCGCAATTCCGGGGACCTGCAAGCGCGTTCCGACGCGGCTCCCTGCTTCTAGGACACAGGCGTGGTTGCGATGCTCGGGCACGTTCGCTCTAATCCCCCCATGCCTTCCCGTCGAAACGACAGGGTGGAACGCCTTACCGGAGCAGCGACTGCTGCCCGCGTGAGCAGACTGGCTCCGTTCCGGTGGCTCGTCGCCGTTATGTTCCCCCTCGGGATTGCTGCACAGGCTCCGCGCTCGGCCGAGTACGAGTCCGTCCAACGGAGCCTGGCGCAGGGGTGGAACACCTGGGATGTGTACAGCGTGGCGGCGCAGGCGCTGCTCCCCGAGGGCTTCGCGATTCGAGTGGGGCTGAAGCACAACTCCACGCTCTATTCGGACGCTTTCCTTCCCGATATCCGGATAGGCCTCCGGGGCAAGGATGAGGAGGATGTGTTCCCGGGCCCCCACACGTGGGACGGCAGCTACACGGAGCTTCGATTCTCGTGGCGCGGCCATGAGGTTCTCCTGCAGACCGCCCACGACGGCGGGGACCTCGTCCTGCTGGCGACCCCGGGCGCCTCGAAGACGTCCGTCCCTCCCACCCTGGTCGTCTCTACCGGCATCCTCTGGAACCGCCCGGGCAGCGCGGCGAAGTCCGGAGACCACATCGAATTCGACAACGGCTCGCGAAGGATCCCCGTCTACTGGACCGGCACCCAGCAGGAGCCCTCCTCGCTGCCCCTCGCCACGCCGTACTTCGCAGCGGTGTTCCAGAATCCGATAGGCGTCTGCACCGGCCGCCCGCGGTCGGTGGAGCAGATTCGCGCGATCCTGGACCGGCAGCGGCCGAGGGAGAATGGTGTCCCGCAGGCGATCGAGACGGTCATGGGCTGGGACACGGTCTACGATCCCTCGCAGTCGCGGGTCATCTCGCCAGTCAGCCGGCTCTGGTCGACGGGCTGGGGAGGATACGTCCTCTTCGAATGGGACACCTTCTTCGCGGCGTCCCTGGCCGCATCCGGCGACCGCGACCTGGCTTACGCCAACGCGATGGAGATCCTCAGGGAAGCGGCCCCGTCGGGCCTCGTGCCTAACTACGCGCGCCCGGGCGGCTGGAAGAGCTTCGACCGGTCCGAGTCCCCCGTTGGCGCGCTCACGGTCGTGAACCTCTACCGAAGGTTCCACGACAAGTGGTTCCTGCGCGACACGTTCGGGCCGCTCCTCGCCTGGAATCGCTGGTGGAACGAGCACCGCGAGCTCGGGGGCTACCTCGTCCTCGGCTCCGACGCATCCAACCGGCCGCTGAATCCCGATGACACGGCGGTCGGCACCCTGCAGGGAGCCAAGTACGAGGGCCTCGACAACAGCCCCATGTACGACGACGCCCCGTTCCACGCCGACACGGACAGGATGCACCTTGCCGACGTCGGGATCATGGGCCTGTACGTCGCCGACTGCCGCGCGCTGGCCGAGATCGCAGACGTTCTCGGGCGGCCCGAAGCCACGGAGCTGAGGGACCGCGCCGGGCGCTATGGCGCCACGCTCCAGACGCTGTGGGACGAGAAGACCGGGATGTTCCTCAACAAGAACCTGGACACGGGGGTCCTCAGCTTGCGCATGTCGCCCACGAATTTCTATCCGCTGGTGGGAAAGGTGGCGACCCCCCGGCAGGCCGACCGCATGGTCAGGGAGCATCTGCTCAACCCGGGCGAGTTCTGGGGCGACTGGGTGATCCCCTCCATCGCCCGGTCCGACCCCGCGTTCAAGGACCAGGACTACTGGCGCGGGAGAATCTGGGGACCCATGAACTATCTCGTGTACCTCGGGTTGCTCAACTACGACCAGCCCGCCGCGCGCAGGCAGCTTGCCGAGAAGTCGCTCGCCCTCTTCAACGGGGAGTGGACGGCGAAGGGCCATGTCCACGAGAACTACAACGCCATCACCGGGTCGGGCGACGATGTCAGCAGCAGCGACCGCTTCTACCACTGGGGCGCGCTGCTGGGGCTGATCGACACCCTCGAGAACGGCAAGGGCGCGGACGCGCCGAAGCGTGGTTTGGATCGCTAAGCAGGCCCATTCCCTCTAGGGCCATCGCTTTATGAAACGGTTCCTCATCTTCGTCGTCGCCGTGTTCGTCGTCTACACCGCCTTCAAGCAGTTCAGGCCGGCGGTGCGGTTCAACAGGGCCGAGGACACGCTTCAGGTGAAACGGCTCCATCTCAACGGCGAGGTCGCCCGCGAGGAGTTCCAGCCGCGCCTCGCACCCTACCTTGCGGTCTACCACGGCGCCAGCTGGTGCTCGCCCTGCCAGCAGTTCTCGCCGCGCCTTTCGGAGTTCTACCACGGTGCGGACAAGACGAAGAACCGGTTTCAGCTCATGATGGTCAACTATGACCAGTCCGACGCGGCCATGGTCGCCTACATGCGGCAGCACAGGATGGAGTTTCCGGCCGTGAGCCGCAGCGAGGCCGGCGGATGGGGCGCGGCGACCGGGAACGGAATACCCAATCTGATCATCATTGACACCACCTCGGGCAAGGTCGTGGCCTCATCGTACGACGGATCCGAATACCAAGGCTGCGACAAGCCCCTCGGCGTGCTGCGAACCATAATCGCCCAGGGACATCCGTAGATCACCCGCGGCCGTCACGGCACGGCGGGGCGCAACTCGGCGGACTGCGTCGCCACCTCGGCATCGCCCGCGACCAGATCCTGTGCCTGGGCGGTCAGCCGGAGCGAGCCGGGGTCCTTTCCCGCCTGCACGATCACCTGGGCCAGGCCGTTGAATAGGTGGCGCTGCCACTGGGGCGCCGGCGTCACGACGCTGACGGCTCCGAGCCGGCTGAGCTCCGGCATGTGGTTCCGGCCGTCGCCGTACGGGGCCACAATCAGCTGGATTCGATTGGATCCAACGACCAGCTGGCTGGGATCAATGCGCAGGGCGGGGCCATCCCTCGAGGTGTCCAGGTCCCGGGCCAGCTCGCGGCCGTTGAGCCATAGTGTGGTCTTTGTCCCGAGAGCCGGAAGGTGCAGATGCCATTCGACCCCGGCCGGAACGGCATCGACGGAGAATGCTCCTGACAGGTCATACACCTCGCCGGTCTTAGGAAGGGGTGCTTTCCAGTTCCCCAGCCTGGAGAAGGGCGGCAACGATTCCGGCGAGGTGGGTGACCCCGTGCCCGGAGGAGCGATGCGCCCCCGCCAGTCGGATATCGTCAGAAGCCTGTAGGCGTCCACAAACCTGTCAGGCTCATGGCTGCTGGGATCACCGTTTCCGACACCGATGATCAGGCCGCCGGCGACCCCGAACGTTACAAGATTGTCCGCGATCGGCACCACGCGGTCCTTCTCGTCGAGTGCGGAAACGGTGAAGACCGCCACATCCTCGCCGTCAGCCCTGATCGACACACGATCCGGCACGAGCGCGAGCTTTGCGGGCTTGCCCGTCGTCTCCACGACGCTGCTTGCGATCACCCGGCCGCCGGTGAACCCGCGGGCCTCGAGCACCCCGGGCTCGTAGGCGACCGTCCATTCCAGGTGCGCGTTCCGCGGCATGGCCTTTGCGCCGAGCGACCGGCCGTTGAGCACGAGCTCGACCTGGTCGCAGTTGCTGTAGCACCAGACATCAATCATCTGCCCTTCCCTGCCGGGCCAATTCCAGTGTGGAAAGATGTGGACGACCGGCCCGTCGGTCCACCAGGCCTTGAGGTAATATGCGCCGTCCTTGGGGAACCCGCAAAGGTCCAGGATTCCGGACTGTGATCCGACCTGCGGCCAGTCGAATGGGTTTGGCTCCCCCCGGTAATCAAAGCCGGTCCAGTAGAAAAGGCCGGCCAGGTACGGGCGCTTGGCGTAGTGCTGCCAGCCGAGCTCCATGTTGCCGCCCGACGACGCGTCCATGAGCGGTGCAAGGTACCCCTTCTGCGGGTCGCCGAAATAGACGCCGCGCGTCTGGCGGGTGGTCGACTCCTCGGTGCCCACGCCGGGCTGGCGGGGATAGTCGGCATGCTGCTTGTCCGTGTCGCACTGCCTGATGTAGTTGTAGCCAACGACGTCGATCACGCTGGAGATGCCGCCCCAGCCGCCGCTGTTCGCCACCGTGGTCCTGCGCGTCGGGTCAAGCCGCTGCGCGAACGCCTGCATGGAGGCGGCGATGCGCGCGCCCTTGATGTTGCCCTCAATGGCCCACTCCTCGTTGCCGAGCGACCAGAGGATGACACTGGGATGGTTGCGGTCGCGCAGGATCATGCTCTCGAGCTGGCTCATCTGCTCGGGGCTCGGTCCCATCAGGCGGTTCTCGTCGAGAACCAGAAGCCCGAGGCGGTCGCAGGCGTCGAGAAGCTCGGGAGCCGGCGGGTTGTGCGAGCAACGCAGGGCGTTGCAGCCCAGTTCCTTGAGGCGGGCTACACGAAATTCCTGCAGCGCGTCCGGCACCGCGACTCCAACCCCGGCGAAGTCCTGGTGGCTGTTCGCGCCCTTCAGTTCGACACGCCTGCCGTTCAGGAAGAACCCTCGGTCGGGATCGAAGCTCACCGTTCGGATGCCGAAGGGGGTCTCGTACCGGTCGACCACCGTGCCGGCTGACCGGATGGTCGTGACAAGGTGGTAAAGGGTTGGCGACTCGAGCGACCAAAGCTTGGGACTCTCAACCCTCAGCACGCAGGAAGAGTCCCCGGTTGCGCCGGGAGCGACAACGGCATCGAGCACGGCGCGCACGGCCACAATTCCGCCGTGGGCATCCTCGATCGCTTGATCTATAAGAAAGGTCGCCTCGGCCGCGCCCTCGTTGGCAACCGTTGTGCGCGCGGTGACATCCGCCGAATCCCCCTGCACAGCGGTTGTCACAAAGGTGCCCCAGTGCGCGACGTGCACCTGCGGTGTCTTGGTCATCCAGACGTGCCGGTAGATTCCCGCCCCCTCATAGAACCATCCCTCCTCCATCGTGGCGTCGACCCGGACAGCAATCGTGTTGTCGCCCCCGTAATTCAGGTAGTCGGTCAGGTCGTAGCTGAAGCCCGTGTAGCCGCTCGACTGGCGCCCGAGGTAGAAGCCGTTGACCCAGACGACCGAGTCGCGGAAGACGCCGTCAAACTCGACGCCAATCCGCCGGCCGAGGTCGGAGGCCGGGATGGAGAACGTCTTCCGATACCAGCCGACACTGCCCTCGGGAAATTTGCGGCCGATGGCCTTGTAGCCATGGCTCGGGCTGGCGCTCGCGGAAAAAGGCGCCTCAACCGCCCAGTCGTGCGGCAAATCGAGGAGCCGCCATGCAGAGTCGTTGAACCTCGCCGCGGCAGGCCCGTCCCCGTAGCCCGCCTTGGCAAAATACGAAAAATAGCCCGTGGCGTGCTCGAAGTCCCTCGTGGGGTCAAAGGGGTGTCCAAAGGCAAACCGCCAGTTGGCATCCATGAGCAGCCGCTCCCTCGGCAATGGCGCGGGGCCCGAGGGCTGCCCCGGCTTGTCGGCTGCCGGAGCGCCCATGAGGGCCAAGGGAAGAAGCAGGACCATCAGGGAGCGTGCGTCGTGCATGGGGTTTGAAAGGTCGGCGGAGGGAGCCGCATTAGGAAGACCGCAGGACTCACTCCCCTTCAAAACGATAGCCGACGCCGAGGACGGTCATGAAGAGCTTCGGGCGCTTCGGGTTTTCCTCGAGTTTGCGGCGGAGGCGGTCGACGTACACCCTCAGGTAGTGGGTCTGCTCCTCGGCGGTCGGCCCCCATATGTCGCGCAAGATCTGCCTGTGGGTCAGCACCTTGCCCCGGTGCGTCACAAGCAGGCGCAGCAGGGTGTATTCCTTCGCGGTCAGGGTCACCTCGACGCCGCCTTTGGTCACAATCCGCCGGGTGAAATCAATTTCGACCGCGCCGAACCGCACGACGCTTATGCCGTCGTCGGGCTTTGAATGGCGCAGCATGACGCGCAGGCGCGCGAGCAGTTCCCGGCCGTTGAAGGGCTTTGTCAGGTAGTCGTCGGCGCCCGCGTCGAGCGCGGCGACCTTGTCGTCCTCATGGTCCAGCACGGAAAGGATCAGGATAGGCACCTGCGTCCATTCGCGCAGGCGCTTGAGCACCTCGACCCCGGAGACGTCGGGCAGGCCCAGGTCCAGCACGACGACGTCGGGGCGCCTGAACGCGATCTCGCCCAGGCCCACCTGCCCACTGTCGCAGTCCCTCACCGAAAACCCGCCGGATTCGAGTGTGATGCGCAAAAGCCGGCGGATCTGGATCTCGTCGTCAATGACGACCACTTCGGGCTTTCGGGATTCGGCAGGCATCCGTTTGGCATATCCTCTAACGTTTGGCGGCCGAGGTAAACGGCGAATGCTGCGCCGGCCCGACCCGCCTGCAAAGCCATGCGGCGACAAGGCGGTCTAAAGAAACGTACGCCCGGGCTCGGCCGCAATTGATAGCCTGTAACCCACGCCGCCTTCCCCACAAATCAGCTCAGATTCCGTGAGCTCTCCCAGCTTGCGGCGCAGTCGGGCAATGTGAACCTGGAGATCGTGGATCTTTCCGTCATCGACGGATCCCCATATGATGCGGAGCAGACGCTCGCGTGGCACGACCATGCCCGCATGGCGCGCAAGAACGTACAGCACCGCTTCCTCGGTGGCCGTGAGCTCGAGCATGCAGCCGTTGACCGTCACCTCGCGTGTCGCCATGTCGATCCTAAGCGCACCGCTGACCAGCAGTGGTCCGTCGCATGTCGGCGGCTCGCAGCGCAGGAGCACCCGAAGCCTCGCCGCCAGTTCCTCCGGTGCGATCGGCTTGACCATGTAGTCGTTCGCCCCGCCATCGAGCGCGCGGACCTTGTCCGCCGTCGCAGCGCGGACGGACAGAATCAAGACCGGCGCCTCGCACCATTCCCGCAGCGACCCAAGGACGTCGAATCCGCCGCCGTCGGGAAGATCGAGTTCCAGGATGATCGCGTCCGGCCGGTGATTGACAGCCTCTGTTAGGCCGTCCGCGCTATTCCTGCTCCAAAGAACCCTGTATCCCTCGCTTTCGAGGACGATATTCAGCATGCGTCCGATCGCCGGATCACTGTCGACGATCAGCACCTTGGGATGCGGCTTCAACGCGCCACGGAAACTGGAGGCCGGCGCGCCGTTGCCGGACCGGGGGCCGGCCGCGCTATCCGGTCTTCTTTGCATCCGCCGCATCCAGGGCGAGATTCAGCAGGAGCACATTGACCCTGGCCTCACCGAGAAAGCCCCACTGCGGCGGCTCGACGAATTTCTCCACGAGCGCCCGCACCTTTTCCTCGCCGATGCCGCGCGCGGCTGCGATGCGGGCGACCTGGAAACGGGCCGATTCCGGGCTGATGTGCGGGTCGAGGCCGCTGGCCGACGCGTAGACCAGATCCGCCGGCACCGGGGCGTCGGCAGAAAGCTTGTGCGCGTCGCGCAGCGTCTTCGCGTTGGTGCGGACGTTGGTCTGGAGCTGGGCGCTCGTCGGCCCGAGGTTGCTGCCGCTCGAGGCGTTGAGGCCCGAGGGGCCGGTGCCGTACGAGTTGGCCGACGGTCTCGGCCAAAAATACGTCGGGCCCTGGAACTGCTGTGCCAGGAGCTCCGAGCCCACGACCTTCCCGTCGCGCTCGATCAGGCTGCCATCCGCCTGTCTCTTGAACGCGACCTGGGCAACCGCGGTGATGGCGATGGGATACAGCATGCCTGTCACTAGCGTCCATAAGAGCGTCTGCCGTACGGCTTGTGTGATGAGTTTAATCATGACGGATTCCTTTCGTGTCGGGCGGGCTCAGGGCGCGAGGTGAAGTGCGACGAGCACGATATCGATTAGCTTGATGAAGAGGAACGGCACAAGGATGCCTCCGATGCCGTAGATGAGCATGTTCTTGCGCAGGATCACCTTGGCACCGAGGGGCTCGTACTTGACGCCGCGCAGCGCCAGGGGAATCAGCGCGACGATGATCAGCGCATTGAAGATCACGGCGCTCAGGATCGCGCTCTGGGGTGAGTGCAGGAACATGATGTTGTAGGCCTGCAGCGGGCCGAAGCCCCCCTTCTCGGTCGCATAGAGTAGGCCGAACATCGCGGGCAGGATCGCAAAATACTTCGAGACATCGTTTGCGATGCTGAAGGTCGTGAGCGCACCGCGTGTCATGAGCAGCTGCTTTCCGATCTCCACGACCTCGATCAGCTTTGTCGGGTTGCTGTCCAGGTCCACCATGTTGCCGGCCTCGCGGGCGGCCTGAGTCCCCGTGTTCATGGCGACACCCACGTCGGCCTGCGCAAGTGATGGCGCGTCGTTGGTGCCGTCGCCTATCATCGCGATGAGCTTTCCGCCTTCCTGCTCCTTGCGGATCCGCGCAAGTTTGTCCTCCGGCTTGGCCTGGGCTATGAAGTCGTCCACACCCGCCTCGGCCGCGATAGCCGCCGCCGTCAGCGGATTATCGCCCGTGATCATCACGGTGCGGATGCCCATGGCGCGAAGCTGCTGGAACCGCTCCTTGATGCCGCCCTTGACGATGTCCTTGAGCAGGATGACGCCAAGCACGCGCTTGTTCTCGGCCACGACAAGCGGCGTGCCGCCTTCCTTCGAGATCCTCTCCACAACGGCAGCGACCTCATCGGGATAGGTTCCGCCCTGCGAGATGACCCATGCCTTCACGCTCTCTGAGGCGCCCTTGCGTATCCACCGGTTGTTGAGGTCGACGCCGCTCATGCGCGTCTGCGCTGTGAACGGCACGAAAGCCGCATGCGGTTCGGCCACATCACGGCCCCTGAGGCCAAATTCATCCTTGGCGAGCGTGACAATGCTGCGCCCCTCCGGCGTCTCGTCGGCGAGCGATGCAAGTTGCGCGGCATCGGCAAGCGCCTTGAGATCAACCCCAGGCGCCGGAATGAACTCGGTCGCCATCCGGTTGCCAAGGGTGATCGTGCCGGTCTTGTCGAGCAGAAGCACGTCCACGTCCCCGGCGGCCTCGACGGCTCGGCCTGAGGTCGCGAGCACATTTCGGCGCATCAGCCGGTCAATGCCCGCTATGCCGATCGCGCTCAGGAGCCCCCCGATCGTCGTCGGTATCAGGCAGACGATCAGCGACAGGAGAACGGGCAGTGAGGTGAGGACCACGCCGGTCTGGTTCGCCGCCTTCTGGTCGTAGATGGCCATTGCCGGCAGGACGAGCACGACGACGATGAAGAGCGCGGTCAGGCTGATCAGGACGATGTTGAGCGCGATCTCATTTGGGGTCAGCTGGCGGCGCGCGCCCTCGATCATCAGGATCATCCTGTCCAGGAACGAATTACCCTCCTCCGCCGTCACGCGGATGACGATCCTGTCGCTGGTTACGCGCGTGCCGCCGGTGACTGCACTTCTGTCCCCTCCGCTCTCCCGTATGACGGGGGCGGACTCCCCGGTTATCGCCGACTCGTCGACCGTCGCAATGCCCTCGACCACTTCGCCGTCCGCACCGATCAGGTCGCCCGCCGTGCACACGATCCGGTCCCCTATCTTCAGCTCGCTGCTGGAAATGGACACCTCGCGGCCGTCGACCAGCTTGCGGACGGTCGTCTTGGTCCGCATTTTGCGCAGTTCGTCAGCGTGCGCCTTGCCGCGGCCTTCCGCCATCGCCTCGGCGAAATTCGCAAAGAGACAGGTGAACCAAAGCCAAAGGCAGATCTGCAGGTTAAAACTTGAGAAATCGACGAACAGCCAGACCGTCGTGAGAATCGAGCCAAGCCACACGACGAACATGACGAGGTTCTTGATCTCGTCGCGCGGGTGAAGCTTCTTGAAAGAGCCGATCACCGCTTGGCGGACCAGCGAAGAGTAGTTTATTGTGAAGGAGGTGCTCATTGTCGGGAGTCTTCAGGTGTGATCAGAACGCGCGTCCGGCCTGCATGAGTCCGTGCTCCAAGAGCGGTCCCAGGCAGAGCGCCGGAAAGAAGGTGAGCGCGGCGACGACGATGATGACGCCCGTAAGCGTCAGGCCGAACGTCCACCCGTGCACCGGCAGCGTGCCGGCGGACGGCTCGACGGTCTTCTTCGACGCGAGCCGCCCGACGATGGCGAGCGCCGCTGCTATCGGCGCAAACCGGCCGATGATGATCGCGACGCCGAGCAGCACGTCGTAAATGGGCACATTCGCGTTGAGCCCGGCAAAGGCGCTGCCGTTGTTGTTTGCGGCTTCGCCAAACGCATACAGCACCTCGCTCAGTCCGTGGGGTCCGGCGTTGTTCATGCTCGCGATGCCTGATGGAAGGAAGACGCAGACCGCCGTTGGGATGAGGCAGGCTGCGTTGGGCAATAGAACGCCGATGACCGCCCACGTGGCTTCCCAGGCCCCGAGTTTCTTGCCGAGATACTCCGGCGTTCGCCCAATCATGAGGCCGGCGATGAAGACTGTGATGAGGACGTGAAACAGCATGCAGTACACGCCGCATCCGATGCCCCCGAACATTATTTCGCCAATAAGGATGTTCCACATTGGCATCATACCTGCCAGCGGCATCCAGCTGTCGTGCATTGAGTTAACGGAGCCGTTGTCGATCGCGGTGCATGATATCCCCCAGAGCACGCTGTTCATCACGCCGAACCTCTGCTCCTTGCCCTCCATGTTCGGCATGATGTTGTCGACGACGGGATTCGGCTGCGTCTCGTAATGCCATGCGACCGCAAACGACAGCGCGTAGAGGGCGAGCATGACCCAGAACAGGCACCACGCGTGGCGCCGGTTTCCGATCAGCAGGCCAAACATGTAGACCTGTGCCATGGGCACCACGATTATCGCCAGCATCTCGAGGAAGCCCGCGAGCGGTGTTGGATTCTCATACGGGTGCGCGCTGTTCACGCCGTACCATCCGCCGCCATTGGTGAATAGCTGCTTGCATGACTCGAACGAGGCCACCGGCCCGACTGGAAGGGGCTGCGTCTCGACCTTCTGGTCCACCATTACGGGCTGGTCTACCATCACGGGCTTACCGTCTTGCCCGACCACCGGCTTGCCCTTGTCGTCGACCTTCTGCACCGAGGTCGTCACGGGATTGCCCTTGTCGTCAACTTTCTGCACCTGGGTGGTGTAGGACTCGACGAGGTTCGCCGTCGGGTAGGCCTTCCAGGTCTGCGGGACGCCCTGCCACGCGAGCGGAATCGCCCACAGCACCGACAGGGGGATCACGATGTAGAGCGTGCAACGCGTCAGATCCACCCAGAAGTTTCCGATGCTCTTAATGGAGGCGCGCGCCAGGGCTCGCCCGACCGCGACAAGAACCGCAAGTCCCGAGGCGCCGCTAATGAATTGATGCACGGAAAGCCCCAGCGTCTGCGACAGGTAGGTCATCACGGCTTCGCCGGAGTACGACTGCCAGTCGGCGTTGCATGTGAAGCTCCACGCGGTGTTGAACGCCAAGTGCCACGAAAGATTATCCAGGCCCTGCGTGTTCAGCGGCAGCCATTTCTGGGTCATCAGGATCGCCATGAGGGAGGCGAAGCCCACGGAGGTCATCACCACGACAGACCACAGGTACCTGAGCCACGACATCTCCTCGGCTGGATCGATTCCCGTCAGCTTATAGACAAGCTTTTCGACCGGGAAGAGGAGCGGGTGAAGGAACGTCCTCTCGCCTTTGAACACTCGGGCCATGAAGCGGCCCAGGATAGGCGTTAGGGCGATTCCGATTCCGAAGAAAAGTATGATTTGGAGTATTTCGTTGAATTTCATGGCGCGGTTCTGGACACGGCGCCAATGGAGCAGAATCTCTGCCTCTAGGGATTAAATATAAGGTGGTTTGCATTAAGTAGTTGTTAACAAAACGGTGCCCCTGAGCCACTTGCGCTGCTCCAATCCGCGGGGCTTCGACGAATCGCAATGCCGCGAACTCGTTGTGCAATACCAGTATTAGGCCAGGTGCAGAGCGCCGGATTTGGAATCTGCCGATGCCCTTCCCTATGGATTAACGAAACGCTAATTCGCAGCTGTCAGATGGCATGAAGCTCGCTTTCGGTATGCCCATGTTCGATCTCCTGAGACCGGCAATCATCGGACGGCTCCACATGTGAACACCTCGCCTGAGTCTTCCAGCCTCACCGTCAGACACACGGAACCCCTTCCGCCATGGCCGACAGATTTCGACAAGACCGAGCTGGGCCCAAAAGGATAGCTCCCGTCTGGAGAGCGTTGGTGGAGGTTGGATTCATCGTCTTCCTCTATTATTCAAATCTCTTGATGGGGGAATTTGAAGGTTCGGGACAAGGACAGGCCAGGGGCCTGTTCTGGGCTGTGCACGATATTCTCACAGGATCAAATCTTGCTATCGCCATTGCCTCAGCCCTCGTCGGCTACCTGGCCATCGAGTTCCTAAGAAAGAGGCTCTAGCAACGGAGACAAAGTCTCTCCGTAGTTCACATTCACATACACCATCCAGGTCGCCCCTTCCTCTTTTCTGACACCCTGGATTCAGTTAACTCTGCAAGACCACGTCGATAGCGGCCAGGGACCAGGCACCTGCCCATCAACCGCACCTCAGGCGGCCGACACTTGTCCCGCCACAACGCTCGCGGATTTCACTTCGCAGCGAGCACATGGGCGAACTTGTCGGCATCGACGTTTCCTCCCGTGAAAACGACCCCGATGTGCCTGCCCGCGACAGCCGGACCCTCGCGCAGCACACCCGCGAGTCCCGCTCCCGCCGCACCCTCGGCGACGTTGTGCGTGTCGGAGAAATAGGCACGCATCGCCGCCTCGGTCTGCTCGTCGGTAACACGCACGATGCGCTCTACGCCATGAAGCATGTGCTCTAGGGCCTCGGTGTTGGGCGTCGAGCAGGCCATTCCATCGGCGATCCTCGTCGTTGCCGAAAACTTGACGACACGCCTGGCGTCGAGCGACAGCGCGATGGCCGGCGCCTGCTCGGAGGCGACGCCGATGATCCGCGTCGGCAGCTTGAGCGCGTCGCGAGCCGCGATGAGCGCGCACACGCCCGAACCCAAGCCGATCGGCACGTAGACGCAGTCAAGCGCGGGCGCGCGCCTGAGAAAGTCGAGCATCGACACCGCGTTGCCCCATGCTAGGTCCCGATGGTATGAGGGCACCCAATGCAGGCCCCGCACGGCCGCAAGCTCTTCCGAGTGGACTAGGGCCGCCTGGAAATCGTCGCCATGCTCGAGCAGCTCGGCACCCAGGGCACGCATCGCCCGGTTCTTCTCCACACTGTTCCCGTGCGGCACCACGATCGTGGTTGAAAGGCCGCGGCGGGCCGCGGCAAAGGCCACCGCCTGGCCGAAATTCCCGCGGGTCGCCGCAATGACGCCCCGAATGCGCGGCTCTTTCTTTAAGAGCTGGCTGACGTAGTTCAGGGCGCCCCGGACCTTGAACGACCCGATCGCGGTGTGGTTCTCGTGCTTCACCCAGAGCTCGCATCCCGCGCGGGCGTTGAGGAGGGGCCATGAATACTGCGGCGTCGACGGTACGGCGAAGCACATCTCCGCCTCGATCGACTCTATTTCGGAAAGCGTTGGCAGCGGGCGCATGGTGCAAGCGTGTGACCCGGGATTTGGTGCTCAAGCCTTTTGATCCTGGGCCGTTTCGCGGACCATGAATGCCGGTTAGTCCGTCGGCCCGCCCGAGGCGGCAGCCTCGAACTGGCAACGGATTACCCCCATCTCTCATGGTGCCGCCGCAGCCCCGCAATACGTCCCACGGTTCGAAAAAGTGCCGAAAATCGGCGCCAAAAGATGCGTTAATATGGCCAAATCAAGCGGAGCCAGATCGGGCGCCAAGCTGCAGAATCGGCCTCATGCGAGAATGCTGGATCCGCGCGCTTGCCGCCAACCGCCGAAAGATACACCGGCGGTGGGAAGCGCTCCTGCGCCTGGAGCGGGCGGACACGCCGATTGCCGATCCGGACAACCTTGTCCACATGATCGACTGGACGCTCGACAAGGTGTTCGCGGAGCTGCGCAGCCACAAGGCGTGCCACAACGCCGCGCTCCCCCCGACGATCGCCACGCTGCAGGCAAAGTGCCCCTGCGGACTCAACCCCTTCTTCAAGCACTTCATGGCCGGCGAGCAGGCGCTCCTCGAGGCCCTCGTCCTGGCGCAGTCCGAGGAACCCTCGCCCGATCCGGCGCTGCGCGATGCCGCGGTCACCGAGCTCTACGTTGTCACGCACGCGCTCGCGCGCTGTGAGGTCGAGGCCTTCTGCTCGCTCTGCCAGCACCGTCCGCGCCCGAAGGTGCGCCCGGCGATGGCCGGCATGACCGAAGTCACCTGACTCCCCCTGCCCTACGCAGGCGGATGCACGCGCTCCCGGTAGGCTGACGGCGCCTCCCCTGCGACGCGCCGGAACACCCGGTTGAACTGCGACAGCGACTGGAAGCCGGCCTCGAAGGCCGCCTCGCTCACGCGCTTGTGCGGGTTCAGAAGGAGGTTCTTGACCTTCTCGACGCGCACGCGGGCCAGGTAGTCGGTGAACGTCATGCCCGTCGCCCTCTTGAACGTCTTGCAGAAATAGAAGGCGCTCATGTTCACGGCCTTCGCCACGTCGCCCAGGGCGACCTCGTCTGAATGGTGCTCCGCGATGAAGACGCGCGCCCGAGCGACGGCGGGCGACTCGGCGGCGTCGTTGCTGACCATGAGCTGGTTTCCGAGGCCGGAGAGATGCTGCGCAAAAACTGAAAGCAGCCGGAGCACGGACTCGAGCTGCTTCTTCGTGACCACCCGCGTCTGGAAGTAGGCCTCTTCGAGGCGCTTCAGGTCGACGTCCGTGCCCCATTTCAGCAGTGAGCGGGTTGTCTTCGCGAACATCTCGCGCGTGGGCTTGTGGAGCATGATCTGGCCCGTGTTCAGGAAGGCGATCAGGTTTTCGCCCACGCGAACGGGAACCGCGGAATCGCAAAGGCCGGCGAAGCACTTGAGCGTCTTGGGCTCGAGTTTTGCCTGGTCCTCGATCTTGCGCTGAAGCTGGAGGCAGGCGGCGCAGGAGTGGTTGCTGCGCGCCATGAGCATGCAGAAGGGGCTCTCGTTCGGGTCGCCGTGATGGGGAAGGTCGAAGGCCTCAACGGGACGGAGGCTTATCGGGAGCCCGGTCGTCTCACGGAACGCGCTCTCGTAATCGCGGTAGATCTGGGACCGCTTCAGCTGGTCTACCAGCGAGCGGCTCTCAGCGGACCGTGTCTTCTCAATACGCATGTCACCAGCAATCTAGGTTGGGTGGGCGCTGGAGCAACCGCGAAGTCGCGAAGGTTTCGAAACTCGGCGCGCTCCAGACTAGGCAGCAACACTTTATGCAGGGAACGCCTGCTGGGGCACGGGGCGGAGACCCGCGCGACCAGCCCGAATTTCTCCGGTTGACGAACGCCGCAAACTAGCGACTTTTCTCTGCCCGATGGCCAGACCAGAACACATCCGCCATTCCCTGCTTTCGCGGGCGACCGCGTCGCTAGCGATCATGCTTGTCCTGGCCCTTTCGGTTTTTGCAGCGAGCCCGGAGCTCCACGAACGGCTTCACGGACACGGACCTGTTGCCGTGAGCGGCCTGCACCAGGACGCAGGCCCGGCGGGCCACACCCAGGATGCCCAGGACGACGACGGGTGCGTGGTAACCCTTTTCGCCCAGGGAGTTGTCCTGGCCCTCGCGGTCGTCGCGCTGGCCTTCACGGGTCAGACGCTTAGGCCGGATGATTTCGAGCTTCTCGACCGGGTGATCCCGGATGCCCCGCGGTACCTGCACCTTCCGCCGCAGGCCCCTCCCCTTGGTTTGAGCTGATCCGCCGGCGTGCGAGCACACCCTCGGGGCGCCGCACGGCATGGCGGCGCCGGCGTTTCGCCATCAGCTCGCCACTCACCGACGACGTCAACGGCGGCGTCCAAAACCTGGTGGCCCGCGCCGCCCGGCGCGGCCGTGCAATCACAACACTCTTCACCCTTCATGCATTTCAGAAAGCTACTCATACCACTCATAATCGGGCTTACTGCCCAGCCGATGCGCAGCCAGACCGACATGGCGCAGGCGTCCGAGACCAAGACAACGCAGCTCGACCCCGTGATCGTGACGGGCGAACTGGACGAGACCCGCGGCCTCATCCAGCCAAGCCTCGGCGCAACATCCTTCATCATGGACCAGCAGCAGATTCTGAACCTGCCGCAGGGCGCCGACGCCCCGTTCAACCAGGTGCTCCTGCGCGCGCCCGGCGTGGCCGAGGATTCGGCGGCCAACGGCGACCTGCACGTGCGCGGCGAGCACGCGAACCTCCAGTACCGCATCAATGACGTGCTCCTGCCCGAGGGCATCACGGGGTTCGGCCTGGAGCTCGACCCACGCTTCGTCCAGAGCATGCAGCTCATCACGGGGTCGCTGCCCGCCCAGTACGGGTTCCGCACCGCGGGCATCGTGGACATCCAGACGAAGACCGGCGCATTCGACCAGGGGGGAGAGGTGTCGCTCTACGGAGGCAGCTACGGCACGGTCCGCCCGAGCTTCGAGCTGGGCGGCTCCACGGGGAACCTGAGCTATTTCACCGACGGCAGCTACGATCACAATGCGATCGGGATCGAGAACCCGACGCCCAGCTCAACCCCGGTCCACGATGAAACCTCCCAGTACAAGGAGTTCACATACCTCTCCT
Source organism: uncultured Opitutaceae bacterium (assembly GCA_964534685.1). Classification (GTDB taxonomy): domain Bacteria; phylum Verrucomicrobiota; class Verrucomicrobiia; order Opitutales; family Opitutaceae; genus Palsa-1447. Next base: position 43,097 of record CAZHPC010000004.1, read on the forward strand.
ACATCCTGGACCGCACGAGCCGGTTGACGTTCATGGGCAGCGCCTCCTACAGCAATTTCCAGGTGCCCGACACCCCAGGGCTCCCTTCGGGAACCTCGCCGGATGGCAACCCGTGGCTCCCGCTGGCGTTCGCTTCATCCGCCCTCAACGAGAACCAGAACGAGCAGAACTACTACGGCGTCGTCACCTACCAGAAGGCCGCAGGCGACTTGAACTTCCAAGTCTCCGCGTTTGGTCGCTGGAGCAGCGTGCATTTCACCCCGGACTCCGTAGGCGACCTTTACTTCAACGGCGTTGCCAGCGACGTCAGACGCATGCTCTATTCGGGCGGCGTCCAGGGTGACGGAAGCTACGCGCTGAGGGACAAGCACACCTTGCGCGCAGGCTTTTCCCTCGTGGACGAGTCGGTTGAAGCCGATTCCACGACCACGGTGTTTCCAGTGGACTCCAACGGAGATCCGACCGGTCCGGCGTTTCCGATCACGATCGACCAGAGGCTCCATGGCCTCTTTGCGGGCGCCTATCTGCAGGACGAATGGAGGCTGGCGCCCGGCCTGACGCTCAACTACGGCGCGAGACTCGACGAGTTTGGCTCGTCCTTTGACCACGAGGACCAGCTGAGCCCGCGCCTGAACCTCATCTTTCAGCTAACGGATTCGACGACGGTGCACGCAGGGTACGCCCGCTACTTCACACCGCCGCCTGTCGAGAACGTGTCAGGGAGCTCCGTGACGCAGTTCAACGGCACCTCGAATGCGTCGCCGGTCACCGTAGACGACCCGGTGAAGGCCGAGCGTGCGAACTATCTCGACGCCGGCGTCACGCAGAAGATCGGAACCGACCTGCAGCTGGGGCTCGACGGCTACTACAAGCGGGCGAGGAACCAGCTTGATGACGGCCTGTTCGGGCAAACGCTCATCCTCTCCGCGTTCAACTACGCACGGGGCGAGATCTACGGCCTCGAGTTCACGGGTTCGTACTCCCACGGCGGATTCACGACCTACCTCAACCTGGCCCACTCGGTGGCGAAGGGCGAGGACTGGAGCTCGGCGGAGTTTCTCTTTAGCCCTGATGACTTGGCCTATGTCAGGAATCATTGGATCTTCCTTGACCACGACCAGCAGCTTACGGGCTCGTTCGGCGCCTCCTATGTCTGGAAGGAGGGCGCGGGCGACACGCGGGTCTATGTGGATTCGCTCTACGGCACCGGCCTCAGGACCGACGGGACAGCCCCCGATGGCACGAAGATTCCCAACGGAGCAACCGTGCCGACCTACTATTCGATCAGCTTGGGCGCCGAACAGGGCTTCAAGGTCGGCTTGCACCGCCTCTGGAAGCTGCGCCTCGATGTCATCAACATCACGGACAAGTTATACGAGCTTCGAAACGGCTCGGGCGTGGGTGTCAACGCGGCCCAATACGGCATGCGGCGCGGGATCTTCGGCAGCACCTCGTATTCGTTCTAGCCCGTCGGGCTTCCCCCGATGTCAACTCACCGCAAAGTCGACTAGCGGTTTGAAATCGCCCGCCTCGGCAGCCCTCATGGCCTCGAGGTAACGCGCACGCGCGTCGCCCGGTTCGCCCTGCGAGGAGCGGGAGCCCCATGTCAGCGGCTCCTCGTCGTTTGCCGCCACAACGATGTCGGCGACGAGCCGCGCATGGCGCCCGTTGCCGTTGAACCAGGGGCGGATGGCGACCAGCCGGAGGTGAAGGCGCACCGCGGTCTCATGAACTGGATAGGTCGAATACCGCAACCAGGCTTCCGCGTCGTCGAAGAACATCCTCACACCATCGGCAATTTGCCCGGGCTCCCATCCGGGGTCGCCATGGGTGCTTCTATACCGGCCGGCGCCTCGCCATAGTCCGCCGAACATCCGCCGGTGCAGCTCGCGGCCGAAGGCTTCCGACATGAGGTCCCTGCGTCGCAGCACCGCTCTCCGCATCGTCCATACCCGTGCGGCATTTGTGTGGCGGCGCTCTATTTCAACCAGCTGCGCGCGTGTCGAGAGGCTGGGCAGGAGCCGCGCCCGCTCGCTTTCCGAAATCGGGGTGTCCGCGAGGAATGCCTCAAGGGACATCTTCCTGGGCTCCCGGTCCCTTGAGCGCCATCGATTGATCCGTGGCCTTGAGGTGCGCCGCCACCGGATCATTTATCTGCGCAAGTTCGGAGTAGGATCCGGCGACCGAATCGCGTGGAATTATAAAGTAGACGAGCTCACAACCCATCGCCTCGGCGGCGCGGTTCATCGACGCGATGGTGATCGAGCCGCGCTCCTCGGCTGTCTCGAGCTGGGCATATGACTGGCGCTTCACCCCAATCCTGGCAGCGACCACGCTCTGGGTCAGGCCGATAGCCTCCCGAACCGCCCGCAGCCAGCCCCTGGCTGGCTTGGCTGCCGCCGGGCACGCAGTCTTCAATGCCCCAATCCGTTCTTGAAGCCCTGTAAGAATAACTTCCCTAATCTCGGTATTGATTCAGTCTTTATACTGCCTATTAAATCAAAATGCAATATTAATCCTGCTATTATCAATTTAGAGCAGATTTTATCATGCTTATTTGGATGGCGCGTCTTCTTACGGCTTCTGACGTGCCTCCGGACTCATTTGAACCACCGCATTCGCCAAAGTGATGAGGCCGCCGCCTACCACGAGCGACCAGGTTGCGTGCTCGTTGGGATAGTCGATACCGGCCCACCTTGAAAAGATCGCTGGCACGAAGAGGACAAAAATCGACGCGAACAGTGGCTCCACGCAGTAGATGAGCCCGGCTTCGGTCGACGTGATCTTGGGCTGCCATTTGTTCATGATCGAGAACGCGCCAATCGTGCAGATCATCGTAAGCGCCAGGGTCAGGCCCACCCATGCCGGCGACTGCCAGGGTGTGAGCAATGCGCGCGCACGGGGTGCGGTCGCCGCGGCCAGGGCCAGAAATGCGCTCCCTTGCACCGAAAACAGGACGAGTGTGACCGGGCCCGGGCGGTTGCCGACAAACTCCTTCTTTCCCACCCAGAGTATCTGCCCCATGAAGAAAATAGAGCATAGGAGCGTCTCCCATTCGCCGCGGCCGAATCGGAGCGTACGCCAGTCGAAGTGCCCTAGGATTCCGACCCCAAAGAGCACCAGGATGCAGCCAATCCAGACGATCAAGCCTGGGCTGCGCCTGTGGCGAAGCGCCAGCCATGCGGGAATGAGTATCGCGGAGAACTGGGTGAGGAACGCTGAAGTTGAGGCGTCCGTGAATTGCATACCGTCCGTCTGGAACAGGGTCCCTGCCGTGGCGAAGACGCCGATTCCAACCCCCTGTCTTATCTCGCGGGGCGTAGCGAGTTGCCCGCCGCGCCTGCGGAAGAGGAGCATGAGCGCAGCCGCCAGGAGAAAGCGGGGCGCAAGCGCAGCCGCCGCAAGGTACCACGTCCCTGCGTCCGGCAGGAGCCCCCGGTTCAGCGCCGTGACCGTCTTGATGAGGGGGAAACTCAAACCCCAGTAAAGCGTTGCCAGGACGAGCATCAGGATGGCGCGCCTGCGCAGGGATCTGGGTTCGTCGGTCATGGAGGCGTCGGGTCTCGGTGTGAACCGCAGAGAGTGCCCGGCGCGCCCCGTCCAGCCAAGAGGGAACCGCGCCAGATTTAACATGGGGCGTTCCGAGACATCTCGACATCGGCCGCCGCTGCGGCCACTCCTGAAAAAAGCGACCCCAAGAAAGAGCGAACCCCTGAAAATGGCGAAATCGGGAGACGACCGGAGAATGTCCAAGAAGGCCTACGAGGCCCGCCTCCCGGACGTCCGTGCCGCGCTGGTCCGCATGCAGGTCGAGCTCAAGTCCGCGAGGTTCCCGGTGATCCTCGTGATCGGCGGGGTCGAGGCCTCGGGAAAGGGCGACGTCGTCAACATCCTGAACGGGTGGCTTGACCCGCGCGGTTTCGAGACGTTCGCGTTCCACGAGCCCACCGACGAGGAGAGGGAGCGGCCCGCCATGTGGCGATACTGGCGGACGCTTCCTCCAAGCGGCCGCATGGCGATCTATGCCGGGGGCTGGCACGCGGACGCCATGGGCCAGGATCCGCGCACCGCGCGCGAGCTCGCGCAGTTTGACGCCATGCTTCGCAGGATCTCGTGGTTCGAGGGCCAGCTCGCCGCCAGCGGCGCGCTGATCGTCAAGATTTGGCTGAACCTTTCCAAGTCGGCCCAGAGGGCCCGGCTGAGGGAGATCGAGTCGGATCCCCGCACCGCCTGGCGCATCAGCCCGGAGGACTGGAAGAGCCAGCGCGACTACGACAGGCTGGCGCGCCTCGCGGAACGGATGCGAGGCGCGACCCACCAGGCGGGCGCGCCGTGGTACCTCATCGACGCCGAGGACCCGCGGTCCCGGAATCTCGCGGTGGCAGACGTCCTCCTCTCCAGGTTCAGGATACATATGAGGGCGAAGAGCCGCGCGCGGGCGGCGCGCAGCCGGACCCGCAAGAGGATCGTCCCCCTGCGCCCCGCCGGCCTGCGACGCCTGCTTTCGCTGTCGCTCGACAGCAAGCTTTCGCAGGCCTCGTATGAAAAGAAGCGGGACAAGTGGCTCGGCCGGCTAAACAAGGTTGTGCGGGCTGCGGGACAGGAGCGGCGCTCGGTCGTATGGGTGTTCGAGGGTTGGGACGCCGCGGGCAAGGGCGGGGCCATCCGCAGGATAACCGACGCGATCGACGCCCGTGACTTCCGGGTTATACCCGTCGCCAAGCCGACCGATGAGGAGAAGGCCCACCATTACCTCTGGAGGTTCTGGAGGCATGTCCCCCGGGCAGGCTTGATCACGATCTATGACCGTTCGTGGTACGGGCGGGTGCTCGTCGAGCGCCTGGAGGGATTCGCCAGCGAACCCGAATGGAGGAGGGCCTACCGCGAGCTCAATGAGTTTGAGCTGGAGCTGGCCGAGCACGGGGTGATCGTCCTCAAGTTCTGGCTGCACATCGGCAAGGACGAGCAGCTGCGCCGTTTCCGCGACCGCGAGGCCACCCTCTACAAGAGGCACAAGATGAACGCCGAGGACTGGCGCAACCGGCGCAAGTGGGCGTCCTATGAGATCGCTGTCGGCGACATGCTTGCGCTCACGAGCACGCACCACGCCCCGTGGCACCTTGTCGCCGCGAACAACAAGCGGCACGCCCGCCTTGAGGTCATCAGGATCTCGTGCCGCCAGATCGAGGCGGCGCTGGGCCTTTAGCCCGGGCGCGTGAAAAAGAAAACGCCGCGGATGTTATCCGCGGCGTGAAATACGGGAGAAGCTTCCCAGTCCTCAGGAAACGTGGCCCGAGACGAGCTTGGTCATCTCGAACATGCTGACCTTGGACCTGCCACCGAACACCACCTTGAGGGCCGCATCGGCGTTGATCATCTTGCGGTCCTTCTTGTCCTGGAGTCCGTTCTTCTTGATGTAGTCCCAGAGTTTCTTGGTGAGCTCCGTGCGGGGAAGGGGCTTGGAGCCGACAACGGCGGAAAGTGCGCCATCGGGAGTTACCGGTTTCATGAACGCGGCGTTTGGTTTACGAGCTGATTTTTTGGCCATATTGGTTTTTGTTTTAGGGTGCTTTGCTGTGAAAGCAATGTCTTTCTAGAGCGAAAACAGCCCGTTTTCCGAGAAAAATCTTTCGACTTTTGCCAGCCGGGACGTCAGCGCCTGTCGTCGACCTGCACGAACTGCCTGTAGAGCGCGGCATAATGGCCGCCTTTCTCGAGAAGCGCCGGGTGTGTCCCGCGCTCGATAATCCGCCCCTGGTCAAGCACGAGGACGAGGTCCGCGCCGCGGATCGTGCTGAGGCGGTGCGCCACGACGAAGCTCGTGCGCTCGCGCAGGAGAGTTGCCAGGGCCCGCTGCAGGCGGGCCTCGGTGACGGCGTCGATGGAGCTGGTCGCCTCGTCGAGGATCACGATCCGAGGGTTGGCGAGGAGGGCGCGCATGAAGCACACGAGCTGGCGCTGGCCGACGGACAGGCCGGCCCCGCGCTCGCCGACCTGCGTCTGCAGCCCGTCCTGCAGCTCGGCAAGCACCTCGCGGCAGCCGAGCCGCTCGGCGGCGCCGCGCACCTCGTCCTCGGTCGCGTCCGGCTTCGCAAGCCGGATGTTCTCCATCACCGACCCGCTGAAAAGGTAGTTCTGCTGGTGCACCATTCCCATCTGCCGGTGAAGGGAGCGCCCGGTGATCGATCGGACCTCCATGCCGTCGATCAGGATCTCGCCGGCGGTCGGAAGGTAGAATTTCGAGACAAGGTTTACGATCGAGGTCTTGCCACTGCCGGTGTGCCCCACCAGGGCCACCGTCTTTCCCGGCTCGGCGGTGAAGTTGATGTCGTGGAGGACGAGGCGGGACGGATCGTAGCCGAACGAGACCCCTCGGAACTCGATCCGCGCGCCGGAGGCGCCCGCGCCGCTCCGCCCCACCCTCGGGTCCGGAAGGGCTGCGGCCCCGGGGGCGTCCTCCCAGTCGGGCGGCGTATCGATCAGCCTGAAGATCCTCTCCGCGCCGGCCATGGCGAGCAGCCCCTGGTTGTACTGGTTGCCGATCACGGTGATCGGGGAGAAGAAGATGTTGGCCAGCAGAAAGAACATGATCAGGTCGTCCGCCTGGAGCGTCCCGTGGAAGACGCGCCAACCCCCGACTACGAGGAGCGTCGCGACGAAGAACTGGCTGTTCAGCTCCAGGATGGGCGCCAGCACCGCGGACGTCCTGGCAATCGCCACGTTGTACTTGGAGTGGTCCGACAGGAGGCTCCTGAAGAGCCCCGCGTTCATGTCCTGCCTCACGAACCCCTGGGTGACGCGTATTCCGCTGACGGACTCGGCGAGGGTTGCCGTCACGCGGCTGAAGCTTTCCTGGGAGGCCCTCGTGAGCCGGCTGAACTTCATCCTGAAGTGCTTGTTCACCACCCAGAGCACCGGGGCCATGCACACGATGACGAGAAACATCTTCCAGTCGCTGTAGGCCAGCACCATGCCGGTGAACGCCATCTGCCCGAACTGGATCGCGCTCACGAAACCGACGTCCTGGATGCCGACCCTCACCGCCTCGACGTCGCTGGTCACGCGGCTGATGATCCGGCCGAGCTTCATCCTGTGGAAGAAGCTCATGGGCTGCCTCTGGGTCTTCGCGAAGATCTCGGACCGCAGTCCGTTCACGACGGTCTCCCCGATCTCGAGCGCGTAGCGCTGCCGGAAATGGAACATCGCGTCCGTCACGACCGCGAGCGCCACGAATCCCACCGTGCCGAGGAAGATGCCGTGGAGGTCGCCGTGGGCGATAGGCCCCTTGATCACGAGGGCGGTGATGAGGACGAGCGCCGGCAGCTGCGCCGATCGGATCACCGTCAGCGCGACCATGATTGAGAGTTTTCGACGGACCGGGCTTGCGTAGGCGAGCAGCCGCCGGACGAGCCTCCAGTCGAGCGGCTTGAACTGCTCCTCGTCGTCGTCCTCGTCCCGAATCCTGTGGACAAGGATGAGATTGTGCGCGCGCGCGGCGTCCTTCATGGCCCCGCCCCCCCTATGGATTCCTGGAGCTCTCTGCCGTCGACGAGCTGCAGGTTCGCCACGTGCAGGTAGGGGCCGGGCACGAGGATGAGTTCCGCGTGGGAGCCGCGCTGCACAATGCGGCCGTTCTCAAGGACGACGATGAGGTCCGCCCTCCGCAGCGTGCTCAGCCGGTGGGCGACGATGAAGGTCGTCCTACCCGCGATCGCGCGGTCGAGCGCGTCGAAGATCTCGTGCTCGGTCTCGCTGTCGATCGCCGCCGTCGGGTCGTCGAGGAGCAGAATCGCGGGCTCCAGCAGCACGGCCCGGGCGATCGCCAGGCGCTGCCTCTGGCCCCCCGAGAGGCTGTTGCCGCTCTCCCCGAGCACGGTCTCGTAGCCCTTCGGCAGGCCCAGGATGAACTCGTGCGCGGCCGCGATCCGTGCGGCCCGCTCGATCTGGGCCTGCGTGGCGTTGGGGTGCCCGAACGCTATATTGGCCGCCACTGTGTTCGAAAACAGGAAGCTCTCCTGGAATACGGTTCCAATGTTCCGGCGCAGGTCGTCAAGGTGCAGGCGGCGCACGTCGATGCCGTCGATCAATATCCTCCCGCTGGACACGTCGTAGAACCTCGGGATAAGGCTCATGAGGACGCTCTTGCCAGAGCCGGTCGCGCCGAGGATGGCCACGCACTCGCCCGGCTTCACCTCGAGATTGATGTCCCGGAGCACCGGGTCGAGCCGCCCGTACTCAAAGGAGACGCCGTCGAACCGCACCGCACCCTCGAACCGGGGCCGCCGCACGGCGTCGGGCGGCGACCGCACTTCGATCGGGGCATCGAGGATCTCGAAGACCCTCCTCGCGCCGATCAGCGACTGCTGGACCGAGTTGACGATCGTCGCCACGTTGTTCACCTGCCCGGCGAACTGGTCCAGGAGCCCTGCGAACACGACCAGGCCCGCGCCGAGCGGCAGGCGGCCCTGCGCGACGAGCCATCCGCCGTAGGCCAGGAGAACCGTCGTGTTGATCCTCGTGAGGAATCCCGCCGTGGGGGAGAAGAGGCTGACCCACCAGAATATGTTGTACTGCTGCGTGAGGACGGCCCGGTTGAGGCCCTCGAACTTTTCGCGGCTCTCGTCCTCGCGGCCGAACCCCTTCACCACAGCGATCCCCTGGACGCTCTCGGCCAGGTACTGCACCATCTTCTCGACGAGGGAGCGGTTCTCGGCGTACTCGGGTTGGATCTTGCGCGAGAAGAGCGCGGACAGGGTCCACAGGACGGGCGTCGTCGCAAGGCACGCGACCGTGAGGCCGGGGCTCAGGCTCGCCATGTAGATCGCGTAGACCGTGAGCGAGATCACCATGATGACGCTCTGTATCAGGACCTGGTCCACGAACATCCTCACCGACTGCACGTCGCCGGTCACCCGGGTGATGATCGATCCCGTCGTGTTGGCGTCGAAGAAGCGGAAGCTCAGCCGCTGGAGCTTGTCGTAGATTTCCGCGCGCAGGTCCACGACCAGGTTCTGCTGGACGAGGATGTTGACCCGGACGGCGTAGACATAGTTGAGGACGGCCCTGAAGCAGGAGAGCATGAGGATCAGCCCGCCGAGGATCCCGAGCACCGCCATCGGGGGCATGTCCTGCGGCAGGCTCATGTGCAGGAAGCGCACCGGCTTGAGCGGAGACCCGTCCGACGCCGCGCGGGAGACGACCTGGCGGATGTAGTCGATTCCGATGCCGGTGAAGCTCAGCCCGAACAGGCCCATCGTCAGGAGGACGAGCTGGATGCCCAGGACCTGCAGGCACCGCAGACGGTAGCGCCAGGCCAGGCCGAACAGCCGGCGGATCAGCTCCGGATTGGACGGTCCCGTGTCTGCGCGTGTCTGCGGAGATCCCATTTGGACCTCACGCTACGTGGACGCCCAGCGGGTGCACGAAATTTCGGCTCTCTTGATGCGGGGCCTAGCGATTCGGAGCGGGGGGAAGCGCGCCGCCCGGGGCTTGGCCGTTTTGCGCCTCCGCCGCCTTTTCGCGCTCCATCCGCCGGCGGCGGACCTCCTGCGCGACGGCGTCCAGCCTCCTCTGCTCGTCCGCCGGGGTGGGATTGAGCACCACGGTCGCGGTAAGCGCGGGATTGACCTGCTGCACCCCGCGCACATCGGGCGGCCCTGCCGACACGGAGCCCGACGACGCCACCTTCGCCGTGTGCAGCACGAGGTGCAGGCTGCGCCCCTGGTAGTCGACCGTGACGCTGTCGCTGGCCGAGTCGGCAGCCTTTACCACAAAGTCGTGCCCGGCCTCGTTCAGGCCGACCCAGAAGTCCTTCTTCTTGGCGGTGTCGTAGATGCAATAGGATGCGCCTTCCGACGTCGCCATGACCCCGCGCAGTTCGATCGGGCCCGAAGGGCCGGCCAGGGCGCCGGATGCCGCCGCGTTGGCGGGAAGGAAGGGCGAGGACGCCGCCAGGTCCGCACGCAGGGGACCGGCCCACGCGAACGCCGCGAAGGCCACTGCATTCGCCCAGATCCAGCGAGTTGGAAGCCGCATTCCCATTGTGATCCCCTCAGTGCAGTAGATTGACGCACCGGGGATCGTCAAGTGACGTCCGATCGCGCCCTAACCCATGTTCCTCTTCCTGCGATGGATCAGGATCCCTGCCAGGGACATTCCAACGAAGATCGCCCCGTACGTCGCGGGCTCGGGAGCGGGCGTGATCTCATGGCCCGGACCGGGGCCCGTATCGTACGTGTTCCAATGGGTGGCGCTGCCCGAACCGCCGTTGAACACAATCTGGTCGATCGGGGCCGTGCCCTGCGCGCCCGGGCTCGTGTTGCTGTAGAAGTAGTCGACCAAGTTCGCCCAGTTGCTGACGTTCAGCGTGGCGCCGCCGGCAACGCTCACCCCGCTTACGTCGAGGACGGAGGTCGAGGGGTTCGCGAAGTCGATGACCGAAGTCGAGTTGACCGTGAGGCTGCCGAACGTGTCGGTGGTCCCGTTCAGCTTCAGCGTGCCGCCGTTCAGGACGATGTTGATGCCCGAGTCGCTGAAGTTGGCTCCCAGGGTCAGCGAGGAGCCCGAGTTGAGGGTGATCGTGCCCGTTCCCGAAAGGCTGCCCGCAAGGGTCGCCGAGCCGAGGAGCGTGAAGCTGCCGCTGCTTCCGAGGTTCAGGGCCCCGTTGCTGGTGAAGGCCCCGACCGACTGGCTCGTGCCGTTGAGGTTGAGGGTGGCCCCCGAGGCGATCGTAACGGCGTTCCCGCTGATGGCGTTGCTGACGTTCGTCTGGAGCGTGCCTCCGTTTATGGCGACGGAGCCGAGGAATGACGGGTTGGCGGCGGCGAGGGTCAGAGTGCCCGTACCATCCTTCGTCAGGCTGCTTGCGGCCGTCCCGGTTATGGCGTTGCTGACCGTGACGTTGCTGTTTCCGCCGACGTCGAGGCTGTTGGCCCCCAGGCCAACCGCTCCGGAAATGGTGAGCGTGCCTGAATCAGACTGGACGCGGCTGGCGCCAGAGACTGTCACAGGGCCGCTCACCGTGTTATTTCCGGAGATGTTTTCGAACGCACCAGCGAACGCGGTGCCCGTGCTGCTGATGTTGAAGCTGTTCGCGAGCGTCACGTTGTTCTGTATCTGGACGTTTCCGCCGCTGTTGATGGCGACCGCGCCGGTGCCGAAGCTCGCGTTGTTGAGGACGTTGACGACGTTGGTCGACGTGGTGCCGCCGCTGTAGGTGTTGGCCCCCGCCAGGACGGTTGTTCCGGTGTTGCTCGTGACGAGCGATCCCGTGCCGGAAATGACGCCGTCCAGCGTGTCCGTGCCGGTGCCGTTGAGGGTCAGGGTTGCCCCCGCTCCGGTCGTGCCGAGGCTGAGCGTCGAGCCGGTGGCGGTGTTGAAGCTTCCGGTCAGGGTCTGCGCGGTCCCTGTCGTGAGGTTCAGCGCCCCCCCGTTGATGTTCACGGCCGAGGCCGAGGCGATCTGGTTGCTCGTCGTCTCGTTGATCGTCCCCGCGTTCTCCGTCAGGGCGCCCTGCACGGTGGCGCTCGCACCAGAGAGGTTCAGCGTGCCGGCGTTGACCGTCGTGGTCCCCGTGTAGGTGTTCGCCCCGGACAGCGTGACGGCCCCGGGTCCGCTCACGTTGACGTTGCCGGTCCCCGTCGTGATCGCGGAAGAGATGGTCGTATTCCCGGCTCCATTGAGGGTCAGGTCCCCGGTCCCGGTGACCCCGCCGCTGAGCACAAGCGTGCCGCTGTCGGAACTGACCGCGCTGCTGCTGCCGAGCGTGAGGGCGCTGCTCAGGGTGGCGGTGTTGCCCGTCCCCGGATTCGAGTCGATGGCCCCGTTGACGGCGCCGTTGCCGTTGATGGTGATCGCATTCGCAAGCGTGCGCCCGTCGCTGATCTGAAGCGTGCTGCCGTTGGCCACGGAGACCGCCCCGGTGCCCAGGGCCGAGTTGCTCACGGACACCCCGACGACGCCGGCGTTGATGGTCGTTCCGCCGGAATAGGTGTTGGCGCCGGAGAGGTTGAGCGTGCCCGCGCTCAGCTTGGTGATCGAATAGGCGCCGGAGACCACCGAGCTGATGTTGAGGGCCCCGGCGCCGCTCACGTCCGTGACCAGGTTTGCGCCCATGGCGAGCGTCCCCCCGCTGATGGTCTGGGCGCTGGCGGACTGCTGGATGATCGAAGGGGCGATGCCGGACAGCGTGAGGGTCTTTCCGCCCTCGGTGATGGTGAATGCGCCCGCGGTGCTGTCGAAGCGCATGGTGTTATAGGTCTGCGCGGCCAATAGGGTTGGGGTGAGGCGCGTCGTGCCGCCGAAATCGACCTTGGTCGTGTTGGCGCTCGGCGGCGTGACGCCGGTGGACCAGTTCTGGGCCGTCGTGATCGTGTTGTTCGCGCCCGCGCCGTTCCACGTGTAGTAGTTCGTGTTCGGGGTGATCTTGTAGGATGTCACCCCGTCATTCGTGTTCGACGTGCCCGCCTCGACCGTTCCGGAGCCGGAGCCCGAGAAGTAGATGTCGCTCAGGAGGCCGGCCGCCAGGCCCGCCGTGGTCGTGGCGAGGGCGTTCGAGCCGTTGTAGTTGTTGATCGTCAGGACGTTTCCCCCCGCGTCGGTCATTGTCTTGAAGACAAAGGCGTTCGATCCTCCCGAGCCGAAGTCGAGGATGCTGTTCGCGTTGACCGTGAGGTTGCCGACCGCGTCCGAAAAATTGTTCAGGGCGATCGTCCCGCCGCCAAGCGTCAGGTTCGAGCTGGACGAGATGGTGTTGGTGGCCCCGAGCTGGAGCGTGCCGGCGCTCAGCGTGGTGGCCCCGGTGTAGGTGTTGGCCCCCGAAAGGACCAGGGTGCCCGCGCCGGCCTTTGTCAGCCCGCCGGCGCCGGATCCTCCGTTTGCGATCTTGCCGGAGATGGTCGAAGAGCCGCTGGCGGCGTTGACCGTCAGCGTCTGCGCCGTGTTGTTGTTCGAAAGGTTGAGCGTGCCCGACTGGGTGGCGTTCGTCATGCTCAGCGTGTAGCTGCCGCCCGTCTGCGTCATCGTGCCGGCTGAGGTGATCCCGGAGAGTGCGGCGCTGCCCGTGAGCGCGACCGCGTTGCTTATCGTGTTTCCACCCGTTGATCCGAGGGTGCCACCCGACAGCGTGACCGAGCCGGTGCCGAGCGCCGTGTTGTTGTTGGCGTTGAGCGTCCCCGACGAGATCGTTGTCCCGCCCGTGTAGGTGTTCGCGCCGGAGAGCGACGTGGTCCCCGTTCCGCTCTGGACGATCGAGCCGCCGGTTCCAGAGATGATCCCAGTCGAGGTCACGTTGCCGCTGCCGCTCAATGTCGCCTTGTACGCGCCCAGGTTGACGTTGCCTCCGAGGGTCAGCAGCCCGCTCGAGTTGTTCTGGATCGCGATTCCGTTGTCCAGCGAGAGGTTGGAGTTCACCGTCTGGTTGGCGTAGCCGTGGGTCTGGGTGACGAAGATGCCGGTGGGTCCCATGGCCGACGAGCCGTTGAATTCGAGGCTTCCCCCGTTGAGCGTGTAGGAGAACGGAGCGTCGATCTGCAGGTTCCGGATCACCTGGTTGCCGGTGACGCCGATCGTCTGGGCCGAGCTGACGTACGTGTTGTCGAGGAGAACGTCGCTGCCGGAGGCCGGGTTGGAGGCGGGGCTGTTGGCCCAGTTCGTGTCGCTGTTGGTCGTGCCCTGCGCGCCCCAGGTGCTGTTGCCCGAGGTGTTTGTCCACAGGTTCGAGACCACGCTCGTCAGCGCGACGTCCTGGACCTGGTGGATGTCGGTGGACCCGCCGGTGCTGCCGGTGAAGCCCATGATCAGGTTGTTCGGCCTCGCGTAGCCGGAGAGGTCGGCGGTGAACTCGGTCACGAAGACCCCGCTGTTTCCAAACTCGATGGAGACCGTGAGCTGGTTGGTCGAGGTGAGGACCATCTCGATCGTCTCCGACTGGGAGCCTGTGGGGCGCGTGGTCTGCCCGGGATAGGAAAGGGGGGTGGACAGCGTGCCCGAGCCGCCCAGGTAGTTGTAACCGGTGAGTCCGGACCCGGGGCCGCGGACGGCGATCGCGTTCGGCGTCAGGTTTGGCGTGTTGACCCCGCCGATCCGGCCTTCCGTGCCATTCGAGTAGTTTCCGTACTCGTCGACGCCGATGCCGAGGTAGCCGCCGTTCATTCCGTTGATGTTCGCGCCGCCGCCGACGCCGCCGGTGCCGGCGCTCGTCTTCTGCGCGTAACCCAGGCTGCCGCCGTAGGCGCCGACCCCGAAAGTCTGGCTCGCATCGGCAAGGAAGAAGGTGATGCCATCCGCACCGCTTCCGTTGTAGGCCGCATAATTGAACGTCGCCGTGATGGTCGCATGGGCGCTGGCGAAGGAGGTCGAGTCGTAGGCGTAAGTGGCCTCGTTGCCGGCGCTGCTCGTCAGCTGCAGCCATCCTGATCCCGGGCTGTCGCCGAGACCGTTTGCCGTGAGCTGGGGCGTATATCCGGTGCCACCGATCACCCAGCCCGCGTCCAGCGTGGTGCCGGTGAAGCCTCCGGTCAGCGTCGTCGTCTGCGCATGCACGGTGCCCGGCAGGAATGCGATGATTCCTATCGCAAGGGCCTTTAGAGTGCCTGCTGGGCTGTGTTTCACTGCGATTACAAGAGTCCGGTTCCTGTGCCGAATTCTCAAGAAAAAGAGGCCGGGCTACGTAGTTCCCAAGTATATAGTTGTCAATATCTTATAGTCATAGTTTCCCACCCTTAATTTGCCCCCATGGGTTGAGCGGAATTGGACACATCCAAATCTGCCGGTTTCCCTGAATTTCCGCCCAAGGTGGAGGACAAGGGAGCCTTGGTATTGCGGGCTCTTCCTTCCTAAACGGACAGGGGTGGACCTCCCTTCCCTCCGCAATGCCTGATAAGGTCCCCCTGGAAGACGGGCGCGGCGTTGGGAGTTTCTTGGGAATACGCTGCCCGCGCCTATCAGGCTTTCCGCCGACCCGCGGCCGCCGACATGATCGTTGAGCTACGATACTGCGCCAATGTTTGGCGCGCGGACCATCGCCCTCCCCGGTTCGTTGACAGGCCACTCCCGGACAACAGACTCTCAGGCACGATGAAGCGAATTCGTTTGGCCGCCGGCGTCGCGGTGGTGGTCGTTGTTGCCGCGCTCTGGCTCGTGCTGGGCCGGAACAAGACTTCGGCGACCGGGGAGTTGGTACTTTCTGGGAACGTGGACATCAGGCAGGTGCAACTCGCCTTTTACGGGAGCGAGCGCATCGCCGAGGTGCAGGTGAAGGAGGGCGATCACGCCCGCAAAGGGCAGGTCCTCGCCTCGCTGGACAAAGCGCGGCTGAAAGCCACAGTCGCCGACCGCGAGGCCCTGAAGGCGGCGCAGGAGGAGGTTGTCCGCCGGATGGAGGCGGGAAACCGGCCCGAGGAGATCCGCAAAGCCCAGGCGGACCTGGAGGCCGCCTCGGCAGACCTCCACAATGCGGAGCTCACAGCCGACCGCGTCTTCAAGCTTGTGGTCCAGGGCGCCGTCACGACGCAGGCCTCTGACGACGCACGGGCCGCGCTCGACGTCGCCAAGGCGAGGAAGGCTGCAGCCCAGGAAACTCTTGCGCTCATGGTGCTCGGACCCCGCAAGGAGGATATTGCGGCCGCAAAGGCGACGCTTCAGGCCTATGAGGCCCAGCTCGATCTGGCCCGCCGCGACCTGACGGATGCGGACCTCGTGGCCCCGGCCGACGGGGTCATCGAGGACCGAATCCTCGAGCCGGGCGACATGGCCTCGCCGCAGAAGCCGGTGCTCACCCTCGCGCTCGATGACCCGCTGTGGATCCGCGTGTACGTGGCGGAGACCGATCTGCCACGAATCCGGCCCGGCATGAAGGCATGGGTGACGACGGACGGCTTCCCCGGCCGTCGTTACGAGGGCTGGGTCGGCTTCATCTCCCCAACCGCGGAGTTCACGCCGAAGTCGGTGGAAACCCTGGAGGTCCGGACGAAGCTTGTCTATCAGGTGCGCGTCTTCGTACACAATCCCCAGGGTGAGCTGCGCCTCGGCATGCCGGCCGTGGTCACCCTTCCCCTTGACCAACCGGCGCAGCCGTGAGTCCGGATGCCGCGGCGCAGGTCGTCCTTGAGTTGCGCGGGGTGCGCAAGCAGTTCGTCGCCGGCGCCCGAACACTGACGGCTCTGCGCGGTGTGAGCCTCTCTGTCCGGCACGGCTGCGTGACCGGGCTCATCGGGCCGGACGGGGCCGGAAAGACGACCCTGATGCGCCTCGCGGTCGGGCTGCTAGAGCCTGATGACGGGCAGATCTCGGTCCTCGGGCGCGACGCCACCCGGGAGTCACAGGCGGTGCAGGCGAGCGTCGGCTACATGCCGCAGCGGTTCGGACTGTACGAGGACCTTTCGGTCCAGGAGAACCTCGACCTCTACGCGGATCTGCAGGGGGTCCCGCAGTCCGATCGGGCCGCGCGTAATGGCGAGCTGATGCACATGACGGGCCTCGCCCGCTTCACCACGCGCCTCGCAGGGCGGCTGTCCGGCGGCATGAAGCAGAAGCTCGGCCTTGCCTGCACGCTCGTGCGCGCCCCGCAGCTGCTTCTCCTGGACGAGCCGACGGTCGGGGTGGATCCGGTCTCCCGGCGGGAACTTTGGCAGATCGTCTACCGGCTCGTGCGCGAGGAGAAGATGACGGTCCTCGTCAGCACCGCTTACCTGGACGAGGCGGAGCGCTGCGACGAGATAGTCCTGTTGCACGAGGGCGAGATCCTCGGCCAGGGCCGGCCGGCCGATCTCCGGGAGCCGATGCGGGGGCGAACGTTCACCGTCTCCTCGCCCGGCCGAAACAAGCGCGAGGTCCAGAAGGCCCTCGCCGCGGCGCCCGGCGTCCTCGACGCCGTGATCCAGGCGGACCGCGTGCGGGTGATCGCGCGCGTCGGCGCCCCGCCCACCCCCGACCGCCTGCTGTCCGGGCTTGACGGCGCTTCGATCGAGGCCGCGGAGCCGCGGCTTGAGGACGCGTTCGTGGCCATGCTGCGCGAACGCAACCGCCCAGGCGACATTCCCGCGCGACCCGCCCCGTCGCCGGGGGCCTTCCCCCGCCTCGCCGCAGCTCTCCCGCGCCAGACTGGTCCCGTGATCGAGGTGCGGGATGTCAGCCGGTTGTTCGGACGATTCTACGCCGTGAAGCATGCGACGTTCGACGTGGCCGCGGGCGAGGTGTTCGGTCTCCTCGGGCCGAACGGGGCGGGAAAGTCCACAACGTTCCGGATGCTTTGCGGGCTGCTCCCCGCCTCCGCGGGAACCCTGCGCGTCGCGGGCCTGGACCTGCGGCACGCCGCCGACGAAGCGCGGGCCCGGATCGGCTACATGTCCCAGAAATTCTCGCTCTACGGCAACCTGAGCGTGAGCGAGAACCTGCGCTTCTTCAGCAGCGCCTATAACATGTCGGGCCGCCGGCAGAGCGAGCGGACGCAATGGGCGCTGGATCAGTTCGAGCTGACTGCCCTGGCGGACATGACAAGCCACGACCTTTCGCTCGGTCACAAGCAGCGCCTCGCGATGGCCTGCGCCCTCATGCACGAGCCGGACATCCTATTCCTCGACGAGCCGACCTCGGGCGTGGACCCGATGGCCCGGCGCGAATTCTGGAGCCGGATAAACGCGCTTGCGGAGAAAGGTGTCACCATCCTGGTCACAACGCATTTCATGGAGGAGGCCGAGAATTGCGACAGGCTGGCGATCATGGCGGACGGCGAGATTCTCGCGCTCGGCTCGCCAGCCGAGATTAAGCTGGGCCAGCGCAGGGAAGGCCATCCCACACCAACGATGGAGGACGCCTTCATCGCGTTGATCGAGAACCGCGGCGCCGCCGTCGCCGCATGAATGCTGCGTCCCGGATGCGGCTTCGCGGGCTCATCCGCAAGGAGTTCTACCAGATCCTCCGGGATCCGAGCAGTATCGCGATCGCGTTCCTGTTGCCTGTCTTCCTGCTCCTGATCTTCGGCTACGGCATCTCGCTGGACGCCGAGCACGTGCCCGTGGCCGTCGTTGTGGAGCAGCCCGATGCCGATACGGCCAGCTTCGCGGGGCGGTTCTCCGGCTCGAGCTATTTTTCCCCGGTCTTCATGAGGGACCTCGGCCAGGCCGAGAACGCGCTTCGGGGGCGGCGGGTGACCGCCATCGTGCACCTGCAGCAGGATTTCTCCCGCCGCCTGAGCCGGCCCGACGGCGCCCCTATTCAGCTGATTGTGAATGGGACCGATGCAAACACGGCCCGCCTCGTGATCGGCTACACCCAGGGAGCCTGGCAAAAATGGCTCGAGCAGCGCGCCCTGGAAAGCGGCGTCGCATTGAGCACGCCCCTGGCGGTCGAGCAGCGGGTGTGGTTCAACAGCGAGCTGCGCAGCCGCAACTATCTCGTGCCCGGCCTCATCGCGATCATCATGACGCTGATCGGCGCCCTGCTGACGGCGCTCGTGATGGCGCGTGAGTGGGAGCGCGGCACGATGGAGGCCCTTCTCGTGACGCCGGTCACGATGGGCGAGGTGCTGCTGGGGAAGCTCGTGCCCTATTTCCTGCTCGGCCTGGGAAGCATGACCGTGTCTGTCGCGATGGGCCTGTGGCTCTTTGGCGTCCCGCTGATGGGATCGCCGTGGCTTCTCTTCGCAATCTCCGCCCTGTTCCTCCTGGCGGCTCTCGGCATGGGGTTGCTCATCTCAACCGTCGCGAAGAACCAGTTCGTGGCCGGCATGGTCGCGATCATCACGACATTCCTGCCGGCGTTCCTCCTGTCGGGGTTCATCTTTGACATCGGCAGCATGCCCGCCGTGGTCCAAGTGATCACCCGGTTCCTGCCGGCGCGCTATTTTGTGGCCTCGCTCCAGACGATCTTCCTCGCCGGCAACGTCTGGTCCGTGATCGTGCCCAACGCCGCGGCGCTCGCCGTGTTCGCGCTGCTCTTCCTCGGCGCCAGCCGGCGCCTGCTGCGCAAGCGTCTCGAATAGGACCCAGACCATGTGGCGCAGAATCAACGCATTGATGATCAAGGAGTTCCTTGCCCTGCTGAAGGACAAGAGAAGCCGGATCGTGGTCATCGTCCCTCCCCTTGTCCAGCTGCTCGTTTTCGGCTACGCCGCCACGTTCGATCTGAATCACATCCCGTTTGCCGTCTACAACGAGGACCCCGGCCTCGCCTCGCGCGAGTTGGTGGCGCGCTTCACGGGCGCGCCCAATTTTCATCAGGTGGCGCGGCCGACCAGCGAGGCGGAAGTGGCCCCGCTCGTTGACAGCCAGCGCGCCCTGATGGTGCTGCACATCGGCCCGCGGTTCAGCCAGGAGCTTTCGGCAGGCCGGCCGGGCGTGGTGCAGGTGATCGTCGACGGTCGCAACTCGAACACGGCGGCCATACTACTCGGCTACGTCACGACGATCGCGGGCGAATTCAACGCCGATTGGCTGCGGCGCAATGAGAACGCAGCGGCCCCCGCGAGCCTCGACGTCCGGGCTTGGTTCAACCCCAACCTGGAGAGCCGGTGGTTCCTGGTGCCGGGAATCGTAGGGCTTCTCACGTTGCTCGTGACGACCCTGGTGACGTCGCTGTCCGTCGCCCGCGAGCGGGAGCAGGGCACATTCGACCAGCTGCTGGTGACGCCGTTTCGTCCGGTGGAGATCCTCATCGGCAAGGCGCTTCCCGGCTTCATCATCGGCTTTGCTGAGATGACGGCGATCGTGCTGATTGCGACGCTGTGGTTCCAGGTGCCGCTCCGCGGCGAGCTCGCGACCCTGTATGCGGGGCTCTTCCTGTTCCTGTTCTCGTCGCTGGGGGTGGGCCTCATGATCTCCTCGCTCGCGGTGACCCAGCAGCAGGGCCTGCTCGGCGCCTTCCTTTTCATGGTGCCGTCCGTGATGCTGTCGGGCTTCGCAACTCCCATAGCCAACATGCCGCTGTGGATGCAGCACGTGACCCTCGTCAACCCCCTGCGCTACTTCCTGGTGATCATCCGCGGCGTCTTTCTGCAGGGGGCCCCCTTCCACCTGCTTGCAAGCCAGTTCTGGCCGATGGCCGCGATAGGCTTGGTCAACCTGACGATCGCAGGGTTTCTTTTTCGCAGGCGGCTGTACTAGCCCCGCGCCAGGCGCCGGATCAGGCTCTCAGGCCTTCTGCGAGACCTTCTGCACCACCGCCGGGTCCATGCGGATCACCGGGTCCGGATAGGCCAGCGTGACTCCCCGCGCCGCGAACGCGCGCAGTATCCCAAGGTTAACCCTCTCGCGCACCGCCATGTGCGAGTCCCACTCCGGATCGGCTGTGTAATACAGAATCTGCAGGCGCAGGGAGGCGTCGCTGAAATCCGCAAGGCTGACGACGATCTCGCCCTGATGGACGCCAGGATCCGACCTTAGCAGCGCCCGGATGTCCGACAGGACGAGCTCGATCTTGTCGGGAGGGCTGTCGTAGGTGACGCCCAGCGTCGCGTCCACGCGGCGCTGGGGCATCCGCGTGAAGTTGGTGATCACCTCGGTGGCGACGGTCTTGTTCGGAATCACCACCTGCGTGCGCTGGGCGGTCCTCAACCTTGTCGATCGCAGGCCGATCTCCTCCACTGTCCCCTCGAAGCCGGCCACCCGGATGTATTCTCCGACGTAGAACGGCTGGTCCATCACCACGACGAACGACCCGAACATGTTCGCAATCGTGTCCTGGGCCGCGAGCGCGAACGCGAGGCCGCCGATCCCAAGGCCCGTAAGGAACGTCTTTACCTGGAATCCCAGGCTCTCGAAGACCACCAGGACGCTGAAGACCGTGAAGAAGGCCGCCGTGGTCTTCTTGATGAGGGGGATGAAGGCGGCGATCTGGCGCCTTCGCACCCGCGCTCCTTCCGCAAAATGGTCGATCATCGCCCCGCCGGCGCATGCGATTCCCCAGAGCACCACGGCCGTCAGCGCGCCCTGCTCGCCGAGCCTCACCAGGTTCGGGACCGCCTCCCAGATGGGGACGACCGAAAGCGCCGCGATTATCCCGCAGAGGATCACAAACGTCGCGGTCGGTGGCTCGAGCGCCGGCACCATGAGCTGGTTGTTGGCCCGCGAAGACAGCTTCTTGATCCTCGAGAACACGATGCCGATGCCGAACCTGCCCACGATGATCGCCACCAGGAGGATCAGCAGGAAGGCGACCCAGCGCGCGGTCGTGTTGTCCATCGCACCCGGGAAGAACTCCCCCTGCAGCCACTCCACAAAGCGTTGCAGCAGGCCCGGGGGCTCTGCGGGAACCTCGACTGGAATGGGAACCTCCATGGGAGGACATTGCCAAACCCGCACCGGGCCTCAAGGTCAAGCTGCGGAGAAACATGCCGACCGACGCCCCTCATAAAACCGAGCTGGGAGCCCGGCCCTCAAGGGCGCGGGATGCCGTCGTCACGCTTGCGTGCGTGGGCTTGGGACTGACATTCGGGGCCCTGGTCCTCCTTCGCAGGGGTCCCGAGCCCGCGCAGCAGTACCTGGCCGGCTACCTGATCGAGCTCAGCCTGAGCGTGGACAACGTCTTCGTGTTTGCGCTCGTGTTCCACCAGTTCGCCCTGGATCCGCGCCGCCAGCGCCGCCTGCTCCTCTGGGGCGTGACCGGTGCCATCGTGTTCCGCTCGCTGCTCATCGTCGCGGGCCTGAAGGCGATCGCGATCTTCGCATGGGTGGTCCCCGTATTCGGGGCCGTCATCCTCGCCACCGGGATCAGGCTCGCCGCCGCGCGCCCGGGCCGCAGGGCGTTCGACACGTCCGGGCGCGCCTTCCGGTTCGTGACCCGCCACGCGCCGGCAGGGCTTGCGGCCTTTCTCGTGCTGGAGTCGGCCGACCTCGTCTTCGCTCTGGACTCGCTTCCGGCCGTGGTTGCGGTGACCCACGACGCGGCGATAGCCATCGCGTCAAATCTCTTCGCCATCCTCGGGCTGCGCTCGCTCTTCTTTGTCGTGAGCGGCGCCATGCGCGACCTCCGGTATCTGCATCTGGGGCTGGCGGCCGTCCTTTCGTTTGTCGGGGTGAAGATGCTCGCCGAGATCTGGTACAAGATTCCAACGGGCGCGTCGCTCGCAACGATCGCGTCCCTCCTCGCTCTCTCGATAGCGGCGTCGCTCCTTGCGAGGAGGTCCGGGCGCGCGTGATCCAGGCGAGGATCGCGCGGGCGCACGAAAAGGCCGGGAAACCCGTGGGGTTGCCCGGCCTCGGGGGTCAAGGGTGGTTGTCGCCTGGACCGGCTTCGGACCGTCAGCTGATCGAGATCTTCCGCGGCTTGGCCGATTCCGCCTTGGCAAGAGTCAGGCGAAGCACGCCGTCCTTCAGCTCCGCGTCGATCTTCTCGGAATCGATGGTGTTGTCGTGCGTGAGCACGAGCTCAAAGAGCGCGTCGGATGACTCGCGATGGAGCACGGCGACATTATCGGGCAATGGGAGCGCCCGCTTGCCGGTGATCCTCAGCTCGCCGTTCTCGTCCGTGACCTCAAGGCCGTCCTTGGCTACGCCAGGGAGGTTGACCGTGAGACTGTAGGCCGCGTCGGTTTCGGCGACGTGATACTGCGGCCTGCGCGTCGGGATGACATCGCCCTCGGGGGCCGCTCCGTTGAATGCCGGAATTAGTGCGTTAAAGAATGACATGGTGGTTGTTTCCTTTTTGTTGGACTCGCGCGGGTTCAGTTGACCGTCACGCTGATCTTCTTCGGCTTGGATTTCTCCGTGCGCGGAAGCGTCACGGTGAGGATCCCGTTTTCGTAGGCGGCGGATACCTTGTCGGCCTGGACGTCGTCCGGGATGCTGACCAGCCGGTTAAACGACACGGTGTTCTCCCCCTCTCCCGACTTATCCTTGCGGGAAGCCTGGATTGACAGGGAGCCATCGACGATCTCGACGCTGATCGCGTCGCGGGTCACGCCGGGCAGCTCGGCCCGGACGTACGTGTTGTCCTTGTCTTCGTAAAGATCGACGGGGAACTGTCCGCCCAGGGCCGATCCGGCAATGCCGCTCAGCGCCGCTCCGAAGAGCCAGTCGATCTCGTTTTCGATGTCCGTTCTGCCGTAGAAACGACCACCCAGGCGGGCGGAGGGTGCGACAGACGGCGCATCGGGATTAGTGTATTTGATAAAACGCATAGTGACCCAACTCTTGCAGGTCCGGTGCCCAAGTTGACCATATCCTAACATGCCGAGAATCAAGGTGTTGTCGTTTGGCGCCGAATGCCGCCTGTGCAGTTGTTTCCCTATGTGTGACAGACAGTGCGCTTGATTAGCACACGTGCAGGGTGCGGAACAAAACACGCGCTGCTTTGATAAAGACGCATGGTTCTACAATACATACTTGGTCGCACCACACGTGTGAGAAACAGGCACCGCTTCCTCCTTTAAGGGCATCGTGCAAAGCGCAGACCATCTTTGCCGGATAACTAACGATCCCTTTCCAGTCACCTATCGAATCGTTGCTGAAGCATTCCGACTCGAACATTAAAGTAGTGAAGAGCGAGCGACGGAGCATCACGGAGATGGTGTGCTGCCTGCTGGCTCTAATGCTTTCCGGGTACGCCCGGTGAAATTAACGTAATTCGGCGCCGCCGCGGCCGCAGATCGCAATCGCCTTGTGGCGAACTCCGTTCTGGTCGTGACGGCGCCGAATTGTAACGAGCCGATGGAATCGAGCGGGTTAGCTCTTCTCTACGTCGGCCGAGGATGCACAGCAGGATGCCGTGGCACTGCCACAAAGCGCGCAGTTGTGCTGCATGGTGCTCGTAGTCTGACCGTTCACGGTTGTGGTCTCTCCGCCGCACATTGCGCATTCATGCCTTGAGCCAACGGTGAACAACGCGGTCCCCGCCTTTGCGCCCGGCAAGATTCTCCGTTCGGTGATAGATGTGGTCTTGCATGCACTGCATGCCATGACGGTGGTGTCGTTTGGCTTGACTGCGTTGGCGTCATTGGCGTTCACCACCGTCGCGTTGCTGTGCCAATTGGGCGGCAGGACCGCACCAGCGCGAAGGGTTGACGTGATGCCGAGAGCGAGCGTCAGAAGTGAACCGAGCCCGAGTAACTTAAGCGTTTGTTTTCCAATATTCATGGGAGATGTTATTTTGCGGGTTTTGAATCAGGAACTTGAACTGTCAGGAGGTGATACACTGGCTGCCGCCAAATCACTCGCGCACTTCTTGACAAATACTGTGCAAATCTTGGTGGGTGAAACATCCTGATAGCAAAGGATCCCATCCCCTTGAGCTGCCTCAAAAGCTCACCCCCTTTCCTCGCTGCCCAGCCGCCAGCCCAATCAATCCCCACGCCTACCGATGGCTTCTGGGCTGCCTGGGCCAGCGTCCCCTAGGCCTGCAATCGCAACTTCTGTTTCAGCTGTTGCCGCGCACGGTAAAGCCGGTTTTCAACCGCCTTGCTGGAGCAATGGAGCGCAGCGGCAATCTCCGCCATTGACTGCCCCTCGTATTCAAAAAGGACAAGTGCCGCACGCAATTCAAGTGACAACGCTGCAACTGCGGTCTGAACAGAAGCAATCTGCTCGCGGCGGGCCGCCTTGAGTGATGCCGGTTCGCCGGCACGGGTTTCGTCGGCGTTGTCGCCGCCCGCCTCGGTCCAAGCGGCAAGCGAGACCGTGGGGCGGTGCCGCCACCAGCGCAGACGATTCTTGGCCAGGTTGGCTGCTATGGAGAAGCACCATGTCGAAAACCTCGCCCCCGTCCGGTAGGTGGCGCGCTTGGCATAAATCCGCACAAAAACCTCCTGCGCCAAATCCTCGGCCTCGGCCATGTTGCCGACAATGCGGAACACAAATCGCTTTACCGGCAATTCCCAATGCTGCATCAGCGGCGCGAGTGCGGCATCCTCGCCCCCTTTTAGGCGGCTCATCAGGTCCTCGTCGCTCGGAATGGAGCCGGCCTCGACTTCCATAGAGTCAGTTTGAGTGCCTGAGGCGCAAATCGGGCGCAGCCGTGTGATCGAAGTTGGCGATCCTAGGTAGTACTAGGGCAAGATAGCGCCTGCCGTCTTGGGGCGACATCAACTCGGCAACCCTTCGGACGTGGGTTGCAATCGATCCTTCACAGACTTCGCGCAACCCCTGTATTCTGCGATTTGCCGAATCCAATGCCGCCCTATCGGCGTGGGCTGCTAGGAGCGCATCGCGCTCACGTGTCGCCTCTTGAATCATGCGGCAATGCTCATCGCATGTGCCCGCGTAGGAATCGTGCAATTGGCAGACTAATAGAAACTTATCGTTAGAGAGGTGAAAATCTGTGCGCAGCCACTCCATCGTGTCGCCCTTCGACACTGCGGCATGTAACGCCGGATTGCAGCTCATGCGGTATCCGACGTAGCCCGTGCTGGCGGCTAACAGGGTGATAACTGCGACTGTGCCCAGCAGGAATCTCATGGTCTTAACGTGGCCTGGATGCGCGGATCAAGGTCTACCAGGTAAGTAACCACGATGGATTCGCGGTCAGCCCGTGCCTGCTTGTGCGCTAGAGCCCTGCCACCATAGGCGGCTGCGGTTAGCACAATGATTGAGGCAAACGACAACACGGCTATGTTCGTTCGCAAATAGGCTGGCCAAGTGACACCGGCCTGTTTGCCGATCCGACGCCAGACACTTTGCCGGAAGTTTGGATCGGCGGGTGGGGTCACTTGCCAGCCATGCAGAGCCTCAGAAAGGGAATCACTGGATGGGACCATAGAGCTCATGGAGGATTATACACTTGGGACGCAAAAATCCCTTATAAAACGCCACATCTACAACCCGTGAGCCGCTTCCAGTTTCGGATTCATTCCGGAGAAGGCTGCGAATCAGTCGCTTCGACTTGCTCCTTTGGCCTTTACCCCGCATCTGACCGCCCTGCCACCAGTTCGCCCTAAACGCATCCATTCCAAACTTTCTGTCTGCTCAGTTGGAGAATTCACCGTTGTTCTTATGCCACACTTCCAGCATCGCACCTGCTCCCACACACAGAGTGTCATTTGCTACGCAAGGGGCCGCATTCCCAAAAACCTTTGCCTGAACCGTCTCCCGCGCTTGGCTGGCTCGCGTGAAATCATGCCAAAGTGTCCTGATCGGGCTGCTCGCCGGACTTCTCGCGGGTTGCTCCCACGTGCATGGTCCTCCGGCTTCCGGCACCGCCGTGTTCGAACACGTGATGGCGCCGGAGAATTTCGATCACGCGCTGCTGGCCAGGGCCATATTCGAGGAGTCAAACCGCGTGCGCGCCTTGCAGGGCGTGCCAGCACTTGGGCGCGAGGCGGCCCTTGACGCCGCCGCGGACGAGCAGAGCGCCTACCTGGTGCTGGCCATGAAGGCACAGCATTCCAATCCATTTCCCGGAGCGCACACCGTCAGGGAGCGGGTGGAGCGTGTAGGCCTCCAGGGCGGGCTCGTGGCCGAGAACGCGCTGTGGATGCCCGCGCTGCGCCCCGTCGGCTCGCCCCGCAGCAACTACACCTATTTGGAGTACGCAGCCTTACTCGTTGCGGGCTGGATGAATTCTCCGGGCCACCGCGCCAACCTGTTGAACCCCGCCTTCAAGAAGACGGGATGCGCCACTCGCTTCGGCCACGCCGTCCTGGCTGTCGACCAAAGGATTTACGCCACGCAGGTCTTCTTCGCCACATCCTACGAATCGGACGAGTCTCCCGCCGGCGCGCCTGGTCGATGACACGGGCCCGAACCCTCTATCGTCTCGCCTCGTCCGGGCCGGCGGATGTATAGATTCGACCAGCGGTATCGGACCGGGCGGTGCCCGGCTGGCTGCAGTAGAATCCACCCAGAAAAATGAGCCTTACGCGTTTCTCCGTCCCGCCCCTCCACAGGGTCACACGCACGCTCGCGGCGGTCGCCATGGGCCGCGAGGTTCCCGACCTCGTCATAACCGGGGCCCGGATCCTCTCCACGTACACCGAAAGAATCCATGAGGGCAGGGAGGTGTGGATAAAGAGCGGCAGGATAGCCGCCGTGAAGCCCGCAGGGGCGTGCAAGGTGCAGCGGGGTTCCTCGGTCCGGCGGTTTGACGCCCGAGGCGGAATCGTCGCGCCGGGCCTCGTCGATCCCCACATCCACATCGAAAGCTCGATGATGACCGCTTGCGCCTACGCCGAGCCCGCCCTGTTGAACGGGACGACGACGATTTTTTGCGACAGCCACGAGATCGGTAACGTCTGCGATGCTAAAGGAATTGAATGGATGCTCGAGGACGCCCGGCTGGCACCGCTTTCGATCTTCCTGACGGTGCCGAGCACGGTCCCGGCGACTGGGCCGAGGTTTGAGACCGCCGGCGGCGACCTCACGCCGGGCAAGATCGGGAGGATCTTTGACCGTTGGCCCGAGGCGGTCGGGCTCGGCGAGAAGATGGATTTCGTCCAGGTGGCCATGGGAGACCGCAGAAGCCATGCCGTGCTCGCCGAGGCCCTCCGGCGCGGCCTGCCCGTCTCGGGCCACATCTACGGCCGCGAATTCGTCGCCGCGGGCGCTGCCTCGGGCATCTCGGACACCCACGAGGCGATTGACCGCGAGATCTCCGACGATTTCCTCGAGTGCGGCGTCTGGGTCTTCCTGAGGGGAGGCCCCCCGACGACGCCGTGGAACTCGCTCCCGCAGGCGATCAAGGCCGTGACCGAGCTCGGCGCAAACCCGAAGAGGGTCTGCGTCTGCACGGACGACAGGGACGCCGACGACCTCTTCCTCTTCGGGATGGACTGGGTTGTGCGCTCCGCGGTGAAGGCGGGCCTGAGGCCCGAGGCGGCATGGAGCATGGGCTCGCTCCACCCCGCCACCCGGTTCGGGATGGACGGGGACATCGGCGGGCTGGCGCCCGCGCGGCGGGCCGATCTCGTGCTGCTCGACGACTCCCTCAAGCCGCAGTGCACCTGGCTCGGCGGCGAGCTCGTGGTAAAGGACCGGCGGATCACGCCCGTCCTCGACAGGGCCCTCTCCCGCAGGTACCGGTATCCGCGGGCCGCGTACGCCACCGTGAGGATTCCAAAAGGGCTGCGCCTGCTGCCAGGGCTTCCGAGGAAACCGGTGACGGCCAACGTCATCAGGACGGCGCCTCCGGGGATCATCCTCTTCCACGACCGGGTGCCAATCAGGCCGCGCGCCGGAGAAACCTGGGAGCGCCTGCTTGCGCGCCACCGCCTTTGCTTCGTCACCGTCGTCGAGCGCCATGGGCTCTCGGGTGCGGTCGCACACGGCCTGTTGAGGGACTTCGGGCTCAGGGACGGGGCGGTCGGCAGCTCCGTCGGACACGACGCCCACAACATCATCCTCGCCGGGAAAAACGAGTCGGACATGCGCAGGG